>NC_015318.1:632500-1002500 GCF_000194135.1 Hippea maritima DSM 10411 | reverse complement strand
CAAGAATGGAATATTGAAGCCTTTAATAGTGCTTTATTACCATAGGATATTGCCGTTTAAGGGTTATGATATAGATGTTGAAACCTTTGAATGGCAGCTTTCGTTTTTAAGAAAGCACTTTGATGTTGTAGGTCCTGAAGTTCTGTTTGATTTAAAAAAGGGGTTTAGATTAAAAAAGACCTCTGTCCTTTTAACATTTGACGATGGTTTTTTGGATAACTTTGTTTATGCATACCCGATATTGGAGGAGTTTGGATTTAAGGCTCTGTTGTTTGTTATAACTTCTAAAATAACCCACAGGAAGCCTTTAAAAACAGTAAAAGATTCGCAGGGTGCGTTTGTACCAAAAAGGGAAGAGACGGCGTTGTATGATTCTCTGAATGGAGATAAAAGCGAGTTTTTGAGCTGGAAGGAGCTCAAGATTTTAAGTGATAGTGGAGTTTTTAGTATAGGGTCTCATTCGGATAGCCATGTTAAGGTGTTTATTGGCGATAGGGCTAAGGCTATCTGGCATGATAATACCTCGGCTCATTGGAGTTATGAATATGCCTTGGGTAGAAAAGCCAAGGAGGGTTATCCCATATTTGAGATGAGAAGCTCTTTGGGTGGCAGGAGGTTCTATCCGTCCGATGAATTTATTGGTAAAGTTAGGGATTTGTATCTAAAATATGGGGATGAAAAGAGGGTTTTGGATGAGGTAAATAGCATCAAGGATAAGGGTTATTTTGAGAGTAAGGATGAATTTAAATATAGGGTTAGGGCTGATCTGGAAAAATCAAAATTGGCCATAAAAGAAAATTTAGGAATTAATACGCCGTTTTTTTCCTTTCCCTGGGGGGAGTATTGCAAAGAATCGGTTGATATAGCAAAAGATTTGGGGTTTGAGTTTTGTTTTACAACAAAAAAGAGCGCCTTTTTTGGTAATGACTTTCTTAAAATAGGAAGAATAAATGTCTCTAAAGATAAAAATAGATTCAAAAGAAAGCTTTTATCAAACAAAAATCCTTTAGTTGCAAGGATGTATGCCTTATGGCACGCATAAAAAGGGTATTGTTTGTGCTTGATATGTTTGGCTTTTTTGGTGGGCCTGAGAGAAGGGCTTACCGTATAGCAAAGGGGTTAAAAAGACTTGGTTATGAGATAGTTATAATTTCTATAATGAAAGCAGAGGATGGAGTAATTAAGAGAGCTAAAGAGGATGGGATAGAATCTTATCAGCTAACCAGCGAGGGTAATAAGGCTTTAAAATCGTTCAGGGTTGATGTGTTTTTAAAGCTTAGAAAACTTATAAACCACATAGCTCCAGATGTTGTGTTTACATTTGAGTTTTTAGCTGATTACACAACAAAAATGGCTCTAACTGGTAAAAGTACACCTGTTTATACATTCATTGGCAGTACGGTTTGGAAGTGGGAGAAAAAGTGGCACAGGCGGGTTGTGATGGAGCATTTTACAAAGAAAAGCAGGTTGTATGTGGTGAATTCAAATACGGTTAGAGATAGTGTTTTGCGTGTTTTGCCCATGGTTAAGGATAAGATAGCTGTTGTATATAACCCCATAGATACCGATTATTTTAAGCCTCTGTCGGAGAAGGAAAGATATAGAACCAAAAAGGAGTATAATTTAAAAGAGGATGATTTTGTTGTTGGGTCTGTGGTTAGATTTTATAATCCAAAAGGGGCAGATGTTTTGGTGGAGGCATTTTATAAAGGCAACATTGAGGGTAGGCTTGTGCTTGTAGGTGATGGACCTTTTAAAGGTAAGTTAGAGCAGATGGTTAGGGATTTTGGTATTGAGGGTAGGGTTGTATTTCTTGGTGCTATTGAGGCAACACCTGAGATTTACAATATGTTTGATGTATGTGTTGTGCCATCTCAAAAGGGCGGATTTGATAATGTGGTTGTGGAGGCTATGGCTTGTGGCATACCAACTGTTGCAACTAAGGCAACCGGCATAGGTGAGGTGGCAGAAAACGGACGGGATCTTATAATAACAGAGATCGATGCAGAGAGTGTTTCCGAAGGTATGAGGAGAATTATGCCTGTTGGTGATACTATAGGTATAAATGGCCGTAAATTTGTGGTGGATAGATTGGATGTGATGAAAATTTCAAAGAGGATAGAGGGTTTAATAAATGCCACTTGTTAGCGTTGTTATTCCTACTTTTAATAGAAAAAAATTACTCAAAGAAGCCATAGATAGTGTCATGTCTCAAACCTTTGATGATTTTGAAATTGTTGTATCAGATGATGGATCAACCGATGGGACAGAAGAGTTTATTAGCAGGATGTTTAAAGAAGAAATAATTTTTATTAAAGGTGTTCATAAAGGGCTTCCCCATGCAAGAAATGAGGCTATAAAGATTGCAAAAGGAAAATATATAGCTTTCTTGGATGACGATGATTGGTGGGATGAGAAATTTCTTGAAAAAACTATTGAGAGGCTTAGAAGAGATGATGTAATAGGTGTTTTTACAAACTATTACAAGGTGTATGAGAGTGGGATTAAAGAGACAGGTTATAAAGAAGGAAAAGTACCCGAAATTGTTGATTTGAATTGGATTGTCAGGGGTAGTTTTATCGATCCAAGTACCGTTGTTGTAAAAAAGGATGCGATAGTAAAGACAGGTTTATTTGATGAAAGTTTATCAACGACAGAGGATTGGGATATGTGGTTGAGGATGTCGAGAAAAGGAAATTTTGCATATATCGATGAAAAACTTGTGTATAAGAGAATAAGAGTGCATGTAGGAATTCCGATGAAGTCCGCAAAAAATGATGTTTTTGTTATGGATAAACTTTTATCGACTATCTCCAACGATGAATATGAAGGGATAAAATATAGTTTGTCTGAAGGTGCAAGTAGAATTTATTCAAAATACGCATCGTTTTTATTGCATAATGGTGAGAAAGATTTGGCAAAGAAGTATTTTAAAAAATCTTTAAAACTTAAGTTTAGCGGAAAGGTGATTTGCAGATATATTTTGACATTTGTTCCTATGCCGATAGCTAAAGTATTAGATGGTGCTTATTTAAGAGTTGCTAAAAATTATATTAAATCTCTCAAGTTAGAAAGGCGTACAGAAAGATAGTAAAGTTATTTATTAATAACTTTTGAACTTAGAAAATCTGTAGGAATAAAAAAGGGATACCAACCAAAGGAGGGCAAAAGATGGAAATTTTAAAAGAGTTGAAGATTGAAGATAAAATTGTCAAGGTTATTCAGGGTGATATTACAGAGGAGGATACGGAGGCTATTGTTAATGCGGCTAATTCCCATCTTAAGCACGGTGGTGGAGTTGCCGGTGCCATTGTTAGGAAGGGCGGGTATGAAATACAAGAGGAGAGCGATAAGATTGGCTATGTCCCAACGGGATCTGCTGCAATTACTACTGCAGGGAAACTAAAAGCTAAATATGTAATCCATGCAGTCGGCCCTGTTTGGGGCGAGGGTGATGAGGATGATAAGCTCAAAAGTGCCGTTTTGAGTGCATTAAAGTTGGCAGAAGATAAGGGTATAAAAAGCGTATCATTGCCGGCTATAAGTTCGGGTATTTTTGGCTTTCCAAAAGAGAGGGCTGCCCATATCATATTTACAACAGCTGTGGAATTCTTAAAAAAAGCCAAAAATCTAAACGAGATCCATTTCTGCAACATAGATGATCTGACAGCTGGTCTATTCAAAAAAGAGGCTGAGAAGCTGGAGGGTATGTTATAGAGACCTTTATCCAATACACAATAAACGGTATAATAACCGGTCTTATATATGCTCTTGTTGCGATAGGCTTTAATATAATCTATTCATCGGTAAGGATAGTGAACTTTGCTCAGGGTGAGTTTATAATGCTGGGTGGTGTTGTTGAGTTTTATCTTCTTGGTTTAGGCTGGCCTGTTTTTCTGTCTTTATTGGTCTCTTCGGTGTTTGTGGGTGTTGTTGGTATCTTGGTTTATTTTATCTTTATAAAAAACACAAAAAGGCCCACTGAGCTTTCTTTGATAATCCTTACCATAGGCATATCTGTGCTCATTAGAGGTGTAACAATGGTAATATTTGGCAAAAACGCTTATCCAGTGGGAAACTTTTTGTCTTTTGAAAGCATAAACTTGGCCAATTTGACATTCTCAAGTCAATATTTGGTTGTTTTTTTTGTTGTTGTCTTTTTGGTTGGTATTTTGTTTTGGTTTTTTTCTAAGACCTTAACGGGAAAATTGTTTTTAGCAAGCTCGCTTAATCCGCTTGCTTGCAGGCTTTTTGGTGTTAATGTGTCAAATTTAAGCGCCATGAGCTTTTTTATAAGCGGTCTTGTTGGTGCAATTGGCGGGGCTGTGATTGCACCCATTAGTTTTGTTAAATACGACATGGGATTGATGTTTGGGCTTAAAGGTTTTGCTGCAAGCGTAGTTGGAGGTTTTGGAAACAATATAGGCGCCGTAGTTGGTGGTTTGGTTATAGGAATTAGCGAGTCTTTAGCTGCAGGATATGTCTCCTCATCTTATAAAGATATGGTTGCCTTTGTGGTTATGATTGCTGTGCTTTTTATTGCACCTGAGGGTATATTTGGCTCTAAGGATGTTGAGAGGGTGTGATGAGAGAGTTTGATGCTATAGCCGTTTTTGTGGCGGTTATGTTGCTTGTTGGGGTTGTTGCCAAGAATCCTTTTGTTTTGAATATGCTGTCTGTTGCGGCTATAACCTCTATAGTTGTAATCGGTTTAAACATACTTTCTGGCTTTGCTGGTCAGATATCGTTAGGTCATGCGGGTTTTGTAGGCCTTGGTGCTTATATATCTGCTATTCTTTCTATTAAGTTTGGTTTATCCCCTTGGATTTCTATGTTTATAACGGCTTTTATTGTAGGCTTGGTTTCTTTGTTTGTGGCTTATCCCACCCTAAAACTGAAAGGGCACTATTTGGCTATGGCCACTTTAGCTATAGGTGAGATTATCTATATGCTTGCCAACAATTTAAGCTCGATAACTGGAGGCCATCAGGGTTTGGTTGGCATACCGATGCTTTCCATCGGCGGGTTTGTCTTTGATAATGAGAGGAAGTTTTACTTCTTTATCTGGGTTTTGGTGTTTGCGTTTGCCTTTATTGCCAAAAACATTACATCCTCGGCATTCGGCAGGGCTCTTAAAACCACAAATTTGGCAGAACAGGCTGCCCTCTCATTTGGTATAAATACACATAAATATAAAATTATAGCATTTGTTATAAGCTGCATTTATGCTTCGTTTGCGGGTTCTCTTTTTGCTTTTTACATAGGTTTTATATCTCCTACATCGTTTAGCCTTCTAAAATCGATAAATTATGTGGTTATGATGTTTGTTGGTGGCATGGGTAGTATATTTGGTGGTCTTGTTATGGCTGTATTTTTGGAAGTTATACCCAACCTTATTACGTCGCTTCAAGATTACTGGCCTATATTTAATGGTCTTTTGCTTGTTGTGATGGTTATGTTTATGCCAGAGGGTTTAGGTGGTTTTGTTCGATGGAAAAAACGCCAATACTGAGGGTTTCAAACATATCCAAGTCTTTTGGTGGTATAAAAGCTATTGATGGTGTTAGTTTTGATGTTAAGCAGAAGCAGATAAAGGCTTTAATTGGCCCAAACGGTGCAGGTAAAACGACCCTTTTTAACATTATCAGCGGTCTGTATAGGCCGGATAGTGGTGAAGTCTGGTTTTTGGATAAACAGCTAACAAAACTAAAGCCGTTTGAGCTTGCTTTGTTGGGCATAACAAGGACATTTCAGAATATCAGGCTTGTGGATAGCCTCACAATAGCCGAGAACATAGCAGTGGGTTTGCATACAAAGGGTGAGTTTAATCCGTTGAAGGTTGCATTTGGCATAGTGAGTAAATCTGAAAAAGCTATCTTCGAAAGGGTAGAAAGGTCTATGCGTTTTTTGAAGATAGAGGATTATGCCTATAAGATGCCTTCTGAGGTGCCCTTTGGCGTTAAGCGGCTCGTTGAGCTTGCGAGGGCTATGGTGGCAGAGCCAAAGCTCATTTTACTTGATGAGCCGGCTGCAGGTCTTAACGAAACTGAGACGGATAAGCTGCTCAATGCTATATTCAGGATCTGGGAGAGGGGTGTATCTATTCTGCTTATTGAGCATGATATTGAGTTTGTGGCTAACTGCTCGCATTCGGTTGTGGTTATGGATAGCGGCAGAAAGATAGCAGAAGGGTTGCCGAGTGAAATAACAAACGACGACAGGGTGATCAAGGCGTATCTGGGTGGATGATGCTTAAGGTTGATAATGTTTGTGTCTCATACGGGAAGGCTAAAGCACTAAAGGGCGTTTCTATAGAGGTAAGGCAGGGTGAGGCTGTGGCTGTGATAGGCTCAAACGGCAGTGGCAAAACGACGCTTTTAAATGCAATTGTGAATGTTGTAAATAAAAGCGGCAGGGTTAGTTTTCTGGATAAGGATATAACCAATACAAAGACCTATAAGATAATGAGGATGGGCATGGCCTATCTTCCCGATAGGCGCACTGTGTTTGCCGATCTGAGTGTGTATGATAACCTCATAATAGCCGCATTTAGTAAGATAAAAAGTGGAGTTCAGGGTTATTTTAAGAATGAGAGTAAGGAAATCTTTGAGATGTTTCCCAATCTTAAGGATAAGTTATATCTAAAAGCCGGCCTTTTAAGCGGGGGTGAGCAGCAGATGTTGTCTTTGGCTCAACTGCTTTTGAGAAAACCCAGGTTTATTATGCTTGATGAGCCTTCGGCTGGTTTGTCGCCAAAGCTTGTAAAACAGTTGTTTGATATAATAGTGTTTATGAAAGAGTCTGGATTTACCGTTCTTGTGGTTGAACAAAATGTGAATAAAACCGTTAAGGTGGCCGATAGGGTTTATGTATTAAAAAACGGCGTTATAACGGATACGGGAAACTCTGAGGATTTTCAGGATGAATTGAGAATAAAAAGGGCTTATTTTGGAGGATAGATGTTTGAAAAGGTTGGTGTAATTGCTAAGACAAAGGTTGAGAATATAGACAAGATAATAAAACAACTCGTCAGTCATCTAAAGGGTTTAGGTGTTGAGGTTGTGCTTGGTGAGGAAGCTGCATCGGTTTTAAATGAGAACGGCATAGAAAGGCATAAACTTGCCGGATATGTTGATATGATCCTGGTTTTAGGCGGGGATGGAACATTTATCTCTGCTGCCCGTTCGGTGAATGAGTCTAAGAAGGATATACCGATTTTGGGTGTAAATTTGGGTAGGATGGGGTTTCTGACCGAGGTGCCTTTGTCTGAGATGTATAGGGTGTTGGATAGTGTGTTTATTAGAAACGAGTATCACATAGAAGAAAGGATGATGTTGGATGTAAAGCTTTATGAGGGTGATGAACTGATAATAAAGAAAACCGTTTTCAACGATGCTGTTGTAAATAAAGGGGCGCTGGCGAGGATAGTGCCTTTGAGGGTCAAAGCGAGAATAAGCTCAAACATCTATCATGTGGCCGTTTACCACGCTGATGGTTTGATCATATCAACGCCTTCTGGCTCAACGGCTTATAATCTGGCAGCTGGAGGGCCTATAATATATCCAACAATGGATTGCGTTGTTATAACACCTATCTGTCCGCATACACTATCAAACAGGCCGCTTGTCCTTCCCGTTGATGCCGAGCTTACAGTGATGATGGATGAGGAGATAGACGATGTTATGGCCACTCTGGATGGTCAAATCGGCTATAGGATAACAAAAAAACACAGGATGGTTGTTGGTAAATCCAAAAGGAAGATAAAGATAATCACGCAGAGGGATAAGAATTACTTTGATGTATTGAGAACCAAGCTCAACTGGGAAGAAAGAAAGATTAGAAGCCTGAAATGTTGAGGCGTATAGAGATAGAGAACTTTTTAACGATAGAGAAATGCACTATTGAACCATCAAAGGGTTTAACAGCTATAGTGGGTGAATCTGGAAGCGGCAAGTCTTTGATATTGAAGGCTATAGACAGTGTATTTTCAAGCAAGGTTGACACGGGTGTTGTCGGTAATTTTGGCGATAAGACCACTATAAAGCTTTTTTTTGAGTTGAATGAAGATCAGAAGATCGGTCTTGAGGCATTTGATATAGATGCAGATGAGATAGTTTTGATCAGGATTATAAAAAAGGGAAAATCCAGGATCCTTTTAAATCATGAGCCTATAACATCAAAGGTGGCAGCAGCAATCAAGGAGTTGCTTTTGGGCGTTGTGTCGTATGATTACAGGGTGGATGCTTTTTCTTCTAAATCCCTGCTTGAGGTTATAGATAGCCTGATAGATAGCGAAGCTAAAGAGTCTTTTAGGGAGGCCTTCCTTGAGTTTCTTGGGTTGTCCGATAAACTAAAAGCCATTGAGAATAGGCTTGATGAGATAGACAACATGCATCCTGAGGTTTTGCTCGATGCCATAGAAAAGGTTAACCCCAGACCTGGTGAGTATGAGGAGCTTTTGGATTTATCCAAGCGTATAAAGTCTATATCTTTAGCAAAGGAACACGCATTAAGGATTTTAAATGATGTCTATGATGCAGAAAACAGCGTTGTTGATGTGCTGCAAAGAAGCGTCGATATGCTTGAAAAACTAAAATTTAGCGGCTTTGAGCTTGATGCTTATGAGTTGTTTTTTGAGGCTGTGGAGAAGCTCAACATTGCAAGGGGTGAGTTTGAGCAGATTTTGGATAAGAGCTATCAAGATGAGGATATAGATAAAATCCAGGCAAGGTTATTTGAGCTTGAGGAGTTGCAAAGGAAGTTCTCCAGGACGTTAGATAAAATCATAGAGCATGCAGAAAAGCTTAAAGAGTTAATAAAAGAAAAGGAAAGGCTTGTTTTTGAACTTGAGGATACCAGAAAGAGGATGGATGAGGCAAAGAAACAGGCTATAGATAAGGCTGAAGTTCTTAGCAGTAAAAGAAAGGAAAAGGCTGAAAAACTCAAAGGGGAAATAGTAAAATACCTAAAAGAGCTTATGCTTGATAAGACTGTTGTTTTTATTAATTTTGATAGGGTTGGCATGTCAAAGGATGGATTTGATAGCGTATCTATCGCATTTAGCGCAAACCCGGATTTGAAACCTGCTCCGATAGATAAGGTGGCAAGCGGAGGGGAGAGATCCCGCTTTATTCTATCCTTAAAACGGGCAATTGCCGATATAAGATCCACAGCTCAGACGCTTTTGTTGGATGAGATAGAAACCGGGGTGAGTGGCAAGACGCTGAAGGCAGTCTTAAACCTGATAAAGGATTACTCGGATAAGAATCAGGTCATAATGATAACACACAGTGATGAGGCTAAATCTATAGCTGATAGGATCTATAGAGTCAAGAAGGTGTTTGATAGCTCAAAAACCAGAAGTATTGTTAGTGAAGAATGAAAAATGTAGTTTTAACTGGCGGCGGAACGGGTGGACACCTATTTGCAGCTATAGAGTTTGCAAGGTTTTTGAAAGATAGAGGTTATAATCCTGTTATCATAGGCTCTGTTTATGGAATAGAAAACAGGATATTAAAAAAGTATCCATTTGATTATGTGCTTTTAAAATCCAAAGGCATCATGGGAAAGGGCTTGAAAGATAGATTTGTAAATGGTTTTGCCAACCTTGATGCCCTGATTCACTCAATAGGCGTAATAAAAAAACTCAAGCCTGAATTCTGCGTGGGTTTTGGCGGTTATGTCAGCTTGCCTGTGGTTCTTTCATGCGTGATTTTAAGGAGAAAAAGCGCGATACTTGAGCAGAACTCCATTCCGGGTAAGGCCAACAGGTTGTTGTCCAGGCTGGTTGACCTTGTATTTGTAAATTTTGATTACACGGCTCAATTCTTGAGGGGTTCTATTGTTGTGGGCAATCCCACAAGGATAAAGACGAAAGGCAAGCATCGCTTATTTGATGGCAGGCTTAAGCTTGGCGTTGTTGGTGGCAGCAGAGGCGCAAGAAGCATCAATAACTCCATGATTGAGTTGTCTGAATTTGACCTGGATATAGATGTTATACATCAGACAGGTGTTGAGGATTATAGTAGGGTTAAAGACGCCTATAAAAGAAACGGTAAGAACTGGCAGGTGGTGGATTTCATAGAGGATATGGAGAGCTTTTATAAAGGGATAGATTTTATAATTTGCAGGTCTGGAGCCTCCACCCTGAGCGAGATTGCATGCGCCGGCCTGGGATCCATTTTGATTCCGTATCCCTATGCAATTTACAACCACCAATACTATAATGCTAAGTATTTTTTAGATAATGAAGCATCAATTATAATTGAGGACAAAGATTTAAGTGGAAAAACACTTCACACTTTTATATCATCTTTAACGGCTGACAGATTGAGAGTTATGTCTGAGAATGCGTTTGATTTGTGTAGAAGGGATGCTTGTGAAAAAATGCTTAGCTATCTTGAGATGGTGAAACGATGAGAACTATAGCTATTACCAATCAGAAAGGCGGTGTGGGTAAGACCACCACAGCCATCAATTTGGGTGCGTCGTTGGCGGTTTTTGGTAAAAGGGTTTTGATAATAGACATGGATCCTCAGGGTAATGCCACAAGTGGGCTGGGCGTGGAGAAGGATATTTGTGTATACCACGCTTTGATCGGCAAAAGGACGCTTAAATCCTTGATCACACCCACAGAGATGGAGAATCTATTTATAGTGCCTTCAAACATCTCGCTGATAGGAGCCGAGGTGGAGCTATCACACAAGAAGAACAAGGAGAGGATACTCAAGGAGCTGCTCAAGGATATCAAGGATTTTGATTATATTTTAATAGACTGTCCGCCCTCTTTGGGTTTTTTAACGATAAACGCTTTGGTGGCTGCCAATTCTGTTTTGGTTCCTGTTCAGTGCGAGTATTTTGCAATGGAAGGACTTGCTCAGCTATTGCATACAATAAACCTTGTTAAAAAAACCTTTAATCCTACGCTAAAGATCGAGGGCATTCTGCTTACCATGCACGATAAGAGAAACAATCTATCCAAACAGGTTGAGATGGAGCTTAAAAGGCATTTCCCTAAATACATATTCAAAACACTTATACCGAGGAATGTAAGGTTGTCTGAAGCGCCCAGCTTTGGCAAGTCTGCCATCACATACGACATAAAGTGCCCTGGAAGTAAAAGCTATTTATCTTTGGCCAAAGAGGTTTTGAGATATGCCTAAAAAAACGGGACTTGGTAGAGGAATTGAGGCTATATTCGGAGATTTAAGTGTAGAATATGAAGATAGAATATCTGTCCTGGAGTTAGATTTAATAGAGAAAAGCCCATTTCAGCCAAGGGAGGAGTTTGAACAAGAAAAACTTAAAGAACTTGCAGAGTCTATAAAGGAGAAGGGTGTTATTCAACCAATCATAGTTAGGGAATCAAATGGAAAATATCAAATAGTGGCGGGAGAACGTAGATTTTTAGCGGCCAAAATGGCCGGTCTTTCATCTATTCCTGCTATTGTTAGAGAATTGTCAGATGAGGAAGCAGCTGAGATTGCCTTAATAGAAAACATACAGAGAAAGGACTTAAATCCTATAGAGGAAGCTTTAGCCTACAAGCGTTTGATGGAAAATTTTGGTTATACTCAAGAGGAGCTTTCAAAAAGGATTGGCAAAGATAGGGCTACTATAGCCAATACGCTACGACTCTTGAAACTTCCAAACGAAGTAATAGAAATGCTAAAAAGCGGCCAGATAAGTGCAGGTCATGCCAGAGCATTGTTGGCTTTGAAGGATAATAAAGAGCAGGTTAAGCTTGCAGAAAAAATAAAAAAAGAAAAGCTTAGCGTTAGAGAAGCAGAAAAAGCAGCTTATGACTCAAAGCAGATAGAACAGTTAAAAGAAATAGAGGAAAAATTAAAGACTGTTACTAGCTATCCAGCTAAAATTAGATTTAAAAATAACAAATATAAAGTTGAATTTGTTTTAGATAGCTTGGATAAACTAGATGAGTTTCTAAGGAGGATAGGCGGGTGAAGAAAACCTTTTTACTTGGTGTGTTGCTTATTTTTCTGACTGTAGGATTTAGTAATGCTGCTACTTTAAGAGTAGGGGGGATACTAAAAAACGAACATGGAGCAGGTATAGATGGAGTTGAGGTTGAAATACTCTACAACCACAAGATTATAGCAAAAAGTGAAACTACCGATGAAGGAACTTATTTTATTGAGACAAAAATAAAAAACTCCATAAATCCTCGGGATGTGTATATAAGGTTCGATAAAACTACCTATAAGACGATTGAAAAACCTATAGAGAATATACTCCACTCAAAGCTCCCAGACGGAAGTGATATATACATATCTTCTGTCAATGAAACGCTCCATAGAGCTATAACGCCAGCATTTTGGATAGCCTTAGGTGTGCTTGTATTGACATTTGCATTGATATCTTTTGAAGTGCTCCACAGAACCGTAGCTGCTCTGTTTGGTGCAAGCGTGCTTCTATTTGTTTCCTATACACTTGGGACCTTTAATGAGAGTTATTTTGTGCTGTCATTTGAAGAAGCTGTTAAAGGTATAGATTTCAATGTTATATTGCTTTTAATGAGCATGATGATAATAGTTGGCGTTATGAAGAAAACAGGGATTTTTCAGTGGCTGGCTTATAAATCTTACGCTTTGAGTAAAGGCAATGTATTTAAATTGTCTATTATACTGATGTTTGTTACGGCTGTAGTGTCTGCATTTTTAGATAATGTTACGACGATGCTTTTGATTGCGCCGGTTTCTATAGAGATAGCATTGATGTTAAACATAAATCCGTTGAGTCTTTTAATACCTGAGGTTATAGCCTCAAACATGGGTGGCACTGCTACATTGATAGGAGATCCTCCAAACATAATGATAGGTTCTTATGCCCATCTTACATTTAATCAGTTTCTTATAAATTTGGCCGATGTGATTACCATAATTCTTATTGTCAATGTATTTGTTATGAAGTTCTTCTTTGGTAAGGAGTATAAAAAAGGTAGAATAGAAAATGTGGATGAACTTTTACAGAAATTAAAAGAAGAGTACAAAATAACCGACAAAAAACTCTTAAACTACTGCTTGTTTATCTTGGGTTTTGTTATAGTTTTGTTTGTTACGCATGGTTTTTTACATATGGAGCCTTCTATTGCTGCTATGATAGGAGCATCGTTAATACTACTATTTAGTGGTGTGGATATAACAGAGATGATGGAGCATGAGGTTGAGTGGACTACGCTTGTTTTCTTTATGATGTTGTTTGTTATAGTTGAGGCGAGTGTTCAAACCGGTGTTATAATGATGGTTGCTAATTGGGTTAAAGACTTAGCCGGAAATAGCTTAGCTTTGGCTATCATACTTATAATTTGGGTAAGCGCCATAGCCTCTGCCATTGTAGATAATATACCATTTACGGCGACTATGTTACCTGTTGTTGCTTATCTTACAAGAACTATACCGGATGCGGGCAATACCCTATGGTGGGCTTTAGCGTTGGGTGCGTGTTTGGGTGGTAATGGGACCCTTATAGGAGCCAGTGCCAATGTTGTAACGGCTGGAATTTCCGAGAGAACAGGCTATCCTATAACTTTCAAAGAATTTTTAAAGGTTGGAGTACCAGCAACGGCTATATCTGTTGCTATAGGTATGGTATGGTTATTATTAGGAGGTTGAGATAGATGGGGAAATATGAGGTTGTTGTTATAGCTAAAGGTTCTGAGGCTGGGGTGAAAGCTGCTAAAAAAGCAGCTAGTATAGCAAAGCAGAAAAACAAAAGAAGAATACATCTTGTTTTTGTTAATGATGTCGATTTTTATTCAGGTGAGGGTATGGGTTATGTTAGAGAAGATATGGCTAAAAGTTTGGAGAATATAGGCGATGCCATAATGAGAAAACTTGAGCATGCCATAAAAGAAGAACATCAGGATGTCGAAATAGAAAGGATTGAATTGCATGGAAAAACAGCGGAGGAGATTTTAAAGTTTTTAAATGAGAACGATATAGAGATTTTGATAATACCCAAAGAAGAGCGTGGCCCCATAGAAAAATCTTTAACAAGAGGTGATATCGAACCATTTTTTAATGAAATACAACAGAGAGTTAAGTGCATCCTTGTAGAATAGCCATCTATTAGTTGACATCAAATTTTGCTTATGGTATTTTAAGCCGAAAATTTTTTACACATTGGGTTGGTTGGAGGTTTGAAATGATAAATATCGATTCTACTCTTTTTGCGCAGATGGTGGCTTTTGGGATTGTTCTTGTACTGCTCAATTTCCTTTTGTATAAGCCGCTGCTGAGCAAAATTAAAGAGAGGCTCTCTACCATTGATGAGCTTGAAAAAACTGCTGAGCATCTAAAACAAGAAGCCCAAAAGAACGAGCAAGAATATTCCCTAAGGCTTCAAGAAGCTGAAAAACAGGCAAAAGAATCTTACAATTCCTCTGTTAATGTTGCCTTGAAAGAGAAAGAAGAAAAGGTAGCTGAGGAAAGTAAAAAGGCATTTGAGGAGATAGGTAAGTTTGAATATGAGGTTAAAAAAGAGATTGAGATAGAACTCGCCTCATCAAAGGATTACAGTATAGAGTTATCTAATAAAATTTACAAACAGCTTGTAGGGTAGGGGGAGAAGATGATTAAAAAAATTCTAAAAGTCTTTTTTGGTTTAGTGTTGATTTTGGTATTGCCAACCATTGTTTTTGCTGCTGAGGAGGGCTCATCTATGGAGCCTCATATGCTGTGGAGGATTATAGATTTTATCCTCTTTATCGCCATTCTTTACTACTTTTTGAAAAAACCTGTTGCCGACTTTTTTAGAGGTAGAAAAGAGAGTATAGTAGGTGAGTTTGAGAATGCAAAAAGAGCAAAAGAAGAGGCGGAGAAGCTTTTAAGAGAGACAGAAGAAAAGCTTAAAGCCTTAGAGGATGAAATTAGAAGAATAATAGAAACGTTTGAATCTATGGCAGAAAGCGAAAAACAGAGGATTCTTGCAGAGCTTGAGCAGACCATAAAGAGAATTAGGAACTCTATAGAAGAGGAAAAAGCATCAATTTTGTCTAAGGCAAAGATGGAGTTGTTAAAAAGCATGAGCGAAGAAACAATAGCAAACTTAAAAGAAAAGTTTAGCAATCTATCTAAAGATGAGCATGCAAAAATCAATGATAAATTTATAAGGAGCTTGCAACAATGATTGATAGAAAGGTTTCAATTAGGTATGCAAGGGCACTTTTGGGAGTATGTGCGGATAAAGGGTTGGATGAAGATGAAATTTTGAAGATGTTAAAGGAACTTGATGCCTTTTTTGGCGAGAATCCCCAGGTTTTGGAGTATTTATCCACTTATGTTGTGTCAACTGATAATAAGAAAAAAGTCATTGAACAGTTGGTGAATAATGAAATGTTGGCTGATTTTTTGAATTATGTAATTAGAAAAGGAAGGTTTGCGCTATTTAGCCAGATAGTGGAAATATTTGAAGAATTAGTTGATGAGAAAAAGGGAAGGGTAAAGGCAATTGTTAAAAGTGCTGTTGAGCTTGATAGTGAAGAAAAGAATAAACTAAAAGAACAGCTAAGTAAAAAGCTTAATAAAGATGTTGAGTTTGAATTCTTTGTTGATGGAGATTTAATTGCTGGCATTATTGTTCAGGTTAAGGATGTGGTCTATGACGGTAGTGTAAAGACCTATCTTTCTAATTTAGAGCAAAGATTATTAAGACTTTCAGTTTAGATAAAGGAGGAAAGGGTAAATGCAGATTAAGGCAAGTGAAGTCAGTGAAGTCATCAAAAAAGAGATAGAGAACGCCAAAGAGTTTATCGATATAAGTGAAACGGGAACCGTCCTGAGTGTTGGTGATGGTATTGCAAGGGTTTATGGACTTTCCAATGTTATGGCTAATGAGCTTGTTCAGTTTGAGAATGGCGTTATAGGCATGGCTTTAAACCTTGAAGAAGATAATGTCGGTGTTGTTGTTTTAGGTGATGACAAGGATATTAAAGAGGGCGACAAGGTTAAAAGGACAAAGAGGATTTCTCAAGTCCCGGTTGGTAAGGCATTGGTTGGTAGAGTGGTAAATGCTTTGGGTGAACCTATAGATGGAAAAGGTCCCATAGAGAGTGAACATTATAGAAGAATCGAGGTTAAAGCACCTGGCATAGTTCAAAGACAGTCGGTTAAAGAGCCTCTCCAGACAGGAATCAAGGCAATAGATGCTATGATTCCTATCGGAAGAGGACAAAGGGAGCTTATTATTGGTGATAGGCAGATTGGTAAAACCCAGATTGCTTTGGATACAATAATTAACCAGAAGGATACAGATGTTTACTGTATATATGTTGCCGTTGGACAGAAGAGGTCCACTGTAGCAAGAATCTGGAAAAAATTAGAAGAGATGGGCGCTATGGAATACACCACTATAGTTGCAGCAACAGCATCTGATCCAGCACCGCTTCAGTATATAGCCCCATATGCCGGTGTTGCTATGGGTGAGTATTTTAGAGATAACGGGATGCATGCACTTATAATCTACGACGATTTAACAAAACACGCCCAGGCATACAGGCAGGTTTCTTTACTTCTTAGAAGGCCACCAGGTAGGGAGGCATATCCTGGTGATGTTTTCTACTTGCATTCAAGACTACTTGAGCGTGCAGCAAAACTCTCCGATGAACTCGGTGGCGGCTCTTTAACGGCTCTGCCTATTATTGAAACACAAGCTGGAGACGTTTCTGCTTATATTCCAACAAACGTTATCTCCATTACAGATGGTCAGATTTACTTAGAAGGAGATCTCTTCTATGGTGGAATTAGACCTGCTGTTAACGCTGGTATTTCAGTTTCAAGGGTCGGTGGTGCAGCCCAGATTAAAGCAATGAAACAAGTTGCAGGAATGTTGAGGCTTGCTTTGGCTCAGTACAGAGAGCTTGCAGCTTTCGCTCAGTTTGGTTCGGATTTGGATAAGGTTACGCAGCAGCAACTTAATAGAGGAGCAAGGCTTACAGAGATTCTAAAACAGCCTCCTTATGCGCCGCTACCTGTTGAGAAACAGATATTGATAATTTATGCTGGAAATAATGGATATCTTGATGATATAGCCGTTGAGAATGTTCAAAAATTCGAAGCTGAATTGTATAAATTTGTTGAGGAAAAACACCCAGACATACTGACTGAAATTAAAGAAAAGAAAAAAATAGATGATGAGCTTAAAGCTAAAATGGATAAGGCATTAGAAGAATTCAAAAAGGTTTTCAAACCCTAAGAGGGGAGTAGAGCAATGGCTGTTAGCATGCGAGATATAAAAAGAAAAATAACCAGTATCCAAAAGACTCAGCAGATAACCAAGGCTATGAAGATGGTTGCTGCTGCTAAACTGAGAAAAACTCAGGAAGCAGCATTGATGTTTAGACCCTACAGAAATAAACTTGAGCAGATGATAGGTGCCTTGGTTAGTTCTTCATCTCATCTGGATAATAAGTTATTGCGTTTCAGAGATGTAAAAAATGTAGACTTAATAGTGATTACATCTGATAGAGGCTTATGTGGAGCTTTCAATCATAATGTTCTCAAGGAGACAGAGAGGCTCATTAATACAAAGTTTGCGGGGAAAAATGTAAACCTTATTCTCATAGGAAGATTTGCCCATACTTACTTTAAATTTAGGGGAATAAGACCAAAAGAGGCATACAGTGATATCTTAAAAGATAAAGCTGAGTTTTCTGTGGCCAGCGATATAATGGATAAGATTATTGTTGATTTTTCCGATGAGAAGAGTGATGAAGTTTATGTTGTATATAATAGGTTTGTGAATGTTTTAGTACAAAAGGTTACTGTTAAAAAAGTGCTGCCTGTTTATATAGGCGATAAGGTGCCGACTAGCGGGCAGGTGGAGGAGAAGTTTTTATTCGAACCAAATAAAGAAACCGTATTGAATGAATTGTTGCCTAAGTATGTTAAAATGGAACTCTACGGCAGTATGCTTGAATCCTTAGCTGGTGAATATGCTGCTAGGATGACTGCTATGGATGCTGCAACAAACAACGCTGGAGAGATGATTAAGAGTCTAACTCTTGAGTTTAACAAGGCAAGGCAGGCATCAATTACAAAAGAGCTTATTGAAATAACAACAAGTATTGAAGCTATGAAACAATAAAAGGAGAAGGAGTGTTAACGATGGCAGAAAAAGGTAAGATCGTTCAGGTTATAGGACCAGTAGTTGACGTTGAATTTGAGAGTAGTGAGTTGCCACCTATATATACGGCTTTAAAAATAGAAAAAGATAAGATTGAGGGGGCTACGGCTGACCTTATCTTAGAGGTTCAACAGCACCTTGGTGAGAAAAGAGTTAGAACAATTGCTATGGATTCAACTGATGGTCTTGTGAGAGGAACTGAGGTTGAGAACACAAACAACTACATAACCACGCCTGTTGGTGAACCTGTGCTTGGAAGGATTATGAACGTTGTTGGAGAACCAGTCGATGAGTTAGGTCCCATAAGCTCTGATGTTAGGTGGCCTATCCATAGGGATGCTCCACCTCTCGAAGAGCAGTCTACAAGTTCTGAGATGTTTGAAACAGGAATTAAGGTTATTGACCTTTTGTGCCCATATGCTAAGGGTGGTAAAACAGGTCTATTCGGTGGCGCTGGTGTTGGAAAAACGGTCTTGATCATGGAGCTTATTCATAATGTTGCTATGCATCATGGAGGATATTCTGTTTTCTGTGGCGTTGGAGAGAGAACGAGGGAAGGAAACGACTTATGGAACGAGATGAAGGAATCCGGTGTTTTGGATAAGGCTGCTCTAATTTATGGTCAGATGAACGAGCCACCTGGAGCAAGGGCAAGAGTAGGTTTAACAGGGCTTACAGTTGCTGAGTATTTCAGGGATGAAAAACACCTGGATGTTTTGATTTTTATCGATAATATATTCCGCTTTACCCAAGCTGGTTCTGAGGTTTCGGCATTATTGGGAAGAATTCCTTCTGCTGTTGGTTATCAGCCGACATTGGGTACAGATATGGGTGAGCTTCAGGAAAGGATTACATCTACAAAGAAAGGCTCTATTACATCTGTTCAGGCAATATATGTCCCTGCAGACGATTTAACGGACCCGGCACCTGCCACAACATTCTCACACTTAGATGCTACGACTGTTCTTTCAAGGAAGCTTGCAGAGCTTGGAATCTACCCTGCTGTTGATCCACTTGATTCAACATCAAGAATTTTAGACCCAGCTGTTGTTGGTAGAGAGCATTATGAGACTGCAAGGCAAGTTCAGGAGATTTTACAGAGATACAAAGAGCTTCAGGACATTATAGCTATCTTGGGTATGGAAGAACTTTCTGAGGAAGATAAAGTTATTGTTAATAGGGCAAGGAAGATTCAAAGATTTCTGTCTCAGCCTTTCTTTGTTGCTGAACAGTTTACAGGAATGAGCGGTAAATACGTATCAATCCAGGAGACAATAAAAGGTTTTAGAGAAATAATAGACGGTAAACATGATGAGATACCAGAACAGGCATTCTATATGGTTGGCACTATCGATGAGGCATTAGAGAAGGCTAAAACACTTGTATAGGAGGATAAAGTGCCGTTGAACTGTAGTATAGTTACGCCATCAAAGAGTATATTTGAGGGCAAAATAGAATATATTTCAGCACCAGGACAGGTGGGTGAGTTTGGTGTATTGCCTGGCCATGAAAGCTTTGTTACAGTGCTGGATGTGGGTATTATAGATGTTCATATTGCTGATAATGATAAAAAAAGGTATTTGATAGTTGGTGGGTATTTCGAGATAACAGAAGATAATATAGTCGTAATAGCCGATGATGTTTTGTCGAAGGAAGAGATAAACATAGAGGAAGCAAAAGAAAAACTTCAGGAGTATAAAAATGAACTTTCTTCGTTGAAACAAGGTGATGCGAATTATGAGCTTATAAGAAGAAAAGTTAAAACCTACGAAAAGATGTTGGAGTTGACTTCATAATGGGTAATGTATATTTTGGGTTTTCTCATGTAGGCAGTGTTGCTGTAGCTGTATTAATTATATTGGCTGTTATGTCTGTTTTTTCCTGGGCGTTTATTTTCTACAAGTGGCTTCAGCTTAAAGGGCTTGATAGGAAAAACAAGGTATTTTTAAACAAATTCATTGAAACAAAGGATAAAACATCGCTGGAGGCGTTTGCAAAAGCGTCTGATTCAATAGCAGGAAAACTTTATCTTCTGAATAAAGAGTCTTCATCTTCGGCTTTTACCTTTTTTGAGATGATAGCAAGGGAATTAGAAGGGGGGTTTCCGTGGCTTGCCTCTGTAGGCGCCACAGCCCCCTTTGTGGGTCTATTTGGAACGGTATGGGGTATTATAAACGCCTTTAATAACATAGGTAATGTTCAAAGTGTTACTATAGCTACAGTGGCCCCTGGAATTTCCGAGGCCTTAATTACGACGGCCGCAGGTATATTTGTAGCAGTTCCTGCTGTTATCGGTTATAATATACTCCATACAAAACTATCTTCCCTTCTCAATGAGCTCGATGGATTCTTAGAGGCTTTGTCCCGTTAAAATGAGAAGAAAAACAAACAGGGGTTCGTTTTCTGATATAAATATAACACCACTGGTCGATGTAATGCTTGTATTATTAGTTATATTTATGGTTACGACCCCTATGTTGGTTAAAGGAATAAGGGTAAATTTACCAAAGACAAAGTCGGGTCAGACAAAGATCGAAAAGAAGAATGTCATAATTTCTATAGATAAGAATGGACATTACTATCTTGATAAAGTATTAATAACGCAAGATGCGCTTGAGGATTTTTTAAAGGCCCATAAGGATAAAAGTGTTATTATTAAGTCGGATAAGGATGTTAGATATGGGCTGGTTATACATTTAATAGATATGGTTAAATCCGCAGGTATATCTAAGGTAGGGCTTGCCACTCAACCTCGACAATGAAATTTGTTAGCATTTTCTTTTCTATTTTAGTCCATCTGCTGTTTGTAGTTGCCTTTATTTTATTTAATAAAAGCCATGCTTTGTTTGTTAAACAAGCTCCTATATATACTGTTAATATACTTCAGATAAAAAACGAGAAACCTAAACAGAATAAGACAACAAAGAAAACCTCTAATGTTATTGTAAAAAAGCCTAAGCATAAACTAAAGCCAAAAATGAAACCTAAAAAACTTAAACCTAAGCCTAAACCGAAAAATAAAATTGTAAAGAAGATCGATGTGGAAACTAAAATTAAAAAATTACAGGAACAGGTCAAGGTAGAAGAGTTGAGAGAAAAGCTCTTAAGAAGAAAGATTGAAACTTTAAAGAAACATCTGGCAAGCCAACAAGAAGCCCAAAAGAGTTATAAAAAGGCCTTATCCGCTGGCTATGTAAATATCATTCAAAGCTCTATATATAACAATTGGGGTGTCTCTAAAGATGTTATAGATGATAATGTTTTTATAACTACTGTAAAAATAAAACTTGATTACAAAGGAAATTTGATTAATCTAAGAATATTGAAAAGCTCAGGTAACGCCTACTTTGATGGAACGGTGATAGATGCTATTAGATCATCAGAACCTTTTACTCCACCACCAAAGGAAATTTTGAGTGATGGCGTTGTTGAGTTTATAATAACCTTTGATAGTAGGGAGAAGCAATGAAAAGATTTGTTGTGTTTTTGGCATTTATTGTATTTATTGGATTAAATGCCCAAGCAGATACCTTTAAAATTGAGATATCAAACCCAAAATATAAACCCATAAATATAGGTTTATGGGGTTTTGTTAAAAATACACCCACCTCTATATCGAAGAGATTTTTATCAACACTTAAAAGGGACTTAAAGGTTTCTGGCCTATTTAGTTGGGATGAAACCCAACATTTTTCATATGATGCCCCCTCTAAAGTAGTTAATGGGATAGCAAAGCTGGATAACCTGGATTATGTAATATATGGCGATGCTTATATTGAAGGTAAGTCTATTTATGTAAATGTAAGGATTACAGATGTATTAAAGAATAGTGTTTTATTTGAAAAAACCTATACTACAAATGAATACTCATTAGGCTGGCTGGCAAATAGGGTTGTAGATGTTCTGATTGGTTATGTAACGGGTGTATATGGTCCATTTGAAAGTAAAATAGCTTTTGCTTTAGGAGACGGTAGGGTAAGTGATATTTATGTATGTGATTTTAATGGGGAAAATGTCGTTAGAATAACCAATTGGCATAATTTTAATATTCTTCCTAAATGGGTATCTGATGATGAGCTGACATTTCTTTCATACAGATACGGTAAACCAGCTCTGTTTTTGTTTAATGTTTTTAGTGGAAAATTGAGTAAATTGTTTAGTAATTCAAACCTTAGCATATCAGCATCGAGGTATATGGGCTATTTTGCTATACCTTTTAACAGATTTGGCAGCGTTAATATATATGCAGTGAACGCAAGGGGAAGGGTTATAAAAAAACTGACAAACGATCCGAGTATAAATGTTTCTCCTACATTTACACCTGATTTCTCTAAAATGGTGTTTGTGTCAAACAGGGGTGGCAATCCTCAGATTTACATAAAAGATTTAAGTTCATTTGACTCACCTGTTAGGCTAACCTTTAATGGGAAATACAACTCAAGTCCGGCTGTTTCGCCCGATGGTAAAAAGATTGCCTATATCTCTATAGACAACGGTACAACGTATCTTAAAGTCATGAATATAGACGGAAGCAATGATAGGGTTGTTATGAAGGGTAATAGTTTAGATTCGCCAAGTTGGGCCTATGACTCAAGGTTCGTCGCTCTGACGGGAAGAGTAGGAAATAAGAATGCCATATTTGTAGTAAACACCATAAATGGAAATTACTCTGTTGCAATGGAAAGTAAGTTAATATATAATGGATTGAGCGTTAGCTCTAAATTACAGTAAATGGAGGGAGAATGAAGAGAGTAATTATTGTATTGATCTTGATTGTAGGTCTTTTTGGTATTTATGGATGTTCTTCATCTCCTAAGTATGTAAAAAGCCAGTCTCAGAATGAGGTAAATAATCCCCAGATAAAATCTTCAACGCTTAAGTATCCATCTTTAAATACCATTGAAGGCAGTGATTTTGCTTCGTTTGAGGATGCTAAAAAACATTTTGATAAGGTTGCAGTAGATATTCATTTTAAATTCAATAGTTTTGAAATTGAGCCGATTAATCAATATGGCATAAACGAAAAGCCAAAAGCTATACTTGATAGAATCGCCGCTTTTATGTTGAAACATCCTACGTTGAAGGTAAGAATTGAAGGCAATTGTGATGAAAGGGGCACAGTTGAGTACAACTTAGCATTAGGCCAAAAAAGGGCTTTGGCAGCAAAGAAGTATTTGGTTGCAAAGGGTGTAAACCCAGATAGGATAGACATCATTTCATACGGAGAGAGTAGACCATTAGATCCTGCACACAACGAGTATGCTTGGGCTAAAAACAGAAGGGATCATTTTGTTCTTTTGGAGAGATAAAATTTTAAGTGTTGGAGGTGGAAAAATGAAAAGAAAAGGCAAGCTAGTTAGTGCTTCTTTGATAGGTGTAGCATTTTTAATGAGTGGTTGTATGTGTATGCATAAGGGCGTACAGAATGCCCCTAAAAAGATTGTTGTAGAAAAGCCAGCTACTACTACACAACAGGCAAAGGTTGATTTAAAAACCATATTTACGGATATTCACTTTAATTTTGATAAGTATAATTTAACCTACATCAACAAGTGGGGTATAAAGCAAAATGTTCCTGCCGTTTTGGATGGTATAGCTCAGTATATGGTTAAACATCCAAATGTAAGAATAAGAATTGAAGGCAATTGTGATGAAAGGGGCACAGTTGAGTACAACTTAGCATTAGGCCAAAAAAGGGCTTTGGCAGCAAAGAAGTATTTGGTTGCAAAGGGTGTAAACCCAGATAGGATAGACATCATTTCATACGGAGAGAGTAGACCATTAGATCCTGCACACAACGAGTATGCTTGGGCTAAAAACAGAAGGGATCATTTTGTAATACTCTCCAAATAAAAGGGTAGGGTAAATGAAAAGAATATTTGCTGTGGTTTTTATATGTATTTTGGTTTGGGGTAGCTCTGCCTTAGGGCAGGGCGAGAACCCCTATTCTATAGAGGTTAAGGTTATAAAAAATGAGCAGGCCATAAAGCTTCTCCAACAACAACAAGCTCAGCTTTATCTCAAAATGGAGAATCTACTTGTTAAATATGGTGAAATAAAAGGACAGTTGGATAGCGTTTTGCATCAACTTCAAACAATACAGGATGAAATAAACAAACTTTTATTAAAGGAGAACTCCCAGACAACTGAGATTCCACCTGCTCAGCCACAAAAACCTGAAGCTGCTGCAAAAACAGGCCAGACGAGTGCAATATCCCAATCACAAAGTACGCAAGTTAAAACAACAACCACACCGCCTAAGATGCAACCAAGAGTCGCAGAAGATGAGGCGGCATTCGATAAAGCTTTGGCTTTATTTAAAAAGAAGGATTATGGTTCAGCTATAGAGGCATTTAAGGCTTTTAAAAAGGACTTTAAAGATTCAAAGCTTATGCCTGATGCTGTGTTTTACTTAGCTGAAAGCTATTTTGCTAAAGGTGAATATGACAGGGCTATCATAAACTATGATTATTTGATAAATACCTACCCAAAGAGTTCAAAGATTGCTAAAGCTACACTTAAAGAGGGTTTAGCTTTCATAAAAATGGGTGATAAAGTTGATGGTAACTATTTATTACAAAAAGTCATAAAGCAGTTTCCTAATAGCTTAGAAGCTAAAGAGGCTAAAAAAATCTTGAAGAAAGGGAAATAAGCTTTGCTTCTTGAGAAAGTTAACTATCCGTCAGATTTAAAAAAATTATCTGTAAAAGAACTTGAAATACTAGCTGATGAAGTTAGAGAGTATATAATCAGAAATGTTTCAAAAACGGGAGGGCATTTAGCTTCATCATTGGGCGCGGTTGAGCTTACAATTGCCCTCCATTATGTATTTGAAACACCGGAGGATAAACTTGTTTGGGATGTAGGACATCAAACATACGCTCATAAAATAATCACTGGCAGAAAGGATAGGTTTCCTACACTAAGGCAATACGGGGGATTAAGCGGTTTCCCAAAAAGAGAAGAAAGCCCTTACGACACCTTCAATGTAGGCCATGCAGGTACTTCCATTTCTGCTGCCTTGGGTATGGCACTTGGAAGGGATTTAACCAATAGCAGTGATCACGTTGTTGCTATAATAGGGGATGGGTCTTTATCGTGTGGAATAGCTTACGAAGGATTGGATAATGCTGGCTATATAGACACAGACCTTGTTGTTGTTGTCAATGATAATAATATGTCTATTTCTCCCTCATTAGGCTCTTTGTCTGCTTATCTATCCAAAAAAATGAGCGGCCCTATCTATAATAGGTTAAGAGATGAAGTAGAGAAGGTTATAGAATCTTTGCCTCTTCCTAAGGAGCCTACACTGAAAATAGCAAGAAAGCTTGAGGAATCTTTCAAATTCTTCTCTCCTGGGCTTCTTTTTGAGGAGTTGGGTTTTAAGTATTTTGGCCCCTTAAATGGGCATAAGCTTGAGGATTTAATAAAGATATTTGAGAATGTAAAGAAGCTTAGAGGCCCTATACTTATTCATGTAGTTACCAAAAAGGGCAAGGGGTATAAGCCCGCTGAGGATAACCCTTCCTTGTTTCATGGAATTGGTAAGTTTGATGTTGAAAGTGGCGAGCCTATAAAGTCTAAGACTGTAAAGAAGAATTGCTCATCTGTATTTGGAGATAAGGTTGTTGAAATAATGAGAAAAAGGGATGATGTTGTTGCTATAACTGCTGCTATGCTTCTTGGAACAGGGCTTCAGAAAGCTAAAAATGAGTTCCCTGATAGAGTGTATGATGTGGGCATTGCAGAGCAACATGCCGTTACCATGGCAGGGGGATTGTCAATAAAAGGCATAAAGCCAATTGTTGCCATATATTCTACGTTCTTACAAAGGGCATATGACCAGATAATACACGATATAGCATTGCAAAATTTGCCAGTAATATTTGCAATTGACAGAGCAGGCATCGTTGGAGATGATGGTGAAACACATCAAGGCGTGTTTGATATATCGTATCTACGGGCTGTACCGAATATGACTATAATAGCACCTAAGGATAGTTATGAGCTTGAAAAAGTGTTGGAGTTTGCTGTTGATTATAATGATGGACCAGTTGCAGTGAGGTATCCGCGTGGTACATGCGCTACCATAGATGAAAGATATAGAATAGAGAAAATAGAGATAGGGAAGTGGCAAACTCTCAAAAAAGCAGAAAATGATGATGTAGCTATACTAGCTGTAGGCAATTGCAATGAAGTTGCCCTTAAGGTAGAAGAAGAATTAGCTAAAAGTAATGTAGGAGTTACTATTGTTAATGCTTTGTTTGTAAAACCTATGGACTATGAATTATTAAGGAATCTTTCTAAGTATAAAGTTGTTGTTACAATAGAGGAGAATGTGAAGCTTGGCGGTTTTGGGGAGGCTGTTGCTTCATTCTTTATGGAAGAAGGTATAGGTGTAAAGTTTAGGTCTTTTGCCTTACCGGATATTTTTATAGAGCACGGCAGTCAGGAAATTCTGAGGGATAAATACGGGCTTTCTGCAAGAAAGATATCAGAATATATACTTCACCTTACATCTTAAGAAACCTCTTAAGAGTAAAATTGGCTTAAAACAATAGGGGGTTTAATCTCTACATAATCTGGAGATGCGAATTTTGCCTCTACCAGTACAAAAGGTGATTTTTTATTTAAGTTTCCATAAACTGGTTGTATTGTTTTTATACCAAATTTATTAAACCTTAATGTATCAATTATTTCTATAAGTCTTGTGGAATGAAAGGTAAATCTCAGCGTGCCTTTACTTTTTAGTAGGCGTTTTGCATATAATATAAATTGTTTTTCTCCTCCATATGACTCAAACTTTTCATTCAAATACTTCTTAGAAAGCCTAAATTTCCCTTCCATAAAATAAGGTGGATTGCTGATAAAGTAATCTATGCTATTGGTTTCAATCTCTCTATCATCCCTTAATACAATTGCGTTATTTATTTTGTTTATTTTAAAGTTCTTTTTTATTATATCTATGTATTTGCTATTTTTCTCTATTGCATAGATAAATGAATTCGGGTTTTTAAGTGCTACTATGACCGAAATTATACCGCAACCACTACCAAAATCTACAATTCTTTTAGGGATTTTGAATTCTAAATTTTGTGTTAAAACAAAAGGTTCTGCTGAGAAATGATATCCATATCTTGGTTGTAAAATTTCAAACCCTTTAAACTTAGTAAGTATTAAATCCATTTTTCCTATGATTTTTTGTATTTTGTTTGGTTCCGATAAGTTACATTATGTAAACTTTTTATAATCCTTCATTTGTAGCCCAAACTAATGAGCCGACGACCCTCTCTCTGTAAGGGTTTCCTACCACTTCGTAGGCTTCTTTATCTGCAATGAGTTTCCTTATCAATTTATTATTTAAATCATGTCCTGATTTGAAAGCAAGATATTTACCCTTTATGTCATATCCCAAAATAGATAAATCACCTATAGCATCTAATATTTTATGTCTTACAAACTCATCTTCATATCTAAGCGGGTCTTCATTCACTATGCCATATTCATCGACAACAATGGCGTTATCTAAACTCCCGCCTAAAGCCAGATTTTGAGACTGTAGAAACTCTATATCTTTAAGCAGCCCAAATGTCCTTGCTTTACTAATTTCTTTTATGAAAGAGCGTTCATTAACAACAAGTCCACGCTTTTGTTTGCCTATAAAAGCATTTTCGAAGTGTATCGAATAATGTATTTCAAAATCCTTGGATGGGATTAATGCTACAAATTTACCTTTTTCCTTTATGGTTATGGGTTTTTTAATGATTATCTCTTTTTTGTATGCCTTTTGTTCAATTATACCTGCTGTTTTTATTAGATAAACCCAAGGGGCTGCAGAGCCATCCATTATAGGAACTTCATCCCCCCATAACCTTATAAATAGATTGTCTATATGAAGTCCAAATAGAGTTGCAAGCAAATGTTCAACTGTTTTTATAAATATACCATTTTTGCCTAGGGTTGTGGCTAAGGTTGTGTCTACCACGTTTTCTTGCTTTACTTCTATAGTTTGCCCTTTATCTTCCCTGTAGAATACTATACCGCTGTTTTCTTCTGCGGGATTTAGCTCTATCTCCACCCTTTTGCCAGTATGTAATCCTATGCCAGAAGCTTTTATAGGCTGTTTTATGGTTCTTTGTTTTCTCACTTAACACCTCTCATTTAGCAGTTTTCTTTAACCATAGTTGCAAAATTTTCAAAAATCCCCTCAGCATCATGAGGGCCTGGAGATGCCTCTGGATGAAATTGAACAGACATAACGGGTAGCTCTTTGTGCATCATGCCCTCAACGCTGCCATCATTAAGGTTTTTATATGTTATTTTAAAGCCTTTTTCAAGTAAACTTTTTTCATCTGCAGCATAATTGTGGTTTTGCGCTGTTACAAATATGTTATCGCTTTCAATTTCTTTAACCGGATGGTTTCCACCGTGATGTCCAAATTTCATTTTATACACATCAACTCCAAATGCCCTTGCTATTATTTGATGACCAAAACATATGCCAAATGATGGATAGTTAGTTATGATTTTCCTATATTCTTCTATCCATTTAGAATCTATTCCTCTTGGATCGCCTGGGCCATTGGATAAGAATACAGCATCGGGGTTGAATGAGGCTACATCGTTGTAAGTAGAATAAGCAGGTAAAACCACAACATCAAAACCAACCTCGATTAGATACCTCAATATGTTTCTTTTTACACCAAAATCAAGAACTACAACCCTTTTGCTGCTTAAAACCTTCTTTATCTTTCTATTTTCAAAACCAAATCTAAATAAACCGTCATTAAATTCATATGGCTCTTTTGTGCTCACAAACTGGACTAAATCCCTATTGACTATTTCAAAGTTTTCTACTGCTTTCTTAAGTGAGTCTATATTATCTTCTGTTGTTATGCCACCTCTAAGCGACCCTTTAACCCTTAGAAGTTTTGTAAGTTTTCTTGTGTCTATCTCTGCTATACCAACTATTGAATGTCTTTTTAGATACTCATTTAACGTTTCCTTTGCTCTGAAGTTTGAATGGATAACGCTTGCTTCTTTTACTACAAACCCCTCTACGAATGGCCTATCAGATTCGTTGTCTTCATCATTCAAGCCGTAATTCCCAATTTGGGTGTATGTCATATTGACTATTTGTCCTTTATATGAGGGATCTGTTAAGATTTCTTGATAGCCGCTCATTGCTGTATTGAATACAACTTCACCTACAGTTGTGCCATCTTTGCCTATTGATATGCCCTCGAATACATCTCCTGTTTCCAAAACTAAAATAGCCCTTTTCATTTTAATAACCTTCTGCTTATTTCTTCCTCATACGCTTTATTAAATGCTACTTTCCATTCCATGCTGCCTGGTATAAGTTTTTTGCTTCTTTTTTGCAAGTCTTCCAATACTTTACTGTAGACCTCATCCTCAATTGAGAAATATTTCTCAATTGTCTCTATTATGCTATCCAAAACAAGCTTTTCTGTAGCCGCTATCTCAATAATCCCCTCTTCTGTTGCTTTTTTTACTATCTTTTTTGCCAAGTGCCTTATTCTGGCGCTACTGTATCTCATAACAAAAATCCTTCCTTCTTTGCCACTTTCTTTTTAGTCATTATAAAAAGTTTGGAGCTATCGGCACCCTCTTTTTCTATCTCTGAGGAAAATTTTCTTAAGAGCTCTTTGGTTTTTGCGTCTATCTCTTTTTCTTTATCTGCATCCTCTTCTAATACGTCTTTGGCTATACCTTTTAGAAGGGATATATCCTTTAGAAGTCTAATGTTCCCGTCTTTCAGCAGGTTTACTGCTATCTTATCAGCCAGTAGTTCGATTTCGCGTTTGTTTAAAGCCATAAGCCACAACCTTTATACATAATTATTTGTAAAAACTCAAATGTTTATTTTGTTTTCCCGTTTTGAGAACAATCTAACTATATTGTCCCTATGTCTTATAATCATCAAGCCCAGTAGCACAACAAATACTATCCTCACCATGTAGTTATTGCTGTTTAGGGCTATTAATGTAGATACGGTAAATGATAGTAGAGCGGCTAATGATGAGTACTTGCTGCCAAGAAGTATAGCTATCCACATAGCCATACCAACCATTGAGGCTGTTGGGTATATAATTAGTCCTGCACCATATGTAGTTGCTACCCCCTTGCCACCCTTGAACTTTAGAAATATGCTGAAATCGTGCCCCAACACAACGGAAATAGAGCTCACGTATGGCACATAGGCATCATGTTTATATATCAAGGAAAATAGAACTACAGCTAAAAAGCCTTTTAATAGGTCTAATATAAGGGTTAATGCACCTTCTTTTTTACCTACAACTCTGTAAACATTGGTAGCGCCTATATTTCCGCTACCTTTTTTCTTTACGTCTATGCCCTTGCTCTTTGCTATTAGCCAACCAAAGGGTATGCTTCCAATTAAAAAAGAGCCCAAACCTGTTATGAGGTATTCTGTCAACTCTCAACCCTTTTTCTGCGGATATATGCTGGTATGTCCCTTTCATCATCTATAGGAATTGCCGTTTCTTTCTTAATCTCATTCAGTGTTTTTGAGTCTAATTTTCTGTATTCTGGTCTGTTTATCATATTGCGGCTTTGCTGTTGTGTGTTTGAGCTACTAAATCCTGTGGCTATTATTGTAATTCTTACCCTTTCTCCCAGGCTCTCATCCAGGACAAAACCGTGCTTGAATAGAGCTTTTGGATTCATATTTTGCTCTATTATGGATGTGGCTTCGTTGAATTCGTCTAATCCAAAGTTTTTACCGGCCGTTATATTCATTAATATACCTTTTGCGCCTTTGATAGAGGTATTTTCAAGCAGGGGATTGGATATGGCCATCTCAGTTGCTCTTCTTACTCTATTCTCACCGTTCTCTGAGGATGCCTCGCCAACACCCATTAAAGCAACGCCTTTCTCCTTCATTACAGAAACAACATCGGCGAAGTCTATGTTCATTATAATTTGGGAATTTGGTTGTTTGTAGATGAGTTCTACTATGCTTTGGACTGCTTGCCTTAGTATGTCATCGGCTTTTTTGAAAGCCTCGAGCAGTGGCAAATTTTTATAGATATCCATAAGCTTTTGGTTTGGTATAACAATAATGCTGTCTACAGTTTCTTTTAACTCTTCAATACCCTTTAAAGCTATCTCTTTTTTTATCTTGCCTTCCATATCGAAGGGCTTTGTTACAACAGCTATTGTTAAGGCACCTATATCCTTTGCTACCTTTGCTATAATGGGTGATGCTCCTGTACCTGTTCCACCACCCATACCTGCAGCTATAAAAACCATATCAGAACCAGCTAATGCATTTTCAATCTCTTCAATGCTTTCCTCAGCCGCCCTTCTACCCTTCTCTGGATCACTTCCTGCACCTAAACCTCTTGTTAATTTTTTACCCAACTGCAGTTTGGTTTGGGCCAAGGAAACACCCAAAGCTTGAATATCTGTGTTTGCTGTTATAAATTCAGCATTTTTTATGCCGTGTGTTATCATTGTATTAACAGCATTGCTACCGCCACCGCCTACTCCAATTACCTTTATTATAGCTCCGATAGAGTAGTCATTTTTTTCTTGTTTAGCCATTTATGCCTCCATTAAAACATTTCTTTAACCCAACTTTTCATTTTCTTCAGGATGACGGAAAATAGGCTATCATCATCCCTGCCCTTGCCTACTTCAAGGTTTAAATCTTCTTCCTCTTCTTCCTTTGTAAACCCATAGATTACAAGTCCAACGCCCGTCGCATACATAGGATTGTCGACAGCATCTTTGAGTCCTATTATGCCCTGCGGTTTTCCTAATCTTACTGGAAGTTCAAAATGTCTTTCTGCAAGCTCTAATGCTCCGCTCATCAAAGCAGAGCCTCCAGTTATCACTATACCTCCTGCAAGAAGTGGCGTTAGATTTCTCTTCTCTAGGTCTTCTCTAACGAGCGAATATATCTCCTCCATGCGTGGCTCTATTATCTCACTGAGGAGTTTTTTGGGGATTTGTCTTGATTTTCTATCGCCAATACCAGGAATGTCTATAATTTCATCTTCTGGTACAAGCTCAGACAGAGCGCATCCGTGTTTTTTCTTTATTTCTTCTGCTTCTTTAAATGGTGTTCTTAGACCTATAGCTATGTCGTTTGTTACATGATCTCCTCCAATTGCCAAAACAGATGTATGTTTTATTGCATTTGATGCAAAAACGGCCACATCCGTTGTGCCACCACCAATATCTATTAAACCAACACCTAAATCTTTTTCTTCTGGTAGGAGTATAGAATGGCTTGAGGCAATTGGCTGGAGTACTATGTTTTTAACCTTCAAGCCGCTTCTATTGCAGCATTTTATTATGTTTTGCACATTGGTTACTGAGCCTGTTACTATGTGGACTTTTACCTCGAGTCTTGTTCCGTTCATTCCACGGGGGTCTTTTATACCGCTTTGGTCGTCCACTATGAATTCTTGAGGTATTATGTGGATTATTTCTTTATCTGGAGGTATTGCTACGGCTTTTGCAGCATCTATAACCCTTCTTATGTCTGATTCTGAAACTTCCATATTTTTTATAGCCACAACGCCGCTTGAATTGTATGAGCGGATGTGCCCTCCAGCTATACCTGTCCATACACTGTCTATTTTTACGCCACTCATCCTTTCGGCATAAGCTACAGCCCTTTTTATGGATAGTACAGCCTCATCGATGTTTATTACCACACCTTTTCTTAAACCCTTCGATGGTGTTTGGCCTATGCCGATAATCTTTATCTGCCCCTCGGGGGTTTTTTTGCCCACTATAGCGCAAACCTTGGTGGTACCTATGTCTAATCCTACTACAATATCCCTTTGGTTTACCTCATTCACCTTTTGACTCCTTTTTTCCACCTTAAAACAAATTTATTATCAAAACAAATACTTACGCTATCCAGCTTGTTCTTTAAAGAATACAGATAATTCCATTTTTCCTTTAATCTTGTTATAGCTTTTTCAGGGCAATCAAAACTGTTAACGGCAACATTAAGACCACCTTTAAAGTGTGCTAACTGATAGCTATTAGACACTATTTCAATATAATTTATTTTTTCCACTTTGTCTAATTTTTCATACATAACCATAACAGCCTTAAGAAGTGTTTTATTGTTTAAAAAGGCTTTATTTGGTGTAGATATTTTTATTAATTTCGGAAGCCTTAAATACTGTTTATATGTGTCTATTATACTGCCATTTTTATCAATTATATATGCTGTTTTTTTTAAGATAACTGCTGCAGAAGGCGACTTCTCTTTTACCTTTATGTATAGTGTGTCTGGATAAATTTTTGATATTCTGGCATTTTCTATCCAAGGATTTGATATTAGGTTGTAGTAAATTATATTCTCTTTGTAAGATGATAATTTTAGTGAGCTTCCCTTGGTTGCTATGTGACTTATTAGTGTTTTTGGGAGTGCCCTGTTTCCGTCAATTACCACGTATCTTAGTTTTGCATATTTTGATGAGTATTGATTGTAAGCATAAGCCGCTAATATAAAGAATCCTGCAATAATACTTAAGCTAACCACAAGCTTTGCTATGTTTACTATATATTTGAAACTTACGTTTTTTTGTTTCGGTTTTTCGTCTTTTTTTAAATCTTTATAATCTAACATGCCCCCTCAACAATCATCTTTGTTAATTCCTCAAAGGATATACCAGCTGCTTTAGCCGCTTTGGGTAGGAGACTTGTAGGTGTCATTCCAGGTATAGTGTTTATTTCAAGTAGATATGGGACGTTTCCATCCAGTATAAAGTCTATCCTTGCATAACTTTTGCACCCTATAGCTTCAAAGGCTTTTACTGCTATATCTTTTATGAGTTTTTCTATATTGTTTTCCAGAGGTGCTGGCACTATGTAGTCTGTGGCTCCTTTTGTGTATTTGTTTTTATAGTCGTAAAATCCACTTTTTGGTCTTATTTCTATTATGGGTAGAGCCTTTCCAAATAGTACCCCTACAGTTAATTCTTTGCCGCTTAGTCTTTTTTCTATTATTAGTTCATTGTGTTTTTTTAGCAGATTTTGGCTAATATACTTAGCCTGATTTTCATTGTTTGCAAAATTTACATCTACTGATGAGCCTTCATTGTTTGGTTTTATACAAATCGGATAAAAATCTATATTTTCAATCTCTTCAACCTTTTTTATGAGTTTAAACTCTGCTGTAGGTATGCTTAGTTTTTTTAAAATGGCTTTGGTAGCAAATTTATTCATTGCTATATTACTCTCTGCAAAAGAACAACCTGTGTGTTTTATGCCTAAAGATTCTAAAGCTGCTTGAAGCTGGCCATTTTCCCCGAATCCTCCATGCAATGCTATAAAAACTACAGATGGTGATGATTTTATTATTTTATCTAAGCAATCTCTTGCATTATCACATACTATACATTCTGCTTCGAAATTCTTTAATAGCCCGTTATATACGGCATTACCTGTGATTATGGATATCTCTCTTTCAGAGGAGTTGCCCCCACAAACTACGGCAACCTTCATAGAATTACCACCTCTTCTTCTAATTCTATATTAAATGTTTTAAAAACATCGTTTTTTGCCTTATCAATAAGGTAGAGCACATCGTCAACATTTGTGTTTCTACTTCCCAATATGTAATTTGCATGTTTAGATGAAATCATAGCGGTATCTTTTTTAAAACCCTTAAGTCCAACATTTTCTATGAGCCACCCAGCCGGTTTCTCTTTCGGATTTTTAAAAACGCTTCCAAAAGTATTTTTTATGTGTGCATTTTTAAGCCTTTTTCTAATAAAATCCCGCATTCGCTTTGTTATGCTTTCTACGGTATCTTTTGTTAATTTAAAAGCCACTTCAAGCACAATACCGTATATTTGTGTGCACCTATAATGGAAACCTACATCTTCTATAACTTTAACAGTTTTTTCTCTAAAATCAAACACTTTCAAATAAGTGATTAATGGTCCAATTTCTTGATTAAATGCTCCAGCATTCATAAAAGCTGCACCACCTATAGTTGCAGGTACTCCGGTTAAGAATTCTAAACCAGAAAGCCCATTTTTTCTACAGTAATTCAATATTTTGGCTACAGGTGTTGCAGCACCTGTAATCAGTATTTCTTTGTCTTTATGAATATATGAAAAACGGCTTGATAATTTGTACACCTCTCTGGCTTGCTTTATGAGTAAGTTGCTGCCATTACCTATGATGTTCTTTCCTACATTAATGCATTCTACCTCATTTTCTATGTAATTCAGCTTTATTTCCCCTTTTAATCGTATTGATGTCAGCAGGCTAAGTGGTAATATTTTTGTAATCATTGGTTATTTTTCTTATGATTCTACTTACACTTCCAGCTCCCAGTGCAACAACTACGCCATCTTCCTCTATCTGGTCTAAGTGTTTTTTTAACATATCCTCGTTGTTGATATATACGGCGTTGGCTGATATCTCATTTACCTTTTGTGCGAGAATTTGAGAATCTATTCCATCTATAGGAGATTCGCTCGCCGGGAATATGTCAAGTACAAACACCCGCTTTGCATCCTTAAAACTTCCTGCAAACTCATCCATTAGGTATGCCGTTCTTGAAAATCTATGTGGTTGAAAAACAGCATAGATGTTTTTACTTATTAATTTTGCTGCCTTTAAGGTTTCTCTTATTTCGGTTGGGTGGTGAGCATAATCATCGTATACCTTTAGGTTTCTGTAGTTGCCTACATATGTAAACCTTCTATCCACACCTTCAAATTCCGAAAGGGTTTTTCTTATTATATCCTCACCTATCTCTAATATTTCTGCCAGACATACAACAGCTAGGGCATTTGATATGTTATGCGTACCTATTATCTTTAACTTTATCTGCTCTATCTTTTTTGTAGGTGTTTTTATGCTAAATATACTGTATGCAGCATTTGTTTGGATATCGTAGGCGTAAACATCTGCTTTTTTTGACTTAATGCTATAGGTTAGCAGGTTTTGTCTTTTTGATAAGTTTTTCCACTGTTTTATTATTGGGTCATCTATATTTATTATGAGTTTCTCTGAGTTGTCCATAAAATCGTAGAAAGCCACCTTCTCATTCTCGAAATTTCCGTAGAATCCCAAATGATCGTTGTCTATGTTTGTAAGTAGGCCTATTTTGGGGTTTAAAAGAAGGAAGCCCCCATCGCTTTCATCGGCTTCTACTATTAGATAATTACATTTACCTATTATTACATTGTTGTTTATATTTCTTAGCTTGCCACCAATTATTGCCGTTGGATCTAAATTGGCATTTTTAAGAAGAGATGCCGATAATGAGGTTGTGGTGGTTTTTCCATGAGACCCAGCTACGGCTATTGAGTTTGAGTTATTCACTAAATGTGCTAAAAGCTGATAGCGTTTTATTGTAGGTATATTAAGTTTATCTGCCTGAATTAGCTCTATGTTGTCGTTTTTTACAGCCGATGATACTACCACCAAATCCACATCCTCTTCTATGTTGCTCAATGAATGCCCCAGATATACCTTAACACCCTGTTTTTTTAGTTTTTCTACATAAGAATTTTCCTCTACGTCTGAACCTGTAATTGTGTATCCCTTTGAGAGGAGATATTGGGCCAGTGAGCTCATACCTACCCCACCAATTCCCACAAAATGTACTTTCTTTGCGTTGTTTATTATTTCGTTAAACACCTTATTATCTCCTTTTCTGAATCATACAGAAGTGCAGTTTTGTCCTGTTTTATTTTTTCATCTTTTAGAGCGACAACATCAATAATTGACCAATCTTCAATCTTTTTTAGTTCTTCTTTGTCTTTTATAAAAGGTATGGGTAATATACCCATGGAATTTGCTATGAATACGATTTTTTGAAAAGATTTCGGTGTTAATGGCTCTACAGGAAACATTATTGCGTCTATCTGGTATATACGATGGAGGTAAACCTGATACTCTTCAAGCATTATATCGTACACAATAACAGCGAGTTTGGGTTTTAAGGATTTGTTGAATGCTATATTGTCTATTTCAGATGAATATGGCATTGAACTTATGTCGATAAAAATAGTATCAGTAGTTGAGCTGTCAATATTCTCTATTTTGATTGGCTCTATCTGCTTACACTCTTTTAATCTTTGGAGCACGTCAATCGGCTCTGTGAATAACATGTTCAGCCCCATCTCTATGACATGCGGCGGGACTTCTTCCCTTTTCTGCTTAATCAGTTTTTTCTTTTCATCAAGACTTATCATAATTCCACCTTTTAAGAAGTTCTATTATTGATATAGCGATCATAATTAGGCATAACCATTGACCCATTGTAAGGCCAAAGATGAACCCTAATTGTGGGTCTGGTTCTCGTGTGAACTCTATGAAGAATCTAAAGAAACCATAGAGAAGGACAAAAAGCCAAAATAATACACCCCTTTTGTTTATTAACTTGTCTCTTGCAAAGAAAAGTATGAGGAATAAAACAAGACCCTCAAAAAATGCCTCGTAAAGTTGGGAAGGATGACGAGGTATAAAGCCACCTGTAGGGAATGCAACAGCCCATGGTAAATCGCTTGGCCTACCCCAGAGTTCGTCGTTTATAAAATTTGCTATTCTACCCAAAAATAATCCTATTGGAGCGATGACAACGGCTTCATCTGCTATATCATAGAAACTTATATTGTACTTTTTTGCAAGTAGTATTCCGGCTACTGCTGTGCCAACCAACCCGCCATGAAAACTCATGCCTCCTCTCCAGATGAATAAAACCTCAATCGGGTGTTTTAAGTAGTAAGGAAGATTATATATCAATACATACCCTACCCTTCCACCTATTATTACACCTAACACAGCATATAGTAAAACATCATCCATTAACCCGTCTATTCTTAGCTTTTTAAGTTTTTTGTTTAGATAAAGATATCCTGCGATAAACCCTAAAGCATAGGCCAACCCGTACCATCTTAGATGTATCCCATTAAAACTGATTATATTGGGATTTATGTTAGGATACTTTATCATATCTCTTTATGATCGGCGTGTATTTCAAATGCAATTGTTTCTTTATGTTTTTAGCTTCTTCTTTAGCTGCCTGGTATCCCTCTATAGGTCCAACCATAACACGGGTATATGTCTTGCCTTTGATTGTGACCTCTTTTGTAAAGGCATTGTGACCACACTTTCTAAGCTTTATAGTTGTTAGAAGCGCAAGTTTCCTGTTGCTATTTGACGAAACCTGCAAAATGTATTTCTTCAGTATTGTTTTATGCTTTTTTCTTGCTGTTATGGTTTTATGAGTTATGTGTTTTTTAGCTTTTTTCACAGATGTGTTTGCGGTAATTGATTGAGCTTCCTTGTGGCGAGTTATTTCCGTTTTTGCTTGTTTTTGTTCTGAATTTGAAGTTTGTTGTTCTTTATATGGATTTACTATTTGAGGTCCCTGCTGGGTTTGGGCTTTTTCTGTCTGTTGAATTGCTGGAGTTTGAATTTCCTCTTGTTGGCTGTATTTTTGGGTTTGTTGCGGCGTTTGCTGAGGTAGGTTTTGTTTTTCAGTTTCAGCTTGGGTTTCTTTGTATGGTTGTTCCTCTATTGTGTTGTTATTTTGAACTTCATTTTGTAGATTTTCCTCTATATGGGTATATTCATTTGGTTGTGTTGGAGGAGAGAATATTTTAAATAAAGCATAACCTACACCTGTACCTATTAGCAGTATTACTATAATTCCAACAATCAATTCTGTTGCCGTAAATCTTTTGTTGTGTCCTTCAAGTATTTCCTTTATTTTATCCTTATCGGGCTCGCCCATTTTTCTACCTCCTCACATTTTATTTTTTGCCTCAACGCCTATGAGGCTTAAGCCGATTTTCAATATCTCCTTAACTACCCAAACAAGGAGGACCCTTGCCTTTTTAAGTTCCTCGTTGTCTATTATTACCCTGTGTTTGTTGTAGAATCTATGAAGCTTTTCTGCTACTTCCAATAAACCTTTAACTATAAAATACGGCTCTGTCTCTAAAAATGCCTTTTCTAAGAGTTCTTTGAACTTTATAACGGATTTTATTAGTTCTATTTCTTCTTTTTCCTTTAGGCATGATGGGTCTGCATTTAGGTCTATTTCACTGTTTAGCTGTTCTAAAATTGAGTTTATTCTGGCATGAGCGTATTGTACATAATAAACAGGATTCTCACTACTTTGCTTTTTTGCAAGCTCTAAATCAAAATCAAGATGTGAATCTACGCTTCTTGATACAAACATGAAACGTGCAGCATCCACACCAACCTCTTTTACTACATCTTTAAGCTCTACAAACTCAGCCCTTCTTGTTGACATGGATACTTTTTGTCCATTTCTTAATAGATTGACTATTTGTACCAAAACTACCTTTAGTCTATTTGGATCTATCCCCATTGCTTGAATAGCAGCTTTTACCCTTTTGACGTATCCATGATGGTCTGAACCCCAGACATCTATAACCTCTGAGAAACCTCTTTTTAGAAATTTATTACGGTGATAGGCAACATCGCTTGCAAAATATGTAAATACACCATTACTTCTTTTTAAAACCCTATCTTTATCATCGCCAAAACCTGTACTTTTGAACCATAAGGCACCATCTTTTTCGTATATGGCGTTTTTTTCCTTAAGTAAAGATAAGCTTTGTTCAACCTCGTTGCTATCGTAAAGTTTTTTTTCATTGAAAACCTTATCAAACTCAACTCTGAAATCTTTAAGTGTTTCCATTATATCTTTAAGTATGTCCTTGGCTGCCTTTTGCATGCATATTTCTACAGCCTCACTCTCCTTCTTGTTTAGTAGTGTTTCTCCATATTCAACGATGAGTTTTTTTGCTACCTCAATAAGATATTCACCTTTGTAACCATCCTCAGGTAGTGTTTCTTCTATCCCTAATAGTTGCTTGTAGCGAATGAAGGTAGATAAACCTAATAGATGCATCTGTAGGCCTGCATCGTTTATGTAGTATTCTTTTTCCACCTCATATCCGCAGAAAGAGAGTATTCTTGCTATAGAATCTCCTATAGCTGCTCCTCTTCCATGACCAACATGCAAAGGACCGGTTGGATTTGCACTAACGAATTCTACCTGAACCTTTTTTGTTGAGTCTATTTTGGGCTTTAAGTATAGATTGACGTTTTCTGATATGCGTTTTATTTCTTCTGCGAAAGCATTTTTGTTTATGTAAAAGTTTACAAAGCCTGGTCCTGCTATCTCTATCTTTTCAAATAAATCGGGTTTTTGCTGTTTTGCAAACTCAACAAACTCCTCTGCTATTGCCTTTGGATTTTTCTTTAACTTTGAAGCCATAATCATGGCCATATTTGTGGAATAATCTCCGAATTTTTCCTCTTTTGGGTACTCTACGGTAAAATTAATATTTTCTTTGTATTTTTTTACAAAATCATTAATAATTTGTGCTATTTTTTCCTTCATTGTTGTCTTTATTCCTTATCTTCTTCTTTTTTTTCCTCTTCTATCTCTTTTTTTGTTGCCTCACTTTCATCTATATCTTTCATTGATTTTTTAAATTCCTTTATTCCCTTACCCAAACCAGACCCTATTTCAGGTAGCTTTCTCGCGCCGAAAATGATGAGTAACAATATCAGAATGGGCGCCAGCTCTTGTATACTTGGCAACACCTTAACCACCTCCAACTCTTTTGCCACAGTGTATTTATATAGGCTTAAAAAGTCAACAGATAAACCAAACAGACCAGATAGGTCCAAACATACTTACCACCTAAAGCAAATAGAGGTAATATCTATGTCTGAGAATGAGAATGATAGAAAAGAGAGTGGAGGCACCAACATGGAAGTGAAGAGAATAAGAAAGATAGTAGGGGCAGAAAACCTGAAAGTAGGTTTTCTGCCCGTTAAATCTTTCTCTCTCTCAAGGGCTGATGCAGCCCACATCCTCTTTTGCATATTCAAATCACTGGATTTGAATATAATAGGAAGACCCATAAAACTCCTAAAGGGATGGAGGCTGCATCATGGATAGTATATACCACACTTTGAGAAAATCAAACCCTGCAAGTGCAAGAATTTTGGTCAGAAAGGTTTTAGAGAAAAACAACGGCAATGTCTCAAAAACAGCAAGAATACTTGGCATATCAAGGGCTACAGTGAGAAGGGCAAGGGATGGAGAACTAAATGACTTATCAAGAAGACCAAAGAACATAAGAAAAAAGATAGACTGTTCTCTTGAAAAACTCATTGTTGAAGTGTTAAAGTCAACCAAATTTCCCCACCTTTGGGTCATTTAAATTCCCCACCCCTTGGATTGTTAATTTAAACTGTTTTGATTATCTTTTGCCTCCTTTAGGTGTTTAATTCTATAGCTCTCACCTGTTATCTTGAATATATGGCAGTGATGGACAAGTCTATCAACTATGGCAGAGGCCAAAACGGCATCTGAAAATATATTAGCCCACTCCTCAAATGGTCTATTAGTGGTGATTATAATTGAACCCTTTTCATATCTTCTCCTTATCACTTCAAAGAACTCATCCACATAGTTGGATGGGATCTTTTTAAAGCCTACTTCATCTATTATCAGAAGGTCAGATGATAGAATCTGGTTCAGTATTGAGGTGTAGGTTCCATCTCCCCTTGCAGATATGAGCTTTAGGATTAAATCGTTGGTATGGATGAACAAGACCTTATATCCCTGTTTTAGGGCCTCTAATCCTATCGCATTTGCAAGGTGGGTTTTACCAACTCCAGGATTGCCCATGAATATGATGTTTTTCTTCTCCTCTATGAACCTGCAGGATGCAATGTCTAAGAGTTCTTTCTTGTTTAGCTTTGGTTGGTATGTGAAATCATAGCTATCTAAAGTCTTTGTTGTGTCAAGCTTTGATTTTGTAAGTCTTTTTCTAAATGAGTTGCTCTGCCTGTTTATGTATTCATCCTCTAATAGGAGTTTTAAGAAGTCTATGTATGTCAGATTATTATCAATGGCATACCTGTTCCTTGCCTCAAGTGTCTTTGCAATGCCAGAGAGTTTAAACTCCTTTAGTCTTCTTTCTATGTTTTTCATATCTTTTACATTTTCCACCCCTTTCATTTCACTCACCACTCATAATGTCTGTTTTCATATCTGCTTTTATATCTGTCATTTCATCGTAAGCTCTTAGTGGGTTATAAAAACCTAAGGCTATGGGTGAGTCTGGTTTGTCGTAGGGAATGTTGTAGAGCTCATTCTTCAGTATGCTTTTTAAAGAGGAATAGCTTATGCAGTTGAAATCAATTGCCCTTTTGAATGCAAGCTCCATTGTCTCTTTGGGGTATCCCTTTGAAAGAGACATTACACCTCTCATTACCCTGTGATATGAGGCAGGTTTCTCTTTTCTTAGCCTTTTATAGAACAGGTAGGCGCTTTCACCTATATCAAGCGTCATGGTGGTGTATTCTGAATCTGTGGGATTTTTCTTCATCTTGGGTTTATGGCTTTCCTTTGTTATGAACTCACCCTTTAATTGAGAAAGCTCATGTGTGGCTATTAAGTTGAACGATGAATCATAGATCTCCATTATATTTCCATTTGACCTAATATTGAGCTTTTCTGATATGTATTTTTCAGGCACAGAGTAGTAGTTGTACCTGTAATAGATGTGGGAGTAGGTGTTTACAGTTCTTTTTGCAATATCGTAGGTCTGGGACTTAAAATATTTTTGTGTCTCCCCCACAAACCTACTAAAATGGAGTGGGGTTTAATGAACTGTTCTAATGAACTCTGAAATTAGGCTAAGTATGGAGGAGCTTTAAGATATGAACAGAAAGATGCTTAAGGAGATAATCTCAAACATGGATATGGATGTAGTAAAGGAGTTGGATGAATACGGAAAGAATAAACTGGCCACCCTAATGGAAGGACTACTTATTGAGATAATGGGTAAGGAAAGATACGAGTACTTACTTGAGAACCCAGAAGACAAAGGCAATGGAACCTACAAAAGGAGCCTAAACACAGGCCTTGGTAAACTGAATTTGGATGTCCCAAGAACAAGGAGCGGAAACTTCCGCTCTCATCTTCTCCCTCCCAAATATCAAAGGTATGATGAAAGCTTTGAGGATTTAATCTTCTCCTTCCTAATCAATGGAGACTCAAAACAGGAAATCGTGCACAAGATGAAATTGAGAGGACTGGATTTTAGTGAAAAAGCATACGATGAGATATTTGAATACATAAAGACACAGATGCTTGAATTTAAATCCAAAGAACTTCAGGAAAACTACTATTTTCTATACATAGACGCCTATCACTGTATGGTAAAGGATGAAAAGGATAAAAGGGTAAAGAGAGCTGTCGTTTACACTGTTGTAGGGATAGACACAAATGCTCAAAAAACACTCCTTGGATATTACTCATTCTTTGGTAGTGAGAACAGATCCACCTGGATGGAAGTATTCCAGGATTTAATCAACAGGGGAATGAAAAGGGTCTTAATGTTCATCTGTGATGATTTCAACGGAATCTCAGAGGCAATAAGAGCCTTCTTTCCTTACTCGGATATTCAGAAATGCACAGTTCATGCATCAAGAAACGTATACAAGCATATGAAAAAGGAGGATGCCTCATATGTGAACAAAAAGCTCAAGGAGATTAAATACTCCTGTGATACCTTTGAAAAAGGGATAGAGATTTTCAAAACAGAGATAATTGACAGATTCAAAGACCAATACAAGACCTACACCAAATATTTAGACTCAAGAAAAGAAGAACTCCTTGCCTTCTTAAAGTACCCTGAGGTAATAAGAAAGTACATCAATTCAACAAACACTGTTGAATCTGTACATTCATCCTTTGAAAAACAAAGGCTAAAGAAAGGAGGGTTCTTCCAGTCCATGGATATCCTAAATGTTGCCCTTTTCATTGCAACAGATAAATTACACAAAACCTGGAATGTTAATCCTCTGATTAAGGCTAAAAGATATGAACTGAATCAGATGTTTGTTGCTAAGTTTGGGAAGGGAGTTGAAGAGTGAGGAGGGATTTGGTATGATGAGAGAGACACAAAAATTAGGGGATGTCTCCATATCTTCTATCTGGCAATCTGTTGAGTTTTTCCTTTTCTACATTGAGAAACTCATCCTTCGGTATTTTTCTTGTTGTGCCGTGTAGCTTTGCATTACAGATGTTGTCCTGCCAGAATAAAAGCTTCTCTTTGACTGTGTCTATGTCTTCTATTCCTTCCGCTCTTATGCTTTTTAGAAAGTTGTTCTTTATGTATTTTATGCTGGATTCTACCTTGCCCTTCTCATTTGGTTTTCTCACCCTACAGGCAACAGCAGAGGAGTTGTAATACTCAAGCATCCTTGCATATTCATGCTGAATTTCAGGCTCATAGAAGTTAACATGCAATACACCGCTTTTTAGGTTGTCTATCTTTATAGCCTTTGGTGCACCAGAGAAATATTCAAATGCATTGATATGGCAGTTTATGAATGTCGGTATACTTTGGTTATCCACAAGCTCATAGTATCTGTACCTCGAATAGGACAAAACCATTGAGAATATCCAGTACTTTACTTTCTTTTTTCTTCTGCTATTATAGAAATAACCGGCATAGCCGAAATCTACTTGGGCTTCTTGGCCAGGTGGGCTTATTAAGGGGATGAAGGGCTCACCTGGCTTTAGCTTCCTGATGTAGCGTTTCACAGAGCTATAGCTTACATTTAGACTATGCTTTTCTTTTAACTTCTGGTGGATTAAAACAGCGGAGAGACCACTTTTTAAATACTCAATGATTTCATCCTTGTATGGATCAAGGATACTTTTCCTTTTGATGGTGGGTGTTTCAATCTCCCCACTTTCTACCTTTTTCTTAATCTTTCTGACTGTTTTCCTGTCAATCTTTAGCTCTCTTGCAATCTGTGAGACATTTTTCCCAATACTCAGTAGTGCTTTTACCGAGTAATACATACAAACCCCCAACAATTTTATTTACCCTCCATCTTTTAAAAAGATTAGGGCATGCTACCAAAAGGGTGGGGAATTTATAAGCCCTTTTGGTGGGGAGTTTATTGTAGCTTTAACAGGAATGACGCTGAGTTCTTGCTCAAAGCTCAACAATGGCAGGATACATGGAATACAGTAAGGCCTCACTATGGCATAGACATGAACGGCCTAACGCCTTTTGAGAAACTGAAATCAACAAAAGCTATGATATCTGAAAACATAGTAAGGTTTCCAACCTTACTACTGGAAGATATCATAAGGGTAGCAGGCTACCCTTATGAATGGTTGAGTAAGTTTGTGAACCTGTATATATTTAGTAGAGGTGGTAAGTATGTGTGGACCACTTACCTAAACCAAACAAGGACTAACAAGCTTATATAATACAATCTGTTATTTTTTGGTTGAATGTAAGAAATAAAAAAGGAGGGGAAATCATCCCCCTCTGTGTAGCTTAATTTAAATTAAAAATTTTTACTATTTGGCACCTGAATTATGTATTTTTTTTCAAAACCACATTTTCTTACATCGCTGTCCTGACTGCATTTTGAATGGTACCATTCATGAACCTCTAAGTAGGCGCCATTTTGTGTGCTTTGGGGTGCATGTACCCAGTTTGTTGTAGCTGTATAGTGTGGATGAAGCATGATGCTTGTTCCACCTGCAGGTGTTTTTTGAGTGCCTGAGGTTGAATATACATAACCTTGAACAAACATGTATAGTGTGTAATCTGTTGGATTTTTTAAAGTAACCCTCCAGGTTTTGTTTGTGTTATTCCATTCTATTCTTGTTATTTTTACATTGAACGGTGTGTTCATGTAGGATAAAGACAGGCGAGGTATTATTTTATAAGCTATAACTCTGTTGTTTTTGCCAAAGAGAACAACCTTTAACTTATTTGTATGACAGCACCTCACCCATTCATTTGTGACTGTTACCGTTTGATGTGGTTGAATATATCCTGTCTTAAGTATAGAACCAGATGCTGGTTTCCATGCATTAGAGCCGATTTCTTGAGAATAGCCCTGGAGGGTGAAACTTCTCCCATCAATAGGTGCAGTGCCTACATTTGTGATAGTAGCTTGCCATCTCCAAACACCTGAAGGAGATGTAGCTATCTTGAGCTTATCAAATCTTAAGATTCCAAATTTTGGAATGTTCGTTGATTTCTTTAACCCTTCCGGTAATGTTTTAGGTACGTGGTAGTTTTGATAGGCAAAGGAGTTTAGTCCAAAAAATATAAAAATCAGTAAAACTAAAGAAACCTTTCTCATCTCAACGCCTCCTACAAATATTTTGTAAAAAATAGTTCAACATCATGATATACACCAGAGCCCTTAATTTTTATATCCCTTAAATGATTTATCTTGAATAATTATATAATTTTTAACATAAAAAGGCAAAATTTTTATTCATTTTAATTGTATCACACACATATAAAACAGAAGTTTTTTTAAATTAACTTGACAAGTAATATAAAAGATGTATTTTGATATTAATACTGGAAAATAAAAGAGGTATGATATATGCAAAAGATGAAAGCCGTTATAATGGCCGGTGGCTTTGGTACTAGAATGCAACCTCTTACCCATTCAACTCCTAAACCTATGCTTCCTATTTTCAACCGGCCAATGATGGAGTATGTGCTTAAAAAAATCATATCCTTAGGGATAAACGATGTTGTAGTTCTTTTGTATTTTAAGCCGGAAGTTATAAGAAACTATTTTAAGGATGGTTCTGATTGGAATGTTAATATTCATTATGTTTTACCCGATGGTGATTATGGAACGGCTGGTGCTGTAAGGCAAGCAAAGGAATTTTTAAATGAGCCTTTTATCGTTCTTAGTGGCGATGTTGTAACTGATTTTAACTTAAGTAATATCTTGAGCTTCCACAAGAAAAAAAGCTCCAAGATAACTATAGGATTAACCTCGGTTGAGAACCCCCTACAGTTTGGAGTTGTAATAACTGATGAAAGTGGCAAAATTGAAAAATTTGTTGAAAAACCTACTTGGGGTGAGGTTATAAGTGATACGATAAATACAGGGATATATGTGATAGAACCTGAGATACTTGACTATATACCGCCAAAGGGCTCTTTTGATTTTGCAAAGGATTTATTTCCTTTGCTTATGAGAGAGGGTATTGAAATAATGGGATATAATTTAGATGGTTATTGGCGTGATGTTGGCAATCCTGATAGTTATAGAAATGTTCATAAGGATATATTTTTAAATAGACTTAATTTTGAGATAGAAGGCAGAGGGATTGAGCAGGCCGAGGGTGAGCTTTATTTAGATGGTGATGCTTTCATTAGTGAAAACGTTAGGATTGTAGAAAAGGCAATGATCGGCGATGGTGCAAGAATAGAAAAAGGTTGCCTTCTGAATAATGTGGTTGTAGGTAAAAATGCTTACATAGGCCCAGACTGTGTTATCAGAAATTCGATAATTTGGGGTAATGTAAAAATAGAGAAAGGCGTTTTTTTGGATAATGCTGTTGTTTGTAACGACGTTGTAATAGGCAAAAATGTTGTAGCAAAAGCCGGGGTTATTTTGGCTGAAGGTGTTGAGGTTGGTCAGTTTAGTGTATTTGAACAGGATGTTGTTGTATGGCCTAATAAAAAGATAGATGCAGCCTCTATTGTAAACAACAATGTTATTTGGGGTAGTAGATATAAGAACACTCTATTTGAGAGCGGTATGATAATAGGAAAAAGCAATGTGGAAATTAGCTGTGATGTTGCCTGTAAAATAGGAGAGGCTTTTGGCTCTCAGCTTCCTGTTGGTTCTAAAGTAATTGTTGGGAGGGATTACGATAGGGCTCCCCGTATGATAAAAAGGGCATTTGTAGGGGGTCTTTTAGCTACAGGCATGCAGGTTATAGATTTAAGGGCTGTTCCCCCAACGGTTTTAAGGTACGCCATAGCATCGGACGATTCCATTATGGGGGGTGTTTATTTCAAAAGAGATCTATCTGATCCTGCCAGTATGGAGATATTGCTCTTTAATGAACATGGATTAAAATTGGAATCCTCAAGTTCAAAGGCCGTTGATAAAGCATTTTTTAAGGAGGAATTTAGAAGAGTTGATCATACACATATAGGTAGAATAACAGATAATGAACTTGTAATAGAAGAAAACTATAGAAACTACTTTGAGAGTATAGAGTCTCTTATTGATAGTAAGGTTATAAACGAGAGTAGACTTAAGGTAGCTTTCGATTTGATGTATGGTATATCTAAGGAGATTGTACCTAAAGTTCTTTCTGATCTTCGGATAGATAACATAATACTCAATGCTCATTTTGATGAGATAAAGCTTTCAAATCTTGATTATTATGAAAAAAAATCCAAAAATGATGTGTCGAATATAGTAAAAGCCTTAGGTTTAGATTTAGGTATTCTTATATATCCGCACGGCCAAAGACGGACAATAATTGATGATAAAGGTAGGGTTTTGGATAGGATGGAAAGTATAAACGTAATGCTTGAGCTTATGGATATAGAAGCTTCTGCAGGAGGCAGAAAGTTCAATGTTCTACTACCTACCTGGTCACCCGATTTAAATGATGGCTATTATAAGCATCTGAATATAAAGAGGGGTAAGTATACAGATTTTACTATAAACGAACTTAAACAATTTGATTTAATATCAAAAGTCGATGGCAACTGTGCTTTTCCGTCGTTTTCACTCTATAGAGATGCATTATTTGCCTCTCTTAAGCTTATGGAGTTACTGGCAAAACATAATGTTAAACTCTCCCAACTTGGAAATGGTATAAATCATTTCTTCTATAAAGAATTTGCTATTCAGTGTCCCCAGCTTAAAAAAGGTAGGGTTATGAAGAAATTTTTAGAAATAGCAAAATCCAAGCGATATTCTACGGTAGATGGTATAAAAATGTGGGAGGATAGTATAAATTGGATATTTGTTATGCCTAATCCATACAAAGAACAGTTAGATGTATGCATTCAAGCAAATGACGAAAAAACAGGAATGGAAATGTTCAAGCATTATTGTGGACTTATAAAGGAATGTATTAAGAGCAATGGCTAAAATATCTTTTTTGTGGCATATGCACCAGCCGTGCTACTTTATGAATGACGGCACATTAAGTATGCCGTGGGTTTTTCTGCATGCAATCAAGGATTACTATGATATGCCATTTTTGGCTGGTGAGTATAACATAAAATCAACATTCAATATAACCCCTACCCTTATAAAACAACTTAGTATTTATGAACAAAAAAAAGAAAAGGCCGACCTATTTTTGGGCTTATGGATGAGAGAGCCTATATATCTTTCTGAAAATGAGAGAAAATTTGTTATTAAAATGTGCAAGAGTCTTCCTTATAGGACAATGGTTAAACCGCTTGAAAGATTTGCGGAGCTTTATGAGCAAAATAATTACACAGATAGCGAGCTTATAGAACTTGAGATATTATTTTTGCTTGCATTCTGCGGAAACTATTTAAGAAAGAACGATAAGGTAGTTTGTGATCTTCTAAGTAAACAAAGGGGTTTTTCTCAAGCAGATAAATACAGGCTAATAGGTAGCCTTTTGGCATTTATTCCAAAGGTTTTAAATATATACAAAGAATTTGCCGAAGAAGGGAAAATTGAGCTTTCAACAACACCTTTCGCTCATCCTATATTACCTCTGCTTTTTGATGCCAATATAGCAAAAGAGGCAGATTCTTCTATAGTTTTACCCAATGGTATAATTTCATTAAAAGACGATGCACAGCTCCATATAATCAAGGCGTTGGAGTTGTTTGAAGGTAAATTTGGCTTTAAACCTGATGGGCTTTGGCCTGCTGAGGGTGCTGTGTGTGAGAATACACTAAAGCTTTATAAGCAGTATGGAATAAAATGGGTTGCAACGGATGAGGATATATTGAAAAAGAGCCTAAATTTGCCAGATAAAAAGGCGATTTATAAAGCCTATGATTATTCGGGTATAAAGGTGGTTTTCAGGGATAAATATTTGAGTGATGGTATAGGTTTTAGATACCACTCTGTAAAAGTTCAGGATGCTATATCGGATTTCTTCAGTGTTGTAGACAAACTCGGCAGTGATGATGTAGCGTTTGTTATATTGGATGGTGAAAACGCTTGGGAATACTATGAAGATAATGGCGAGGGTTTTTTGAGTGAGCTTTACCAAACTTTAAATGAAAAAGGTATAGAGACAGTAAGTGTAGGAGAGACTGAAGTTAATAATGAGCTTTCTTCTCTAAAGCCTGGCTCCTGGATATTTGCAAATTTCAATACTTGGATAGGTGACAAACAAAAAAATAGAGCATGGGAATTACTGTTTAATACTAAGAGGGATTATCTACGCCATAAGAATAAATTAGATAAAAAGACACAAGATGAGATAGACACTTTATTTTTAAAGGCTGAAGCCTCTGATTGGTTTTGGTGGTATGGTAAGGGGCATCATAGTAAGCATGAAGCTGAGTTTGATGAATTATTTAGGGGTAATTTGATAAAGATCTATGAGCTTTTGGATATAGAAGCCCCCGCCATATTGTTTGAACCTATAGCCGATAATGCAACTTTAGAAGCTTTGATATTGGAGCCTAAGAACTTTGTCTATCCTATGGTAGACGGCAAAGTAAGTTCATTCTTCGAGTGGCTGGGTAGCGGCATGATTGATGAGGCTTTAACCTATAGCGTAATAGATACATCGTTAAAACCTATAAAAAAGATATTTTACGGTCAAAACGAAGATTGGGTGTTTTTTAGATTCGATGGTGATGTAGAAAATCTAAAGAGAAAGGGTGTTTTAAGTGTTTACTCAGATGCATTCAAAAAGCCCATAAGGCTTAGGGTTTACAGGGCTGTATTTAGTGACTTTATACAAATAGCAGCCTATGAAATTATTGAGCTTGCTATATCAAAAAGATTAATTAAGGGTGATATTGCTTCGTTTAGATTTGAGTTTGAGATAAATGGTCGAGTAGTTCAGGTTTTACCGGGTCTGAACCAGCTTACTATAAAGCTCAATAGAGATTTTTCCCATAACTGGTTTGTCTAAGAAAGGAGAGTTATTGTGCTTCTATTTGGTTTACACATGCATCAACCTGTAGATAATTTCGATAAGGCAATAGATGAAGCTTGCAAGCTCTGTTATTATCCGTTCTTTAAAACGGTTTCTAAATTTGATAGTTTTAAATTTTCTCTCCATTGCAGTGGTTGGCTTTTAAGCAAACTGAAAAATGATTATACTGAAATTTATTACCTTATAAGCGAGCTAATAGATAGTGGCAGGGTTGAGATATTTAGTGGTGGGTTCTATGAGCCCGTTTTGCCGTCAATACCATCAAAGGATAGGATTGGTCAGATAAAAAGAATGAACGAGTTTATACTAAAGGAATTCAGTAGGCGTCCAAAGGGGTTATGGCTTGCAGAAAGGGTTTGGGATAACTGCATAATACCTGAGATAAAGAAAAGCAAAATCGACTACATTACCGTTGACGATTACCATTTTATTATGGCTGGATTAAAGGATGAGCAACTTGAAGGCTACTATTTAACTGAATTTGATGGTGAAACTTTGGGCGTCTTTCCTATATCAAGGCAGTTGCGCTATGCCCTACCCTTTTTTGAAGCTAAGGAGGCAATTGACTTAATAAAAAGTAAAGATGTTGCCGTTGTGTATGATGATTTAGAAAAGTTTGGTCTGTGGCCTGAGACGTATCAGTGGGTTTATGAAAAAGGGTGGCTTGAGGAGTTTTTAGCGCTTTTGGATGAGCAAAAGGTGGAAACTACTCATTTTTATGAATTTTTTGAAAGTCAAAGACCAAAAGGTCTTATCTATCTTCCAAATGTATCATACGCTGAAATGGGCCAATGGAGTATGTTCTACGATGATGTTCTTACCTCAAAAGCGGCTAAAACTGTTTTAGTTGAGGCTGGGTTTGATTCAGAGAGACTTATAAAGAGCGGGCTGTGGAAGAATTTCTTTGTCAAATATGAGGAATCGAACAGACTGCATAAGAGGATGCTTGAGTTATCAAAACACAGACTATACAGCAGGGTTTATCTGGATAATCTATACAGGCTTCAGACAAACGATGTTTTTTGGCATGGAATATTTGGTGGCCTTTATTTGCCTAATTTAAGGGATAATGCGTATCGGTATCTGATAAACTGTGAGAATCTGAGGTATTCAAAAGACGCCTTAGAGATAGCCGATGTGAATTTAGATGGATATGATGAGGTAAAATGTGTAAAAAGAGATATTATTTTTAGGTTTGATAGTAGGTTTGGTGGTCAGCTTATTGAATTTGACGATAGAAAATCTCAGTTTAATTTTCAAAATGTTATAACACGCAGGAAGGAAGCTTACCATGTTGTTTCTCAAGCAGAAGAGCATGAGGGGGCTATAGATACAATTCATTCAAAAGAGGATAAATTAGATAAAAACCTAAAGGATGTATTATTTTATGATTGGTATGTAAAAAACTCCTTCGTAGACCACATAACTGATGAAGGTTTTAGTTTTGATTCGCTTTTTAAGTGCAGTTTTAAGGAATATGCGGATTTTGCGAATCAGCCATTTGAACTTTCCGCTACACCTGATGCGATAGTTTTTAAAAGGGACGGTGGAATATATGATAATGGAAAATTCAATACCAAGCTTGCAAAAACCTACTACCCAAAGGAAAATGGATTTGGCTTTAAGATTGAACTAAAAACAGAGGCTAAAAAAAGATATATTTATGCTCTTGAGTTAAACCTGCATTTTGCAAGTTTAGAAAGAATAAAGCTCAACTCACAGATGTTTAAGGATGGCTTTAGCGAAAAATTACTCAAGGCTTTCGTTGTAGAAGATGGTTTTACAAAAAAAATACTAAGGTTTAATTTGTCTGAGTTTTTTAAGCTTATCGCCCTGCCTTTGTATACTGTTTCAAAAAGCGAGAAGGGATTTGATTTGACAGTTCAGGGTGTAACATTTGCCGTTTTGGTGGATTTTGTCCAAAACTTAAAACTAACAGGTGAATTTAGGGTGGAAAATGTCTGAGATAAGATACGATGTTATACACGACGAGTATTCTTTAGTAGCTCCAGAGAGATTGCATAGACCGAATTACTATGCAGGTGTGGTTGAGGCAAGGATAGATGAGACGATAGAGGCGTGTCCGTTTTGCGAGGGCAAGGAGTATCTAACTCCACCTGAGATATTTGCAATAAGAAGCAATAAGCCGAACATGCCTGGATGGAAGGTTAGGGTTATACCAAACCTTTATAAAGCTGTCCAAATAGAGACGCCATTTGGTAGTAAGGAGGCTGGATTATATGAGATTCATAATGGTTTTGGTGCTCACGAGGTTATAATAGATACACCACGACATCTACTTAGACTTGATAAGATGAGTAAAGATGAATATTTCAATTGGCTTTATACCCTGAGGTTAAGACTTGCAGATTTGCGCAACGACAAACGTATGGTTTATTTTTCTATATTTAAAAATCACGGATTTTCTGCCTCGGCAACGCAAGTGCACCCTCATACTCAATTAATTGCTTTGCCAGTTGTGCCAAAAAGCAAGCTTAATGATTACAACAGGGCATTTGATTACCATTTAAGAAATAACCGTTCTTTGTTCGATAGCGTAATACAACGAGAATTGAATGAAGCTAAACGAATAATTTATAGTGATGATGAATTTTTAGTATTTGCTCCGTTTGCCTCGAGATTTGCATTTGAGGTATCGATTATAAGTAAACAAAATGGCTTTGTAAGTTTATTGGATTTAAACGATAAAAACTTAAACAATTTGGCTAAACTTCTTTTGAAGATTATGAATTCACTTTATAGGCAGCTTGGTAATTTTGACTTTAACCTCATATTCAATACTCCACCTATGCAAAAAACCTATGCAACGGAAAGGTTTTACGATAGATTACATGAATTCTGGCGTTTTCAGATAAGTATAACACCGAGATTGTTCGGACTTGGTGGGTTTGAGATTGATAGTTGTATTTATATAAACCCCGTTTTGCCTGAAGATGCGGCGGGATTTTTAAGAAGGGGGCTTGAAGAATGAAGGTATTGTTATCTTCGGCTGAGTTATTTGGCTATGCAAAGGCTGGCGGTCTTGCTGATATTGTCTATGGCCTTGCCAAATCTTTAAAGGGTTTAGGGGTTGATGTTTCTATAGTTGTGCCACTCTATGGATTTGCCAAAGACAAGATTTTGGGTGAGGTTATTGATTTAGATGAAAATCTTAAGGTTGTTAGAGAGAAGCTCTACGGTTTAGATGTTTTTTTTGTTAAACATAGCCTATTTGATAGAGATAGTATATACTCAGAAAATGGCAAGGATTATGACGATAACCACCTGCGTTTTGGTCTATTAAGTGAAGCTGTGGCTAAGATTGCTCAAAGCTTTAGTTTTGATATTGTTCATCTGAATGACTGGCATACGGCTTTAGCAGCATATTATTTAAAACAGACCGGTTTTGATGGCAGAATTGCCTTTACTATTCACAACCTCGCCTACCAGGGAGTTTTTGAAGTTGAGCCTGAGATACTTAAGATAGATAGAAAGTATTTTAGCCATGAGTATGCAGAATTCTATGGAAAGCTAAACTTCCTCAAGGTTGGTATTGCCTTCTCTGATAGGGTTGTTTTTGTAAGTTCTGCCTATCTTGATGAGGTATTATCTGGGGAATTTGAGTTTGGACTTAGTGGTTTTATACGCAACCATTCAGAAAAGATTATAGCTATTTTAAACGGTATAGACTATGATGAGTTTAATCCTCAGAAGGATAGATTGATATATAAAGGCTTTTCTAAAGATAACCTAAGGGGTAAATATTTCAACAAGCAGAAGCTCTTGTCCGAATTGGGCTTAAAATCCAATATGCCGCTATTTGCTTTTATAGGTAGATTCACTGAACAGAAGGGTGTTGATTTTTTATATGAGAGTTTGAATGAAATTTTAAAGCTCGATTTAAATTTCGTAGTGCTTGGCGATAGTAGTGTAAATTATAAAGAGATGTTTGAATCTATTAAATCTGATCGGTTTGTGGCTCTGTATGGATATAATGAGCAAGTTGCAAGGAGATTATATGCCGCTTCTGATTTTATAGTTGTGCCTTCTGTTTTTGAACCGTGTGGTTTGGTTCAGTTGATTGCTTTCAGATATGGCTCTATTCCCGTAGTACATTCCGTAGGTGGCCTTAAACAAACAGTGCATCCTATAGATTCAAATACATGTGGAGTGGGTTTTGTGTATGAAAACCAAACAAAAGAGGAGCTTTTGGATAGCTTAGAAGAAGCGATAAGGCTTTATAAAGATAAAGGAAGACTAAGCAAGATAAGAAAATTTAATATGGGATGCGATTTTGGCGTAATTAGGACAGCAAAAGAATATATGAGCCTATATGAAGAATTACTTGGCCGTTGATATAGGCGGTAGCTATATCCGATATATTGCAGTTATTGAAGAGGATGAGTTTAGAGGCAAGGCAATTACAAAAAATATAGATATAGTTAGTTTTTTGTCGGTATTGATAGAAAGATATGGCATAGAAAAGATGGTCGTATCGCTTGCAGGACAGGTTTTTGATGGTTTTATCATTGCATCACCCAATGTAGATATAACAAACAGTTTTGATTTTAGCGGTTATTTTCGCTCCAAATACAACATAGAGGTTATGCTTGAGAATGATTTAAATTGTGCTGCCGTTGCCGAGGCGGGTTATTTTGATGCAGAAAATATTGCCGTTGTTTATTCTGGTAGCGGTATAGGAGCAGGTGTTGTTGATAATGGTAAGATCATAAGGGGTTTTAGAAACTTGGCTTTGGAGCTTGGGCATATACCATACAAGAAAGCCCCGTTTAGATGCGGATGTGGCAAGAATAACTGTTTAGAGCTTTTTGCATCATCAAGCGGCATAAAAAAATGGTTAAAACTCAAAGGTGCCGATGAGGGCTTTACACTTAATGAGATATCCTTAGACCCTGAGCTGAAATGGATAGCAGATCAATACAAAGAAGCTTTAGTTTTTGGTGTTTCTGTTGTTATAACGCTATTCAATCCAGAGGTTGTTGTTCTTGGTGGGGGAATTATAAAATCTAATGAATGGCTTTTGAATTATGTGAAACAAAAGCTGCCAGAGTTTGCACTCAATGTTAGTCTTGAAGGTGTTAATATAGAGATATCCCAGCTTGAGGATGGTTCACTTGAGGGTGCAAGAATCTTAGCTGAAGGTAGATTCGATGAGTCTTAATGTTTTGTTTGTTGTAAGTGAGGTTGAGGGCTTTGCAAAGACCGGTGGCCTTGCCGATGTAGGCTATGCTTTACCTAAGGCTTTAGCTGAAATTGGTCATAATGTCGTTGTTGTTATGCCGCGATATTATGTGATAGATAAAAACACTTTAGAGCACATACCAATAAGCTCCGATGTATTGCTTGGAGAAAGTACTTTAAGGTTTGGTGCTTTTAAGTCTAAACTTTTAGATAGTGATGTGGATATATATTTTGTAGATTATGAGGCATTCTTTGGTAGGAAAGGTCTGTATGATGATGGTTTTGTAGCCTATCATGACAATGCTGAGCGGTTCATATTCTTCTCAAAAGCGGCTCTTGAGCTTTCAAAGTCTATAGGTTTTAAGCCCGATATAGTTCACTTGAATGATTGGCAGACAGCCGCTGCAGGTGTTGTGTTGAGGCATGACGATTACTTTAGGGATTCTGCTGTTGTCTTAACGATACACAACCTGCAACATCAGGGCTTTTTTGATAAGCAGAAGTTTGGTCTTTTGAATGTTGATTGGAGTCATTTCAATCCGTTTGAGTTTGAGGCCTTAGGGGGATTGAATCTTCTAAAAGGCGGAATAGCTTTGGCCGATGCTATAACAACTGTAAGTAAAAAATATTCGCAGGAGATACAAACTCCACAGTTTGGTTTTGGTCTGCATGAGCATATAAAAGCCCACAGCTTTAAGCTCTTTGGGATTTTAAACGGCGTTGATTACAAACAATGGAATCCAAAAACAGACAGATTCATAAAGTCAAATTACGATATTGATTCCTTAGAAAACAAACAGAGATGCAAAGAGGAGTTAGTGTCTATATTCAACTTAAGTTTAAATGATAATACGCCTTTAATTGGTTTTATTGGTAGATTGGTGAAGCAGAAGGGAATAGAATTGCTTGCTGCATCTATAGAGGATGTGCTTAAAAGGTTGGATGTAGGTTTTGTTTTGCTTGGGGCTGGTGAGTTATGGGCTGAACAGTTTTTTAGTAATATTGCAGCAAGGTTTAGGGATAGATTTGGCTGTTTTATCGGTTATTCGTATGAGCTTGCCCATAAGATTGAGGCTGGTTGCGATATGTTTTTAATGCCATCCCTTTTTGAACCGTGTGGCTTGAACCAGATTTATTCGCTGAGATATGCAACACTTCCTATTGTTAGAGCTGTGGGTGGGCTTGATGATACGGTAAAAAACTACGATACGAAAACAGGTGAAGGTTGGGGGTTTAAATTTTGGGATGCCACACCTAAGGCTTTGTTTGATACGGTAAAATGGGCGATAAGTGTTTTTAAAGAGAATAAAAAAGACTTTACAGCCATGCAAAAAAGAGCAATGCAGCTTAGATTTGATTGGAAAAACTCAGCCAAAAACTATGTTGATGTGTATTCTTGGGCTAGAATATATAAAAGGTTGAAAAATGGATAGCCTATCATTGCTTAGCGATTACGATGTGTATTTATTTAAAGAGGGAACGCATACCAAGATATACGAAAAATTGGGATGTCACTTGTTTAAAAATGGTGCATATTTTGCCGTATGGGCTCCAAATGCTAAATATGTAAGTGTTGTAGGGGATTTTAATGGCTACAATAAAGATAAAGATCCACTTGTTTTAAGGGATGACGGCTCTGGAATATGGGAGGGTTTTGTAAGTGGTGTAAAGAAAGGGCAAACCTATAAGTTTTATATAGCTTCTAAATTTGGTGGTGAGTTTCTAAAAGCCGACCCTGTAGCCTTCTACTATGAAACACCACCAAAATCTGCCTCCGTTGTCTGGAGCCTTGAGTATGTTTGGCATGATAGTGAGTGGATGAAAAATAGAGCATCAAAAAATAGATTTGATTCTCCAATTTCGATATATGAGGTTCATTTAGGCTCTTTTATGCGCAAGGTTGAAGAAAATAACAGGTGGCTCACATATAAAGAGCTGGCAGATAAGCTTTTATGTTATGTTAAGGATATGGGTTTTACCCATATTGAACTTCTGCCTATAACGGAACACCCCTTTGACGGCTCATGGGGATATCAAACCATAGGCTATTTCGCTCCTACATCACGGTACGGTACTCCTCAAGATTTTATGGAATTTGTTGATATTATGCATCAGGGGGGTGTAGGTGTAATTTTGGATTGGGTTCCATCACATTTTGCTACCGACGGACATGGGTTGTTGAATTTTGATGGAACTTGCCTTTATGAGCATAAAGACCCAAGGCTTGGTTATCATCCACAGTGGAGAAGCGCCATATTCAACTACGGACGTAATGAGGTTAGAGAATTCCTTATAAGTAGTGCAGTATTTTGGCTTGAAAAATATCATATAGATGGGTTAAGGGTTGATGGCGTTGCAAGCATGCTATACAGGGATTTTGCAAGAAAAGACGGGGAATGGATACCTAATAAATACGGTGGCAGGGAAAACCTTGAAGCCATAGACTTTCTAAAACAGCTAAATAAAACGGTCTATTCTATGTTTGATGGGGTTATGAGTATAGCTGAGGAGTCAACATCTTTTCCTAAGGTTAGCTGGCCAGTACATGAGGGCGGTCTGGGTTTTGGTTTTAAATGGAATATGGGATGGATGCATGATACATTGAAGTATTTCAAAACCGATCCTCTATTTAGGCAACATCACCACAATGAGTTAACCTTTAGTATTTGGTATGCCTTCAGTGAAAATTTCATACTGCCTTTAAGCCATGATGAAGTGGTTCATATGAAGGGCTCTTTAGTTAATAAAATGCCTGGCGGGTATGATGAAAAGTTTGCAAACCTAAGGGCACTGTTTGCCTATATGATGTCCCATCCAGGCAAAAAACTGTTATTTATGGGTGGTGAGTTTGCCCAGTTTAGCGAGTGGGACTATGCCCGAAGTTTGGATTGGCATCTGCTTGACTATCCACACCACAAAGGGGTTCAAAACCTAATAAAGGATTTGAATGCTATCTATAAAAACAACCCAGCTTTTTGGAAATACGATAACGAGAATAAGGGTTTTGAATGGATTGATGTAAACAACGCCCCTCAAAACATTATAGCTTTTTTAAGAAAAGCTGACAAAAACGAGCAAATCGTTGCTGTAATTGGTAATTTTTCGGGGAGGGTATGGAATAATTATCCCTTAAGGTTGCCCTTTGGTGGTGAGTGGGTTGAGATATTTAACAGTCAAGATGAAAAATATAACGGTTTGGGTAAAAAAAGACCTATGCATTACAAAGCTCAACTCTGCAGCGATTGTTCTAATTTTAATTACTTCATATCTGTGGATTTGCTACCTTTGAGCGTTTCATTTTTTGTGTCAGAATCTAACCCAAACTTATAGAGCTTCTCATAGTATTCATCCACCATTCTTGATGAATCGAAGTATGCCATAACATCTGTCATGCTAGTTTTTACTATACTAATCCACTGCTTTTCGTCGTTGTAATACATGGGTAGAATAATATTTTCCAATTTTTCCATCATACTTAAGTAGTCCTGCCTATCTTGCTCTGCTATAGGTAGTTTTGGATCTGCATGGAATATGGTAAAGCAGTTTATTCCATCTTTTTGAAACTCAGCATGCCAACCATCGTCCACAGAAAAGTGAATAGCGGCATTTGCTGCAGCTGTCATTCCACTTGTTCCACTGGCTTCCCTACCCCACCTTGGTGTATTTAACCAGATATCGGCACCCTGTTTTAAGAGTTTTGACAGTTTTAGCTCATACCCTGTAAGGACGGCAACATTTTTGAACTCTTTACTCATCATAACTATCTCGTTGAACATGCTTATACCCCTGTAATCATTTGGATGGGGTTTGCCTGCCCAGATTATCTGAATAGGATAATCCTTGCTGTTTACAAGTTTTCTAAATCTCTCCATGTCGTATATCAAAAGCCATGGCCGTTTGTATTCAACAAATCTGCGTGCCCATACAAGGGTTAGGGTGTTAGGGTCGAATATCTTACCTGTCTGGTCTGCCACCTCCTCAAAAAGAACATGCTTTAGATGTTTTTTGTATGCTATTAGTTGGTAGTCTTCATGTTCTTGGAGGTATGTAAGTAGGTGTTTATCTGCCCAGTAGTGCATGTTTTGGGCATTTGTTATGCTAACTATCTCACATCTGTCCTTAATAAATGACCACATTTTATTAGAAACTCCGTGGTGTATTTTTGATACTGCATTTGCTCTCTTTGAAAGCTTCAATGCTGCTACGGTTAAGGAGAAGTTTTTGTCGTGGTAGTTGAGTTTGTTTTGAATGTGTTTAGCATCCAACTCGCCAAAAAACCCCATATCGCTTAGAAGATTTATATCATGTTCTTCATTACCTGCCTTTTCTGGCGTGTGGGTTGTGAAGACTATGTGTTTTTTTAGTTCTTCTAAATCAGGATAGTCTTTCATTAACTCGAAAGCCAGAGGTAGAGCATGGCCTTCATTTAAATGGTATACATCTATATCTATACCGAGTTTCTTTAAAACCCTAACCCCGCCTATACCCAAAATAATTTCTTGGGCTATTCGTGTTTGCTCATTTGCATCGTAAAGCTTATAGCTTATTGTTCTTGATAGAAAGTCGTTTTCTAATGTATCGGTTGTAAGCAAAAGTATAGGAGCTGTTTCGAATATATTTCCTGGGAGGAGATAGGCTTTCACGGTAATGGGTTTTCCGCTTATATTGACCTTTACTCTCGTGCCTGTATCTTCTATGAAATAGTAGAATTTTCTTCTAAACTCGACTTTCATTGTATTATCTTCATTTCTGGTTTGATCATAATAACCGAAGCTCCAAAGCATTCCTACGCCTATTGTTGCTTGCTTTTTATGGTTGGCACTTCTCATATGGGAGCCTGCTAAGAAGCCCAAGCCTCCGGAGTATGTTTTTAGTGCCTGATCAATTGCAAATTCCATAGAAAAATATGCAACCCTTGTAGAATATTTTTCATCTATCATGTAAAGGAACAGATTGTTCATTTGTTAACCTCCATTTTTATTCTATAAATAATATTGCCTAATAAATTCTGCGTCAAGGATTATTTACACTCTTTGTCTATAGTGCAGGCGTTTTCTGATGGTAAAGTGTAATTAAAGGGAGTTTGGTAGTTATTTTTCTCCTTTTTGGTGTTTAGCTTTAAGTAGTTCTCTATCTCTTTATCTCCGATTATCATCTCAAGTTTAGTTTTCTTTTTTACTATGAGTACAGGTATTTTATCAATACCTAGGCTTTTTAGAATAATTGCATATTTTTCAATGGGTAGGAATTTTACTTTCATGTTTTTTTGTTGAATTTCTTTTATGATTTTTTCACAGTGAGGGCAACTATTTGAATATAGTAGAGCCTTGTTTCTTAGCGGAATGGTTTCTATTTGTTGCGATGGGAGAATCATCCAGGTCAAACCTAATACTATAAGAAATGAGGCAAAACCTGCCCATATTTGTGGCTTTTTTTGAGTTAGCCTTAAGAGTGAGAGAATAACTATTGTTATAAAAATGCCAAAACAAAAATAACATATCTTATGGATTCTGAAGAGTTGATATCCAACAAGGAAACCCTCAGCTGCAAGGGCTGCATTTAGCATTAGGTCTATAATGTTACTAATTTTTGGATTTTTCTCCTCTATAGATGATGAAACAAGCAATACAAAAAAGAATATGCATCCAATAATTAGTATGCTAATTTCACCATATCTAACGTGTTTTGCCACAAGTGCACAACCTTGAGAGTGGCAAATAGAAGAGTTTGTGAATATTCTTAGAGATATTTCAATTATTGTAGTTAAAAGTCCTGCCGCTACTATTCCTTTGAATAAGTTTTTCATTGAAGCCATTGTTTTTATACCTTATCCTTTGTTTTCTAAATTCCCTTTGCTAAAATTTTTAGTAAAGTTAGTAATTCATATAATATTATAATTTATTAATTCATTAAATCAACAAGTTTAATTTTTTCTTGCTTTTTACCTACTTTTATGAGATAATTCCAAACTTTTATGTTTTTTGGAGGATTTTTGATGAAGGTTGAGACTGGTAAGACAGTGCAAATGCACTATGTCGGAAAGCTTGAGGATGGTACAATTTTTGACTCAAGCGAAAACAGGGAGCCATTGAGCTTTGTATTTGGAGAGGGAAGCATTATTCCTGCTTTGGAGACCGAATTAGAAGGCATGGAAGAAGGGCAGAAAAAAACGGTTAAAGTAAAAGCTGATGATGCTTACGGTCAAAGAGATCCAAATGCTATCCAGAGTGTGCCAAGAAGTCAATTGCCGGAGAATATAGAGCCAAAGGTTGGCATGCAGTTATTAGCTCAAATGCAAAACGGCAATATCCCTGTAACCATTGTAGAGGTTGACGAGGAGAATGTCGTAATAGATTTTAACCATCCCTTGGCCGGCAAAGACCTTATATTTGACGTGGAAATTGTAAAAGTAAGCTAATTTTTTTGGGCGGGGTTGACCCTGCCCTATCCCAAATTGTGTAAAAAAATCTCATCTTTGGTGATGTAATTCTTTTCAGTAAGAACCACAGCTCTCTCAATTACATTTTGTAATTCCCTTATATTTCCGGGCCAGGGATAGTTTATGAGGATTTCTATAGCATCTTCCTTAATACCTATTACATTTTTGTTAAACTGATTCGAGAATTTTCTTATAAAAAAGTTTATTAACTCCGGTATTTCCTCTTTTCTCTGCCTTAGAGGTGGTATTTTTATGGGGAATACGCTAATGCGGTAGTAGAGATCTTCTCTAAAATTGCCGTTTTTTACCTCTTCTTCTATATCTCTATTTGTTGTACATATGATTCTGACATCAACTTTTATAGGTGTTGTTGAGCCAATTCTATCTATAGTCTTTTCTTGAATTACTCTTAATAGTTTTGCCTGCAATTCAAGTGGCATTTCGCTTATTTCATCAAGAAGTATCGTACCCCTGTTTGCTTGTTCGAATTTGCCGGGGTGGGATTTAGCAGCTCCGCTAAATGCTCCTTTTTCATAACCAAACATCTCGCTCTCCAGTAGATTTTGAGGGATTGCGGCGCAATTTACAGCTATAAAATTCCCTTTCGCTCTGCTGCTTATTGAGTGTATGTATCGTGCAAGCACCTCTTTCCCTGTGCCGCTCTCACCAATTAGAAGTACTGTTGCATCCGTTTGGGCTACCTTTTGGGCTAATGTTATAATATTTTCCATGGATTTGCTTTTGAATACAAAATGATCTAAACCTTTTTGTTGTGTAGGGTTTTTTTGTATTGATTGTTTTATTGATGTATGTGATATTGCCATCTCTATAATCTTTTTTAAAGCATCTTGGGAGAATGGTTTTAATATAAAATCGAATGCCCCAAGCTTCATTGCTTCTACAGCTGTTTTTATGTCCCCAAATGCTGTTATCATAACAAATGGTATGTGAGGTTTTATATTTTTTACCTCTTTTAAAAACTCAACACCGTCCATCTTAGGCATTTTGAGGTCGCTTAAGATAAAATCAAACTCGTTTTTCTTTAACAATTTCAAAGCCTCTTTTGCATCTTTTGCTAATGTTGGATTGTATCCTAAATGGTCAAGCGTAGCCTTTAAGGCAACTCTCATTTGTTCATCGTCATCAACAACCAGAATCTTATACATTTTCCTTCGCCAACCTCACCGCCTCTATTGCATCCTTTGCATACATATCAGCACCAATTTTTTTGGCAAATTCCTCGGTAACAGCGGCTCCACCCACCATTATCTTAACGTTTAAGCCTTTCATTTTTATCTCATCTATTACATTTTTCATGTTTATCATGGTAGTTGTCATTAATGCCGATAAACCAACCGCATCGGCGTGATATTCTTCTATAGCCTTTAGAATCGTTTCATCGTCTACATTTTTACCTAAATCCACAACCTCAAAACCGTTTGTCTCAAGCAGAAGTGATACGATATTTTTCCCTATATCGTGAATGTCTCCCTTCACCGTTGCCATTACTATGGTTTTCCCTGTTTTTTGTTTTGTTGCTTTTTTCTTTATTATCTCTTTCAGTATATTAAAAGCTTTTTTCATTGCATTTGCCGATTTTATCATCTGTGGTAGAAAATATATGCCTTTATCGTACAATTTGCCTACCGCATCGAGAGCGGGTATTAATATCTCGTTACTTATTTTCAACGGTTCTTTATTTTTTAGAGCTTGTTTTGTTAGTAATTCTATCTCTTCTTCGTTGCCTTCAATAACGCACATAAACAGTTTATCTTCCAGTGTCCCTTTATCAAAAGGGGATTTTATGAGTTCTAATTTTGCGTTGTCTGTGGTTTTGTTTTTAAGAGTTATGTCGCTTGAGTTATTTATATAAATTGAAGAATCTTTGTCTCTGTCAACTATCAAATCGCTTGCATATTTTATTTGCCACAAGAGTTCGTCGTAGGGGTTAACGATAGCGCTATCCAATCCGTTGTATATAGCCATTGCCATAAAGGATGAGTTGATAAGTTTTCTGTTGGGTAAGCCAAATGATACATTGCTTAAACCCAAAATGGTGGTTATTCCGTATTTTTCTTTGATGAGTTTTATTGCACGGAGGGTCTCTAATGCACGTTTTTTGTCGCTGCCTATAGTTAAAGCCAACGCATCGGCTACTATATCTTCTTCTTTTATGCCAAGTTCTTTGGCATTTTTGACTATTTTATCCAGTATTTTAAGCCTATCTTCAGCTGTCTCTGGAATGCCTGTCTCATCAAGTAGAAGCGCCAGAATAGCTGCACCGTATTTTTTAGCAAGCGGCAAAATTGCCTCCATGCTTTCTTGTGAGCCATTTACGGAATTTATCAACACTTTTCCATCTGCAGCCTTTAGGCCAGCCTCTAACGCCTCTATGTTTGACGAGTCTATAACCAAAGGCACAGAGACCACACTTTCTACGGCTAATACACACTTTTTCATCGTGGTTGGCTCATCTATCATTGGAACACCTACATTTATATCCAGCACCATTGCTCCATGTTCGACCTGCTCTATCGCTTCTTTTCTATATAAGCCTGTCTTGCCCTCCTTAAGTTGTTCTTTTAGGTGTTTCTTTCCTGTTGGATTTAGTCTTTCGCCTATGAATACAACAGGTCTTGAATACCCAATCTCTACCATTTGGCTTCTGCTTGTTAAAACGGTGGCTTTTTGTATCGTTCTTTTTTTGACCGGTTTGCCTTTTAGCTTTTCAGCAAGAAGCTTTATATGTTCTGGTCCTGTACCACAACAACCAGCAACTATTGCAGCATACTCTTTAAAATCATTTGCATAGCTTGCAAACTCTTCGGCTCCCACAGGAAATATGGTTTTACCATTCACAAGTCTTGGTATGCCAGCGTTTGGTTGTATTATTAGGGGTTTATCTGTAACTTGTGCCATTTTCTTGACAAATTCATTTAGCAAGTCTGGTCCAACAGAGCAATTTGCACCGATAACATCCACCTCCATGGGCTCTATAGTTTTTGCAAACACCTCAGGGGATGTCCCAAGGATAGTTCTTCCATCTTCTGCGAAGGTCATCATGGCTATTATTGGTTTGTCTGTTATTTCTCTTATGGCTATTATTGCTGCTTTTAATTCCTTTATATCCATGAAGGTTTCTAAAGAGAATAAGTCTACGTCTGCATCAACGGCAGGTCGGACTTGTTTTTTAAATATATCTTTTATGTAGTCAAAGTTTTCCTCACCCACAGGCTCTATAAATTTACCGGTAGGCCCTATGGAGAGCGAGACAAATCCTTTATCTTTAACAACCTCTTTTGCGATCCTTACGGCTTCATAATTTATCTGGTAAACTTTATCTTGTAGATTAAATTCTTCAAGTTTGATTGGATTTGCTCCAAATGTATTTGTTACTATTATATCTGCTCCAGCATCTAGGTATGTTTTGTGTATTTCACCTATTTCTTTAGGATGCGTTACGTTTAAGTAGTCAGGGCAGGAACCTGTTTTTAGGATACCTTTCTCTTGAAGCTGGGTGCCCATAGCACCGTCAAGTATTAAAATCTTTCTGCCAAGCTCTTCTCTAAAATTTCTCATCTACTTCACCCCAAAAATGCTCAAAGGCAACATGAGCGTTCTTTTTACTACCCCCAACACCCCTTTAGCTAAACTTTTAAAGGGTACGGGCTTTATTGAGGGATTATTTATATCTCCTTTTACATGAAAACTCAAGCCCGTAAAGCTTTCTTCTTTCCCTCCCAATATCCATCCAACTACAGGAATCTTTGATATAACTTTATTTACTGTTGAGAGGGTTACAAATGTTATATAGGCATCTATCTGTTTTTTTAGTAGTTTGTATTTGCCATAGCCAAAAATCTCTATATCACCATCAAGTATTACAGGATTTGAATCTTTTGCTAAAAGTTCACCTTTATACAAAAATAAGTTGCCTTTTATGAATTTGTAGTTGATTTTGTTAGATACATTTATCTTTGTAGTTAAACTCTTAAAGGGGTTTAGTATGATATTGAACAAGCTTAAGGATGATGAGCCGTTTTCTATGCATCCATTTAGAGAAGTGAAGTTTATACTTCCATGAAGCGTTTCTATGCCTATTTTATTGCTACTTGGTGATGTAAGTTGGGCTGTAAGGTTTAGTGTTGCATTTTTTGTTTTGCATTGAGTTAATAACCCCCAAACTGCTCTATCTGTTATTTTTATATTTAGGTGCCTGTTTTTAAAAATAGCCTTTATTTTGGTTGGCAGGCTTGATAGCTCTATCTCAAATCCATTTTTCTGTAGAATTGAGTTTAATGTTGTTGCTCCTACCTTAGTCTTGTTTTTGCCGTTCTTTAGCGTAAGATTTAAAATGTTTATCTTTAGTTTTAATAAAATATTTGGTAGTGTTACCATCAGTTTGTGGTTATTTTTTTTCTTTGTTTTTATATTTGCCAAATCAAGTGTAAAATTATCTGCAAATAGCTTTATCAATCCACCTTTTTTGTTTATATCAAATTGCCCATAGGCCAAAACTTGGTTATTTAGCATATCAAAGGAGCAACTACTTATAGTTATGCTGCTTTTATTCATTGTTATCCTTGCCGACATATTGGTTATAAAACTATATCCGCCATTGTTTATAGACAACTCTCCGCCTTCTATAGTAAATTTGCCATTTTTGTGGGTTAGCTTAATTTTTCCATTAATTATACCCCTTATATTAGGTATTTTTTCAAAAAACGGTGTTATTGAGTTTAGATTGACTTTTTTAAATGTAACTGCTACATCTGATGTAGTTAGACTTTTCATATTAACATTACCACTAAAAGATATATTTCCTATACTGAATAGATTTAATTTATTTATATAGAGTACGGGTCTTTTAAATTTTCCTTCTGCTGATAGGTTTAGAGGTACTTTATTTATGGTAGATTTTGTTTTTATAGTTGTTTTAAAATTGAAGTTATCAAAAGCACCATTAATAACGGCTTTAATGTTTGCCTTTTTTATATTCAGTTGAGATTTTTTATGAATTACTTGAAAAACAAAGAAGTTTAAATCGTTTTTTGCTATATTTAGGTTAAATTTTCCATTGAATGATAGCTTTGGATTGAGTGTTAGTGTAAAATCCTTCGTATATAAAGTAGATAAATGGGTTTGTGCGTTAAAGTTTTTGAATCTTAAAAACAACTTTTTCACAAGACCGTTTTTTGTAATTCTTTTTATCTGTAAAAAACCATTGGTTTTAACCCATCCTCCGGGTATATTGGAATTTTCAAGCTCTACACTTTTGGAATATAGCTTTATATCAAAATCAAAATATGGTTTTGGTTTTCTTTTGTATTCATATATGTCAATATCTGCGTTTACCATACCTTTTAAGTTTTTGGTTTTTCCAAGGACTTTTAAATCATTCTCAGGAAATATATTTTCCTCTAAAAATACTCTTACGTATTCATTTGCATTACCGTTGAAATGGAGGTGCATTTCCATGGGGTAACCTTTCTTTCTGTATACAATAAATTCGGAATTACTTGTTTTTATTTGCTCAAACCTTCCCTCTGCGATAGCCTTTATTTTGTCTTCATATATTTTTACCTTTGCTTTTTTTACATAAAAATTTGAGCTTTTTAGGTCTATTCTGAAAATGGCCTGCTTTATACTTAATTCTCCTGATTTTACTACCCTAAGACTATTAGGTTTTCCTTGTAGTTTTAGATCGTCTATCTTTACCAAGCCGCTAAATATATAGGGTCTTAATTGAGCCTTAAGAAATTTTCTTAAACTTGATACATCTATAAATGGAGTTTTTAGTTTAGCATCAATTTGTGATTCTTTTAAATCTTTTTTGTTGGGTCTTATAGTTGCCCTTATATAAAAACCAGCACAACTTAGCATTTTTAGGCTTATATAGTCTAATTCATCATTAAAAACAGCTTTTATTTTTATTTTTTTGAGATTTAGAAATGGTGTGTTTATAGCGTTAGATAATAGTTTTATGTGTATTTTCTTGCCTATAAACAGCTCTATGTTGGGTTTTTCTAAAAAAACTTTGGTGTTCTCATGTTTTATAGCTACAGAGCTTATGTGCAAACTTCCCGCATAATTACCATAGAAAAGCTTTGATAATATTGCTTTTGGTATGGAGATTTTATCATTGATTTGTGATGCTTCTGCGTGTAACTTTTTGTGTTTAAAACTAACTCTCTTTATAGTTATAATTATGTCTGGGAAGCTTTTTTTTATAGATAATCCATAAATTTTAAGCAAGTTGCCATTTTTTGATAAAGTCTTGGTTTCTTTGTAGATAAGATTTGAAATAAAAGCAGCATCGATCTTATTCCAGACTACGACCGATGCTGCAGCTGTCATTAATGCTATAGTTAACAAAAACGGTGCAAAGTATTTTAGAATTCTTTTCATTTAATGTATTGGTCTATATTTGAAAGCCCTACTATTACATAACCTTTCTCTTTGGATTTTGGTATGACAATGCCGGGCGTACCCTGAATGCCGTTTTTGAATGCTGATTGAGTTATTTTATCCATTACGGATGAGTATTTCTTTAGGAGTTTATCCACGTTCTTTGTTTGTTTAACCATTTTCTTTACATTGGAAAAACTTGCATTTTCTATTTTATCTATAGCTGCTTTTAGTCCTTCTTTTTCTTCAATATCCAAAAATATGGCACTTGCCTTTTTAGCTTCTTCTCCGTGTACATTAAATGGCAGTATAAAAAGCTTTATTTTCCCTTCCTTGGCTAATTTTACCAAATTACTCAACTCTCTTTTGCAGAATGGACATAGCGGGTCACTAAATAGGTAAACCGTCGTTTTGCCGTTGCCGTAAGATTTAAGAATATTCCTCGGAAGTGAGCCTATAAGGTCGTTAAACCATTTTATATTGGTTTGCACCCTTTCCATCAGCTTATCAGGTGTTGCCCTTCTTAGTTGGCCATTCTGTAGTTTAAGGACAACCGGTATAATAGTTTTTTTATCCTTTGATATCCAAAGATAGCGGTGATAGATTGTTCCAGTTTTTTTGTTTTCAATGCCTACATTTACTTGATCAAATCCATTTAGAATACTCTTTTTCTCGACTTGTGCAGTGTAGTTTATTTTTGATGGGATGATTTTCTTTAAAACATCATCATATTTTGTTGCCGCAAGTGCATAGTTTGAGCCGATTAATAATATTGATGTTCCCAGGATGAGTTTTTTAAAATTTTTCATATTAAACACCTCCGATACGGTTTAGTTATTAAATTATATACTTTTGTTTTGAAAATACAACCTGTCTGTCTATAAGTTGACAAGGTAGGTTATATCCTTTAAAATCCAACAAATAGGAGGTAAAATGTTCCGCTTTGTTTTCATATTTACGGTTTTAGCTTTTTTGCTAACCTCATGCGGATTTGATGATAATTTAATTATAAAAAGATTGAATCTCTTAGAAGGTAGGGTTGACTTCAACTCAAAAAGAATAGACGAGAACTCTAAAAAGATAGATGAGATAGCAGTTAAGCTTCAAAAGATAAAAGAAAGATTGGCAAAAGAAAGGGAGAGTAATATACTTGCAAAGATACCCCCTGCCAGTGTTGTGGATAATTTAACAAACCAAGAAGAGTCTAAAGGTACGCATGTATCGCATAAGTCAAAGAACATATACCCAAAATATAAAGTGGCTCAAAATCAAAAAGAAAAAGACCAAATGGATAATTCCTCTGTTAGCCTAAATAATTTTAAAATCAACAAAGAGAAAGAGAAGGGTTCTGCTATTGGTAATAAATCCAATCATATGCCAATAGTGCCAGCAAAAGATGAGATTGATAATGCTTCAAAGAAATTACACCTACCACCGACTAATTACAAGCAGGTTTATAAAAAGGCTCTTTTATATTACAAGAAGAAGGATTTTAAACAAGCTGAGTTGCTCTTTTGTAAGTTTATAAATAGTTATAAGAATACGGATCTCTATGATAATGCGCTTTATTGGTTGGCATATACCTACATACATCAAAATGAGACTGGAAAGGCCATAAAATTGCTAAAGGAGATAATAGAGCAATTCCCTAACGGGTCAGTGGATAAGGGTGGAAAGACAGATGCTGCTATATTTGCACTTATAAAGATATACAAAAAGCAGAATGAAAAGGATCTTGAGGAGTATTATAAAAATCTTTTAATAAAGAAATTTCCATCCAGTAGGTATGTTAACCTCATAAAAAGAAGGAGGAAAGGATGAGAAGGTTATTTTTTGTTTTGGTTTTTGTTGTTTTATTTTCGGGATTTGCTTATGGATATGGCGAACTTTACATAGTAAAACCCCACGATACGCTGTGGGATATATCCAAGAAATTTTATAAAAACCCGTTTTTGTGGGGTAAGTTGTGGTATAACAACAACTACATAAACGATCCTGATCTCATATTCCCTGGAGAGATACTAAAAGTTACGGAACATGGCCTTGAGATAGCAACGCTTTCAAAGAAAAATGAAAAAGTTAAAACACCTCAAAAAGTTAGATATCTTTCGGCTGTTTGGCATGATGGCAACAATTACTATTCAACATGTCAGAAAGGTGAATGTGTGTGGCATGAGGATGAGTTTTCTATAGCCAAGATGACATTTGATACATACAATCACATTGAAATTATGGAGGGCTCTTTAGTTTATCTGCATACAAAAAAGAAAGAGCTTCCAAAAGTGGTTTATGTCTATAGAAAGCTTAAAAATTATCTGGATATGAATCTTGTGAGATCCGATTTTGAGGCATATATGCCTATTGGAGAGATAAAGGTTATAGAGAAACTTAAAGAGGGTGTATACAAAGCTGAGATCTTAAAGGCTACAACGGAGATTTCACCTAAGGATGTCATAAGTGGAGCATATCCATATCAGGAAATTAGTCAGAATCCAGAAAGCGTAACTCTTGGCGATGTTGGAGTTAAGCAGTTATTTGTTAGCCAGAGTGAATTGCAAGGAGGCTTGGGTTTCTTTTTCTATTTCAAGGCCGATAAGCCTATCGGTAGAAATATAGTAGGTAAAGTGGTTGAACTTGGAAGGCTTAATGAGGGTTTAACTGAACCAATTTTTATTGGAAAAGGTGTAGTAACAAGTCAGTATAAAGAATATGTAAGCGTATTTTTCCCATCAAGTGGCGGTCTGAGTGAAGTTCCAGATAGAACACAAAAATATATTTTGAGGTGAGGGTAGATGCTTAAAATCTACAACACGTTGGGTAAAAGATTGGAAGAGTTTAAGCCTATTAAGAATGGCAAGGTTGGAATGTATGTTTGTGGGGTTACAGTGTATGATAATTGCCATATAGGTCATGCACGCAGCGCTGTTGCTTTCGATGTTATGTATAGATATTTAAAGTTTAAGGGCTATGATGTAACATTTGTTAAGAACTTTACTGACGTCGATGATAAAATCATAAACAGAGCCAATGAAGAAGGTGTAAGCTGCAATGAGATAGCTCAAAGGTATATAGGTGAATATTACAAAGACATGTATAGACTTAACATAGCAAAGCCGGAGGTTGAACCCAAGGCCACAGAACATATAAATGAGATTATAGAACTTGTTAGAAAATTACAGGATATGGGCTACGCATACGAGGTTAACGGGGATGTTTATTATAGAGTTGAAAAATTCAAAGATTATGGAAAGCTTTCTGGGAAGAATATAGATGAGCTTAAAAGTGGCGCTAGAGTGGAAATAAATGACAAGAAGGAAAACCCGCTCGATTTTGCTTTATGGAAAAGATCAAAAGAGAATGAACCTAAATGGAAATCACCTTGGGGTGAGGGAAGACCGGGGTGGCATATAGAATGCTCTGCAATGAGTATGAAGTATCTTGGAGAGTCCTTTGATATACACGGTGGAGGTGAGGATTTGATATTTCCTCACCATGAGAATGAGATAGCTCAATCTGAGGCAGCAACGGGGAAGCCGTTCGCAAGATACTGGATTCACAACGGCTTCGTTAGGATAAACAAGGAGAAGATGAGTAAATCTTTGGGTAATTTCTTTACCATAAAGGATATATTAAAAAAATACGATGGACAGACATTGAGGTATTTTTTGCTTTTAACTCACTACAGAAGCCCTATTGACTTTTCCTTTGAGGGCTTAGATGCCGCCAAAGAGGCCTTGAATAGATACTATAACTTTATCCAAAGGCTTGAAGATACGGAATTTGAGAAAAATGGCAAGGTGGATGAGCTTTTGGAGAAAAGGCTGAAGGATTTGCTTGCGAGATTTGAAGAGGCCATGGATGAAGACTTTAATGCGCCGAAAGCTATAGGTGAGGTTTTTTCTGTCATTAAAACATTTAATCAATATTTAGATAGCATAACAGAGGGTGATAAGCCTAAAAAAGCCTATAAAGAGACATTTTTAGAATCGATGAACAAAATAAAGTCTGTGCTTGGGGTTTTCGATACATCATCAGCGAGCTGGTTTATACCGGAAGGTATAGATGTGGATTGGGTTGAAGAAAGAATAAAGCAAAGAGCTTTGGCGAGAAAGAATAAGGACTATGAAACTGCCGATAAAATAAGAGATGAGCTCAATGGAAAGGGTATTATACTTGAGGATGCTAAGGAATATACTAGATGGAAAGTGAAAAGATAGATAAAAACGAGCAATTGGCTATAAATGATGAAGTAGATTTAGCCGAAAGCAGCGCCTTAACAAGTTATCTTAAAGAGATATCAAAAATACCGGTTCTATCAGCGGAGGAGGAAAAGGAACTTGGACGGAGGATAAAAAAGGGCGATAAAGAGGCTTTAAAAAAGCTTGTAAAGCATAATCTAAGGTTTGTTGTAAGTGTTGCTAAGAAGTATAAAAACCTCGGTATTCCTCTGCTTGATTTAATCAATGAGGGCAATTTGGGCTTGATTAAAGCAGCGAAGAAATTTGATCCGGATAGGAATACGAAATTTATTTCTTATGCAGCTTGGTGGATAAAACAATCTATAATGAAGTACATAACAGAACAAAGTACACCGATAAGAATTCCTTTAAAGGCAAAAAGTAGAATTAGTAAAATAGATACCATTAAAGAAGATTACAGGCAAAAGTTTGATGAAGAGCCGATGAATGGGGAGATTTCGGAGATTTCCGATCTCAGTGAAAGGGAAATAAAGAATGCAGAGTTGGCCCGCTTTTACTTTGATTCACTGGACGATTATGTAAGCGATGACAAGGATATTCTTAAGGGTGACCTTATAAGCCTAAAAGAGCAATCTATTGAGGATGAACACATTCAGAAATCTCTCATAGAAGAGGTGAATAAATTTTTATCTGAATTGCCCGAAAGGGAGCAGGATATTATAAAGCTAAGATATGGCTTGTATGATGGAAGGCCAAGGACATTAAGGGAAATTGGTGAAAAGTACGGCATAAGCAAAGAGAGAGTTAGACAGCTTGAGAATAATATACTAAATAAGCTTAAAAAGCGTTTTAAGGAGTACAAAGAGTAAGTGGACCCTTACGAGGTTTTAGGCGTTGGTAGGGATATAAGCCAAGAAGATTTAAGAAAGGTTTTTTTAAGGCTTGCAAAACAGCTGCATCCAGATACTGCCAGAACAGACGAGGAAAAACATGAAAAAGAGATGCGGTTCAAAGAGATTACGCAAGCCTATAATATGTTGAAGTCAAAGGAGTTTTCAAGGGGGTTGGATGACAGAAAACATCCAGAATCTGATTCAAGAGAGACGCTTGTAAGAAAAGCGCATGTATACATATCAAAAGGAGATTATAACAGTGCGTTGAAGACTTTAAACCTAATAAAATGTGATGTGGATGAAGGTTATGAAATTAATTTGCTCTATGGTATAGCACTTTTAAAGAAACAAAGATACCATCAAGCCATTAAACATTTTCAGAAGGCAGTAAAAAGCAATCCATGGGATATCGAGGGTTATCTGTATTTAGGTGAGGTATATGAGGCTATATTACTGAAAGAATCTGCCAAAAAGTTCTATCAAGAGGCTTTAAAAATAGATACATCTAATAAGAAAGCCAATGAGGCCCTCGAGCGCTTATCGTCTAATACCATAGGCTCTTTATTCAGAAAAATCTTTGGTAAAAGGTAAAGGGTTTGAAGAAAGTTTCTTACAGGCAGCTTCTTAGACAGATTTTATCACTTGAGGATAGTCCAAAAAAAATAGCTGCTTCATTTGCTGTTGGTGTTTTTATCTCTATTTCCCCGTTTTTTGGTTTTCATACTATTTTAGCTGTTACTTTATCTATTTTATTTAAGTTAAATAAGGTTGCTACTATTACAGGTTCATGGATAAATAATCCCTGGACTACACCAGCTGTTTATTATCTTGATTATAAAATAGGGGCGTTCATTTTGAATGATAGCTCCAGGTTTAATCTAAGGCCGTTTAGTTTTGAGCATTATTTACACGACGGAAAAAATGCTTTCTGGGATATATTTGTTGGTAGTATTGCATTTGGGATGGTAGTTTCTATTGTTAGTTATTTTCTGATAAAGTATATTGTAGAAAGGTATAAAAAAAGACAGGGAGTTTTCGATGTTTCCACTTAAAGACAACAACCCCTCCTACACTAGACCAATTGTAAATATAAGCCTAATATTGATAAACGTAATTGTTTTTATCTATGAGTTGTTACAACCTAATATAATGGGATTTATGTACAAGCATGCTTTTATACCTGCTATGCTGTTTGATTACCATTACATTTTTTCATCCTTAATCAGGGCATTTAACTCCATGTTCCTGCACGGCGGGTTTATGCATATAATTGGAAATATGTGGTTTTTATGGGTTTTTGGTGATAATGTGGAGGATAGACTCGGACATGTAAACTACCTATTTTTCTATCTTGTAGCCGGATATGTTTCTATGATAGTTCAAGGGGCTATAACACCTCACTCTACAATACCCTTAATTGGAGCAAGTGGTGCTATATCAGCTGTGCTTGGTGCTTATCTTGTGTTTTTTCCCCATGCTGAGGTGCTTACACTTTTGCCTATTTTTATTTTTATTACATTTGTGTGGTTTCCTGCCTGGCTCTACATAGTTATCTGGTTTTTTATTCAGTATCTAAATGGTATATTCTCCGTTGTATCCGAATCTATGGGTGGCGTTGCGTGGTTTGCTCATATAGGTGGCTTTATATTTGGTTTTATTGTGGCAAAAATTGTGTTAAAAAAAGAATATAGATGAAGTGCCTATTTGTTTCTGATGCCCACTATCCAAAAAGCGATGCAATAGTCAGATTTTTATCTGAGAAGTATACAAACTACGATACCATATATATTTTAGGTGACTTATTTGAGTTTTTTTATGGATATGACAGTTTTGTATATTCTCATCACCTAAGGCTTATAAATTTGCTTGCCCAGATAGGCAAAAGCAGGCGGCTTGTTCTGTTTGAAGGTAATCATGAATATAGATTTGAAGGTATAAAAAGGTATATTGAGGCCGATGTGGTAAAAGAGTTTTTAGAGGAGGATATTGACGGTTTTAGAGTTGTTTTATCTCATGGGGATACGATAGACAAAAAGGATATTTTCTATAGGTTATTCAGGGGATTTTTAAAGAGTCGCCCTACCCTTACACTTATAAATTTACTTCCGGCTTATCTTTTATTTAACCTTTCACAAAAAGCTTCTAACTTTAGCAAAAGAAGGATAAAATCTAAAAAATATAGAGGTACTGAAGCTGCATGTCTTGAGTTTGCCCAAAGGAAACTAAAAAAAGGCGCAGATGTTGTTATTCTTGCCCATACCCACACACCGGTATTTAAAAAAATCAACAACGGGTTATATATAAATACGGGAGACTTCTTTGAAAACTTTAGTTATGTCGAATATGAGACTACTAAAGGGTTTTTTCTAAAGAGGTGGAATGATGAATGATAGAGAAGCCAAAGAAAGGATAGAACAGCTAAGAAAAAAACTTCACTACCATAACTATCGTTATTATGTACTGGATGACCCTATAATCTCTGATTCAGAATATGATATGATGCTTAAGGAGTTAAAGGAATTAGAAGAGTCCTATCCTCAGTTTTATGATGAGAACTCACCTACCGTTAGAGTTGGCGGTGCCCCGTTAAATAAATTTGAAAAGGTTGAACATAAAATACCCATGCTTTCACTTGAGGATGGATTTGATGATAACGATATAAGGGAGTTTGATAGAAAAGTTAAAAGATTTTTAAAGCTACCAGAGGATAAAAAGATAGCATATAGTGTAGAACCTAAATTCGATGGACTGTCTATAGATTTGATTTATGAGAACGGTAAGCTTACCGTTGCGTCTACAAGAGGAGACGGTTACGTGGGCGAAAATGTTACCCAAAACATAAAAACTATTCGCAATGTTCCGCTTGTTTTGCCCATTGATACTCCTCCAATGTATTTAGATGTGCAGGGTGAGGTTTTGCTAACCAAAGAGGAGTTTGAAAGGATTAACCAGGAAAGACTAAAGAATGGATTGAATGTATTTGCTAATCCAAGGAATGCGGCTGCGGGTTCAGTTAGGCAGCTTGACCCAAAGGAGACAGCAAAGAGAAATCTTATTATGATAATGTACTACATTCGCCAAATTGAAGGATATAAAAGAAAAATTTTATCACAACATGATGCCTTGGAAGCATTAAAAGAGATGGGTTTTCCTACAAGTTCCCTAAACAGGCTTGTTGTTGGCATAGAGGAGGCTATTGAATACAAAAAGGAGCTTGAGATAAAAAGAGAGACATTGCCCTACGAACTCGACGGTATTGTTATAAAGGTTGATGACTTTGAGCTTCAAGAGAGTCTTGGAGCAACAACAAAATCACCCCGTTGGGCTATAGCCTTTAAATTCCCTGCTCAACAGGCTACTACTAAGATAAAGGATATAGAGGTAAATGTGGGAAGAACTGGTATTCTAACGCCTGTTGCTATTTTAGAACCGGTAAACATAGGGGGTGTTGTTGTTTCAAGGGCAAGCCTCCATACGATGGACGAGATAGAGAAGAAGGATATAAGGATTGGGGATGTGGTGTTCGTTCAGAGGGCTGGAGATGTGATACCGGAGGTTGTAAAGCCTGTTAAGGATTTAAGGGATGGCAGCGAGAAAAAGTTTGTAATGCCTGAGAAATGCCCTGTATGCGGTTCAAGAGTGGTGAAGGATGGGGCTTACTATCGTTGTTCAAATATAAACTGCCCAAAGGTTTTGAAGGAATCCATAAAGCACTTTGTTTCAAGAAAGGCTATGAATATAGATGGATTTGGTGATAAACTCATCGAGCAATTGGTGGATAAAGGTATAGTTAAAAATATTGCAGATATCTATGAGCTTGATAAAGAAACCCTTATGGGCTTGGATAGGGTTGGCGAAAAGTTGGCGGAAAACCTAATCTCATCTATTCAGCGTTCAAAAGGCACAACATTTGCTAAATTTATATACGCACTGGGTATCAGGCATGTGGGCGAGTTTGTTGCAAAACTGTTGGCTGAGAGGTTTAAGAATTTGGAGAATTTGAAAAAGGCCACGAAGGATGAGCTTTTGGCTATAGATGGTATAGGCGAAGAGATAGCAGACAGCGTTGTTTCGTTTTTCTCAGAGCCCAAAAACCTTCAGACTATAGATAAACTCCTGTATTATGGCATACATTTTGAGGATAAAACAAAAGAGCACTCAAGAATTGCTGGAAAGAGTTTTGTTTTTACAGGGACTTTGTCAAAACCACGGGAGTACTTTAAAGAGCTCATTGAAGAGCGCGGAGGTATAGTTAGAAATAGTGTTAGCAAAAATTTAGATTATCTGGTTGTAGGTGAAAATCCGGGTTCTAAGCTTAAAAAAGCTAAGCAAAATGGAGTAAGCGTGATAAGCGAAGAAGAACTGTATAGACTATTGGAGGGGTAAGTGGAAAAAACAGAGGTTTTGCTTGACCCTAAATGGATTTCCTCCTTCTATGCTATAGTAGCAACAGCTATCTGCACCCTATTTTTTACATACAAAGGACTTGATTTTTTTGATGCCTTTATAAAGACGTTTTTTACCGCCGTTTCATTCTATCTTTTTGGAATAGCAACTGCTGCTGCCGTTAATTTCTACTACCTTGAATTTATAAAACCGAAAGAGGAGGAAGAATCTCAGCAGGAAGAGGAGCAGGAGGAATCTCAGGGGGAGCAAGAGCAGGAAACACAACAGCAGGAAGAATCCGAAGCTGAAACCGAGAGCGTATAGTTAACCTATGATCGATAAAGAGGAGATAATCCAATCATATTATCCCATAGTTAGAAGAATAGTAAAAAAGACTGTAGTTAGGATGCCTGAGGGGTATGATGAGGAGGATTTTGTTCAAATAGGCATGATGGGGCTACTTAAGGCTATCGAAAATTGGGATGAGAACAAAAGTCTTTCTGAGTTCAAATCTTATGCAAATACAAAAATTAGAGGATATATTTTAGATAAACTAAGAAGTATAGATCCTGTATCCCGCTATGCAAGGGATAAGCTTAAAAAAATAAATATGGCCTATAGGCAACTTATGAGTGAAGGTAATTTTAATCCAACGGATGATGAGATTGCAGAGAGAGCTGATATGAGCATAGATGAGTTTAATGAGCTTTTATATAAGCAATCCAACTCAACCATGTTGAGTATAGATGAAGCAGTAAGTAGTGATGACGGAGATATGGTTCTACTTGAGGTTATAGAAAACAAATCATCAAAGAGCCCTCTGGCTATTCTTGAGGAAGAGGAGCTTAAAGATATAGTTAAAGAAGCTTTAAAAGCCCTTAATGAAACTGAGATTACAGTTTTGAGCTTGTACTACTATGAGGATTTTAATATGAAAGAAATAGCTTCCTTAATAGGAAAAACTGAGTCTCGAATTTCCCAGATAAAAACCAAGGCGTTATTAAAGATAAGGGCGTATGTAGAAAATAAAACAAAGATGGAGGGTTAAAATGAATATAATTTCTGATGCACTGGACGTTGTCTCGAAGTTTTTGCTTGTCGATGCCATAACTGCACCAAAGAGTGTGGGTAGAGATGATATAGTGGTAGACATTGTTAGAGATGATAAAACGAAGGTAAAAATACTTCAAAGGATGAAAGAAATTACTGAGAATGGTGGCAAGAGTTTCTATAAAAGAGATGCTATAAACATTGAGAATATAGATTTCATAATCCTCATTGGGTTTAAAGTGTTTTATCATGGTTTTGATTGTGGCTTTTGCGGCTTTTCTGGGTGTGAAGAGTGCGAAAGTAAAGGCGGAATGTGTGCTGTCAGTGCTACAGATTGTGGTATAGCAATAGGCAGCCTTGTTAAACTTGCCTCTATATTTGGTGTAGATAACCGCATAATGATATCAATTGGTCAGGCGGCCAAAGAGATTGGCTATTTTAAAGAAAAAATTGGTGGTGCCTACGGTATTCCACTTTCAGCAACCACCAAAAATCCGTTTTTTGATAGAAAAATAAAGGTTTAGCGCACGGCTTTTTCCACCTTGTTTGCCTTAAGACATTGTGTGCATACGTTCATTCTTTTTACTTTACCATCTACATAAACCTTAACCCTTTGTATGTTTGGGTTCCACTTTTTCTTTGTTCTAATGTGAGAATGACTTACCTTGTATCCTACCTGGGCTCTTTTTCCACATATTTCACATCTTCTTGCCATCTTTAACCTCCGCTTTCTTTAATGCCAAAAGCTTATACCAAAAAAATTCCTAATTCTCAAGTATTTGTATTTATGTTTAGAAAGTCATAGAAAATGCATTTTTTTGCTATACCTGTTACAAGAAAAACACAGCCAGCTGCTTTTATCCAGTGATTTTTAGTTAAACACCCAATAAGTGTTAAAACTGCACCGCCTATAAGCCTAAATTCCCTGTCTTTACCGCCTATGTTTGACTGTAGGCTAATCTTCATTTGAATCCCTCCTTTATCCTTTCTCTATATTTGTTTATATAGTCAAACAGTGCTATTATAACCAGGATAGATGTAATATAAACTATAGCTTTAAAAAGATGTATGTTTATGTATATGTTAAATATTCTTAAAAACACAAATATGATTACTACAACCTGGAAAAAGGTTGAAACCTTCCCCCATATAGAGGCTTTTATTTTTATTTTGTTTATGTTGGGTGAGTTCAAAACCTCTATAACACTTCCTGTAATTAGTGTCAAATCTTTAAATAGTACAACAGAGAGCAAGAACAATGGTATAAATCCTTTAATTGTTAAAACTAAGAATGTGTAGTTTAATAGTAGTTTGTCGGCCAATGGATCTAATATTGCCCCTATCTTTGTTTTTTGGTTAAAATTCCTTGCAATAAACCCATCAGCTATATCGCTTATTGCTGCCACTAAAAATAGGCCTACAGCCCAATTAAATATGTTATCAATTAGAAGTAATGTTATAGGTAAAACAAGAACTATTCTAAAGATAGTTATTGCATTTGCTGTGTTCATAGGCATTTTTAATGTATAAGTTTAAAGAATCTGTTAAACCTTATTTCAAAGGGAGAGAAAGTCCATGAGCCATAAATTATAAATGCTTTGCCAACGATATTTTTTTCAGGAACGAACCCCCAATAGCGTGAATCGTATGAATTGTCTCTGTTATCCCCCATCATAAAGTATTTGCCTTTTGGCACCTTAATTGGTCCCCAATTATCACGAGAACCCCATATGGTTTTAAATGTTGATATATCTGTATTTTTTGAATATATGTTTGGATCTCTGTGTACCACATACGGCTCTTTTACCATCTTATTGTTTCTGTATAAAACCTTATCTTTCATCTCTAGCGTATCACCGGGTATTCCGATGCAGCGCTTTATGAAGTATATTGATCTATCCTTTGGCCACCTGAATATTACAACATCCCCCCTTTGTGGATGCTTTATCGGTATCAGCATCTTGCCTGTTATGGGCACTTTTATGCCGTATATGAACCTGTTTGCCAATACATGATCACCAACAAGTAGCGTTGGTTCCATAGATGAGGATGGGATTTTAAACGCTTCAACAAAAAATGCTCTTATAAATAAGGCGATTATAAGGGCTATAATTATTGATTTTATCCATTCACCCAGTTTACTCTGTTTTTTGTCTTGGCTCATCAATCCCCCTTTATCTCAACAAGTTTAATAAAGGCTTCTTTCGATATACCCACATTGCCCAATTGTTTGAGCTTCTTTTTGCCTTCTTTCTGTTTTTCCAGAAGTTTTTTCTTTCTTGTTATATCACCGCCGTAGCATTTTGCAAGAACATCTTTTCTTAAGGCTCCTATGGTTTCCTTTGCTATTATCTTGCCGCCGACTTTAGCTTGAAGCCTTACCTCAAATAGCTGTTTTGGTATGTACTGTTTTAGGTTTTTTAAAACTTCCCTTGCAATCCTATAGGCTTTTTCTTTTGGTACGATTAATGAAAAAGAGTCAATCTCTTTTGAGTTTATGAGGATTATCAATTTTGTTAAATCTGAAGCCTCAAATCCAGAAAACTCGTAATCAAATGAAGCATAACCCCTTGAGAGGGACTTAAGCTTATCGTAAAAATCCACCAGAATTTCAGCCAAAGGTACTTTGTATTTAATTAATACCCTATCTGTTGCTATATATAAAATTTCTTTTTGCTGTCCTCTTTTGTCTTGAAGTAACTTTATAATATTACCAACAAATTCAGCCGGCGTTATAATTTCTGTTTCTACCATAGGCTCATAAATTGCTTTTATCTTTGTTGGCTGAGGTAACTCAGATGGATTGGATATCTCTATTGTCTCGCCGTTTGTTAGCTCAACCTTATAAAGTACGCTAGGGGTTGTCATAACAACATCAAGCCCAAATTCACCCTCTAATCTTTCCCTTGTTATGTTCATACTTAAAACACCCAAAAAACCACATCTAAATCCAAAACCTAAACTTTCTGATTTTTCTTTTTCCACCGTTAAGGACGCATCATTTAATTGGAGTTTTTCTAATGCTTCAGCCAGGTCATCATAATCCTCTGGATTCAGCGGATAGAGTCCTGCAAATACAAACGGCTTGGGTTTTTGAAAGCCCTCAAAAGGCCTGTCGGTTGGATTTTTGGCCAAAGTTATTGTATCGCCCACGGTAGCATCCTGAATATTTTTTATGTTTGCTATGACATAGCCAACCTCTCCAGTTGAAAGTTTATCTGTTTTTTTAGATTTTGGCGTAAAAAAACCCAATTCTTCTACATCGTATTCCTTTTTTGTAGAGTAAACCAGTATTTTATCCCCTACCTTGAGCTCGCCGTCGAATACCCTTACAATAAACACCACTCCTCTGTAGTTATCATACCACGAATCAACAACAAGTGCCCTTAGTGGGGCATTATTTTCCCCTTTTGGTGGTGGAATCCTATCTATTATTGCATCAACTACTTTGTCTATATTCAGCCCACTTTTTGCGGATATTTCTATGGATTCTTTGGCATCTATACCGAGGGCATCCTCTATCTCTGATTTGGTTTTTTCAATATCCGCACTGGGTAGATCTATCTTGTTTATTACGGGAATTAATTCAAGGTCGTTATCTATCGCAAGATAGGCATTTGCTATGGTTTGTGCTTCAACACCCTGTGTTGCATCAACCACAAGCAGGCATCCCTCACACGCTTTTAAGCTTTTTGATACCTCATAGCCAAAGTCCACATGTCCGGGTGTATCTATCATATTTAATATATATTTTTGGCCGTCTTTTTCATATTCTAAACGGGCTGTCTGGGCTTTGACTGTAATTCCGTGTTTTCTTTCAACCTCTAAGTTATCCAGAATCTGCTCTTTCATTTCGCGCTTATCTAAAGCCCCAGTGAACTCGATCAACCTATCAGCTAATGTGCTTTTTCCATGGTCTATGTGTGCGATTATAGAGAAGTTTCTTATGAGTTTTTGCTTATCCATGGTTTTTTAGTCTCTCCATCATATTTTTTTCAATTTCGTAGCTTCTATATCTTAGGGCTTTAATTTTTAATGATATCTCAGGTTCTATCATTTTAAAGGCTTCCTCAAGCACCCTTAAGGATTCTTCTGTTCTCTTTAGATTTGCTTTTACAATATCAATCACGCTATTTCTTGAAAGTTCAAGTTCGCTATTCAACTGTTTACCTTCATCGTTTTGTGTATCCCTTGAGCTTGTAAAATCGAACTTAGATTCAATCTGGCCTATGTCCGCTCTTAGGTTCTTTAAATCTTTTGTTAGTTTTTTGTTGTCTAACACGAACCGTGCTATATCTTCTACGACTCTAAGCCCTTCGCGTAAGCGGTTAAAATTGGCATCTATCATGCGTTTTATCTTAACAAGCTCCTCTTCCATAGGTATTTAAACTCCTTTTCATATACATTTGCAATATCTACTCTGTTTATAATTATCACATTTTCGTCGTTGATTTTGAATGCGCTTGCTGTCCAGTTAGCAGAGCCTGTAATAACTACCTTTCCATCTATAACGGCGAATTTGTTGTGCATGAGCCCTTCTCTATCCCAGGCTACGTGGGGTATAGCCAACCTCACATCAATCCCTGCATTCCTTAAAAAAGTTTCTTTGCTATATTTGTTTTGGTTTGCTTTCCTATCAAGTAGTATTCTTACTTTAACACCTCTTGCCTTAGCTTTTATTATAGCCTTTGCCAAAGGGCGAGAAGTGAAATCATAAACAGCAACATCTATAGAGCTTTTTGCTGAATTTATTCTATCGATTATGGCATCCAATGCAGCATAAGAAGGTGTAAAATAAACATATATATCTCGTCCTAAAGCCGATATAGAAATAGCAAAAAAGGCTAATAAAATCGTAATTTTTTTAAACATTGTAGTTAGGTGGCTCCTTGGTCATAACAATATCGTGAACGTGGCTTTCCTTAAGCGAAGCATCAGTTATCTGGATGAATGTTGCCTTCTTTTGAAGCTCTTCTATTGTTTTAGCTCCAAGATATCCCATGCCGGATTTTAACCCACCTATAAGCTGGTATAATACATCTCCTACCTCACCCTTGTAGGGCACCCTGCCTTCTACGCCCTCTGGCACTAATTTCTCTGGCTCAACCTCATCCTGAAAATACCTGTCTTTACTGCCCTTTTTCATAGCCTCAATTGAGCCCATGCCTCTGTAAATTTTATACTTCCTACCTTGATAGATAACGCTCTCACCAGGTGACTCTTCTGTTCCTGCAAGGAGATTTCCTATCATTACGGCAGCAGCACCTGCAGCTAATGCCTTAACAATGTCACCTGAAAATTTTATGCCGCCATCTGCTATGATTTTTTTGTCGTTTAAGGCTGCCTCTTCTGAGCATTCGCTAATGGCCGTAATTTGGGGCACTCCCACTCCTGCAACTACCCTTGTTGTACAAATAGAGCCCGGCCCAATGCCTATCTTAACAATGTCAGCTCCAGCATTTATTAAATCCTTTGTGCCTTCCTTTGTTGCCACATTTCCACCTATAACAACAACGTTGGGAAATGCGCTCTTTATTCTCTCTACGGTGTTTAGTACGTATACAGAATGTCCGTGAGCTGAATCTACTACAATTACATCTGCTCCTGCTTCTATTAGCTCTTTTGCACGCTCAAAACCATCCTTAGCACCCACTGCAGCACCCACCATAAGCCTTCCGTGAATATCTTTACTTGCTTTAGGGTACTCCTTTTTCTTTCTTATATCTTTTATTGTTATTAAACCCTTGATTTTGAAGTTTTTGTCTACTATAGGGAGTTTTTCTACCTTGAACTGCTTTAGATACTCTTCTGCCTCATGCAGTGTTATACCCTCTTTAGCTGTAATAAGGTTATCCTTTGTCATTACATCTTTTACCGGTTTTGTGTAATCCTTTTCAAATTGAACATCCCTATTTGTTATAATTCCTACAAGTGTGCCATCCTCAAGTGTTACTGGAATTCCTGAAATATGAAATTGTTTCATTAAAGATAGCGCCTCGTTTATTGAAGCCTCAGGTCTTATAGTTATAGGGTCAATAATCATACCACTTTCAGATTTTTTAACCCGTCTGATTTGTTTTACCTGCTCCTCTATAGGCATATTCTTGTGTATTATTCCCAGCCCCCCATGGCGTGCCATCGCTATTGCCATTCTGTACTCTGTAACCGTATCCATGGCGGCAGAAATGATAGGGGTTTTGAGTATAAGCCTTTCGGTTAGAGAAGCTGAAACATCGACATCTTTTGGCAAAATCTCGGATTTGTTGGGCAAAAGCAATACATCGTCAAATGTTAAACCATAACCGCTTTTCAACCTCATTGTTAAATCTCCAAAAATTTAAAGTTTGCTATGTTTAGAACAATTTTTCTTAATTTATTTAGAAGTGAAAGCCTGTTGTTTCTCACCTTCTCGTCTTTATCCATAACCATAACACTATCAAAGAAATTATCTATAACATCCTTGTTTGACGTTATCTGATTCAAAAGCCCTAAATAGTCCTTTTTTGATATAAATTCGGCTTCAACCTCTTCAAGCTGTTTTACCTTATCAAATAGCGCCCTTTCCTCATCCTGGTTGAATAACGACTCATCCACCCTGCTGCCTTCAAACTCCTTTAATATGTTGAAAACTCTTTTGATGGCAAACTGCTTCTCTTTGTTTTTGTCTGATTCGACGAATTCATTTAGTGCTTTGAGTCTGAGATATGCATCATATATGTCATCAAACTTAAATGTTATAGCCTCAAGCACATCGTGTGGATAGTCGCTGAAATAGTTTTTAAACCTAACTGCAAAAAACTCTTCTATTTCGTATAACTCAATAGTCTTATTGTATAACTGCGCCGATTTTTCCAGGACTTCCCTGAGGTTTAAGAAGAGTCCGTTTTCTATAAGTGTTCTTATTATGCCTAAAGCTGCCCTTCTTAAGCCGTATGGGTCTTTTGCCCCAGTTGGTTTAAGCCCTGCAAAAAAGCCTCCCACTATGATATCCAGTTTATCGGCTATGGATAAGCAGATACCAGCCCCACCCCGTGGGATCTCATCCTCCTTTGGCAGGTATTGTTCGTAGATGGCCGTTGCAACTTCACTGTCCTCTGAGCTTAGCAGTGCATACTCCCTACCCATGACACCCTGAAGCTCGGGAAACTCATAGACCATCTGTGTTAGAAGGTCTGCCTTTGACAGGTATGCAGCCCGTTTTGCTTTGTTTGTATCAAAACCCAGTTTTTCTGCCAAAAACTCAGCCAATCCAACAAGCCTATTTGTTCTGTCTAACTGACTGCCCAGCTTTTCATGGAACATCATCTGACTTAGCTTGGGCACAAACTCCTCAAGCTTATGCTTTTTATCCTCCTCAAAGAAGAACTCAGCATCGGAAAATCTCGCCCTTAAGACCCTTTCATATCCCTCTCTTATAAGGTCCATATTGTCTGTCTTTATATTGGATATGGCGGCAAATTCATTGAGAAGTTTGCCGTCTTTTGTGAATGCAAAATACCTTTGATGATCTTTCATCGATGTTATTAAAACCTCTTTGGGTAGTTTTAAGAACTTCTCCTCAAATCTGCCTATAACCATAACGGGATATTCAACCAGGTTTACCACCTCATTTAACAGCTCCTCATCATATACCAGCTTTGCCCCTTTTTTGTTTGCGTATTCTTTTAACTGGTTCAGTATAAGCTGTCTTCTTTCGTTTTGATTCACGATTACAAAGTTTTCTTTTAATGTTGATTCATAATTGTCGTATTCAACTCTGAAGCTGCCTGAGGATAGAAATCTATGTCCGTATGTTGTGTTGGATGCCTTTTTGCCTTTAAATTCAAAATCAACTATCTCGTTATCTATTAAAAACACCACTCCATGAACAGGTCTTGTAAATTCAAACTCACCATCACCCCAGCGCATCTGCTTGTTGAAATGAATATCTTTTAAAATCTGGTCTATAGCTTGTATAACAATAGGTTTTGCTTGGACATTTTTGCCTTTTATAATGACGGCTATGTATTCGCCCTTCTTTGTTTTTTCTTCAACTATATCATCCATTGTCGCATTGTTTTTTTTCAAAAAGCCTTCTAATGCTTTTGTGGGCTTGCCGTCTTTGAAACATACGCTTTTTGGAGGGCCTAAAACTTTTTTATCTTCAACCTTTACAAACTCATCAAACTCAAACTTAAGTGCCATCCTGCGAGGAGTTAAGTAAAATATTAGGTTGTTAAACTCTATATTTTTATCGGATAGGATTTTTTTTGATGCCTCTAAAAAATCTTTCTCCAAATGCTCCATTTCGCTTGTTGGGAGCTCTTCTGTGAATAATTCAAATAGTAGTTTCATACCTCACCCTCCACATAGAGACGGGCAACCTTTGCCACCATCTCCCTAACTTTTTTGATAAAGGATGCCCTTTCGGTTACGCTTATGGCATTCCTTGCATCAAGTAGGTTAAACACATGTGAGCATTTCATACAGTAATCATAAGCCGGTCTAACCAACTTTGCTTTTAGACAGTTTTCAACCTCTTCTTCAAACATCTCAAATAGCTTAAACAGCATCTGTGTATTTGCCACCTCGAAATTGTAAACAGAGTATTCATATTCGTCGTGTTGGTGGATATATCCATATGTGTATTTATCGTTCCATTTCATGTCGAATACATTATCCACGCCTTGTATGTACATGCCAAGTCTTTCTGTGCCGTAGGTTATCTCCACAGGTATCGGTTTTAAGTCGTATCCCCCAACCTGCTGAAAATATGTAAACTGGGTTATCTCCATACCATCAAGCCAGACCTCCCAGCCTAAACCCCATGCTCCAAGTGTTGGCGATTCCCAGTTATCCTCAACAAACCTGATGTCGTGTTCTTTTAGGTTTATACCCAAAAACTCAAGGCTTTCTAAGTATAGATCCTGAATATTTTCGGGCGATGGTTTGATTAAAACCTGGTATTGGTAGTAATGTTGAAGTCTATTCGGGTTCTCGCCGTATCTGCCATCTGTAGGTCTTCTCGATGGTGCAGGATAGGCGCAAGCCCAATCGTTCTTGTCTAAAGACTTAAGTGTTGTTGCCCAATGGAACGTTCCAGCGCCTGCTTCAACATCGTATGGCTGTAAAATTATGCAACCCTTGCCTTTCCAAAACTCGTTTAATTTGAGTATTACATCCTGATAATTCATCCTATCCCTCCAGCTCAAAAACCGCCACAACGGGAGCGTGGTCTGACGGTTTCTTTTTTCTTCTATAGCTTTTATCTATAAAGCAATCCTTGCATTTGTCAGCTAATGTGGGTGTTGACCATATGTAATCTATCCTTAACCCCCTATCCTTCCAGAAAGATGCTGCCCTGTAATCCCACCAACTGAACGCCTTTTCTTTGTTAAATTTTCTAAAAAGATCTACAAAGCCCCAACTGTAAAGTTCTTTTAGGGCCTTCCTTTCTTCTGGATGGAATCCAATCTTTCCTTCCATCTGCTTAACATCGTATACATCATTCTCTTCCATTGCCACATTAAAATCGCCCAATATTATAAGTTTATCTTCTATTGAGTAGTGCTTTGATAAAAAGCTTTTTAGTTCGTATATAAAGTTTAGCTTGTATTGGAATTGCTCTGTATCTGGCGCTTGGCCATTTGGAAAATAGAGGTTGATTATGGTTATATCATTTATTTTTGTTAAAAGACTCCTTTTGTGGTCTTTTTCAGCGTCAAAGAAGTCGGTTTTTATATCTTCTAAATTTAGTTTTGATACTGTCGCAACGCCATTAAACCTTTTCTGTCCTGCAGTTGCTACATTATAACCCAACTCTTCAAAAGCTTCTTTTGGAAATAGTACATTTTCAACTTTTGTCTCCTGCATGCATAACACATCCGGTTGGTTAGCTTTTAAAAAGTCGAGCACAAGTTCAAGCCTTGCCCTGATGGAGTTTACATTCCAGCTTACTACCTTAAACCTCATATTTGTTCACCTTGAAATAGATAATTATTGTTGCCATAACGATAACAAACCCAACCGTGTTGGCACTTATCAAAACTATATCTTTGCGTAATACCCCATAGGTTATCCACAGTAGCAGCCCAATAGCAATCTGAATCATCATGGTTAAGCTTAGCCCCTCTGTTCTCTTTGTCTTTAAAAGTTTGATGAATTGCGGCACAAAGCTAAATGTTGTGAGCGTTGCAGCGCTAAATCCAATGACATTAATCCAAATGCCCGTCATTTAGAAGTCCATTTTCTTTATATATAACCTCTCAAAGTCGGCTTCGTTTGCTATTTCTATGTATTTTATTTTTTTACTTAACCTTTCCACTTTCTCCCTTTCTTTTAAGCAAAATAACCTTAAGCCACCTGCCAAAGAACTGTTCTGTAGCATAACAAATTCACCCTCAAAAGACAACAATCCAGAGTTGATTATTTCGTCTCTGCTTAAGCTTTTTGAGAAACCTCCGCCGATAAATATTTTGTTGGGTAATTTTTGACCTATCTTTTTTAGGAGCAACTCCAAACCTGCGTTCAAAGATGCCTTAACAAGCTGAAAATTTCTGATAGAGTTCTGAGTTAGGTATATATCATCTGTTAATAGGAATCCTTTGCCTTTTATGCGGTTTATAATGCTAAAGGGTGCTTCTGCTTCCCATGGCTCTACGAGTCTGCCGGTTTTGTCTATTATTCCAAATTTGCGCAAAAGGGCTATAACACTAATTAAGCCTGAGCCTGTAATACCTGTAGGTTTTTTGTTGTTTATGGTGTAAACTTTTATACCATTTTCAAAACTTACTTTATATATTGCACCGTTTTGAGCAATACTTCCATAATCTATATTTGTACCCTCAAGTGCAGGGCCTGCAGGAACGCTGGATGAGAAATAATTGTCTTTGATTTTTAAGATAAATTCGCAGTTTGTGCCGATATCAATAAATAAAAAGTCTTCATTTTCTGGCAAAAGGCTCAAGGCCGATGTTATATCAGAACCCACAAATGCCCCAATAACAGGTGGTATATAGATATCAATATCACTGAATTGTGTTGTAAGGCTTCCTTTAAACGGTGGTGTGTATGGGTATTCACCTATGGATTTTGGGTTAAGCCCTAAAAAAAAGGAAAGCATCGTTGGGTTTGCGCAAATTACCATTGACGATGGTTTTTTTAGTGAACTTATAATATCATTTATGCTGTCCTTTAAAATGGAGCTTAAGGTGTTAAAGTTTCCCTCGTTAGATGATGCAATTCTGCTTATTACATCGCCGCCAAAGGCTATCTGTGGGTTTAGTAAGCTTATACTATTTGTTATCTTTTTGTTCTCAACCATAGCTGCAGCTATGGTTGTTGTGCCTATGTCTATAGCTATGTGTGTTTTATCATCATCGCAGCACACATTGGCTAAAAAGTCTGAAAATATGGGCTTTAATGCCTCTATCTCAACCGTTGCGTCCTTTTCTATGTTGTGCAGGCATGCAAGCCTATAGCCTTCCTCTATTTTATCAGCTAATGCTTCCTTTTCTATCTTTAAAGGCTCTGGGGTGTTTTCCAAGAATCTAACGATGCATTTTTTGCATATACCCTTGCCGCCGCAGTATGCGTTTATGAATATGCCGTTTGAATGCAGTATTTTCAGAAGGTTATCGCCTTTGTTTAATTGAATTTGCTTTATTTGGTCTTTAATTTTTACCGTAAGTTTCATGGCTCAAAATTTACAAAAAACTGCTGGTTAAATCAAAGTTTTTTGGGTATAAAATAGATGGAGGTTAAGATGTATCCCAATGTTTTTCAGATCTGGTATTCGGATGGGGATGAGATCCCCAAAAAGTATGAGGTCTTCATAGAGCATAATAAAAGGATCTTTGAAAAGATACCCTCATACAGACTATACAGGACAAGCCAAATAAATAAATTTTTAAAAGAGTTTAATTATGATCTGTCAAAATTCAAAGGATTTCACTATAGATTTCAGTCTGATGTAATTAGATTCCTGCTGCTTTATCATTTTGGTGGTTTGTATCTTGATCTGGATATAAAGGTTAACGATAACTTTCTTAAGCTTTTGGATATGCTTAACACAGAGTATAAGAATGTCGATGCAATACCACAAAACAGGCGCATATACTTTCTGTGGTTTAGGAGACATTCAAAGAATTTAAAAAAGATTATAGATTATTACATGGACCTATCCTATCTGGATTACGATTACAATGTATTTTTCTTTGCAGAATTGGATTTTAATGATCTGGTTTACCTGCCACTTGATGAACTGGATTGCTATTTTAAACATTTCGTCATGTCAGGTTAATTTTACATAGTTTCAATTTGTGTCTGATTCTTAAAAAACCTTGTCATAACAAGGATTTCTTAGATATCAAATCTCTTGATTTTTCCAAAAAAAGGAGTATAGAAAGCGTCAAATTATCCTATGATTTAGGAGGTTGTTAGACCCACATGAAAAGCAGAAAGGGCTCAAAGCTCAAAGTGAAGCCCAAAAGTTTTGGACCTGTTGAGGATTTCGAAAGTTTCGTTAAACCCGACTGGTGGAAGGATCTGTTCAACCCTCTGTATCTTATAAGCGATGGTGATGTCGTAGAGGACTCAGAGATCACAAAAAGCGAGGTTGATCTGGTTGTAAAAGCTTTGGGTATCAAACCTGAGGATAAGGTTTTGGATCTGTGTTGTGGGCAAGGCAGACACAGTATAGAGCTTGCAAGCAGGGGCTTTTTGAATGTTGAAGGACTTGACAGGTCAAGGTATCTCATACAAAAGGCAAGAAAGGAAAGCGAAAAGCGTGCATTGGGGATCAAATTCAGAGAGGGCGATGCAAGAAAATTACCCTACAAAACGGACACATTCGACGCAGTTTTGATATTGGGTAATAGCTTCGGATACTTTGAGTCCGAAGATGAGGATTTAAAAGTTTTAAAAGAGGTTTTGAGGGTTCTAAAGCCATGGGGCAAGGTTTTGTTGGATGTTGTTGGTGGTGAGTATTTGAAATCAAACCTGCAAAATAGAAGTTGGGAATGGGTGGACAATAGATTTTTTGTGTGCAGGGAAAGGAGTCTCTCAACAGATGGCAAGCGAATAATTACAAGGGAGATTATTGCACATAAAGAAAAAGGTATCATGGCTGATCAGTTTTACTCTGTTAGGCTTTACAGCAAAGAAAAATTGCAAGAGCTTCTGAAAAAATCAGGCTTTGATGATGTGGAATTCCATTCAACACTATCCGTAAGTTCGAAACGCAACCAAGATCTTGGCATGATGGGACACAGAATAATAGTTACAGCCCTTACCAAAAAACAGTGGACATTTACAAAGGTCAAAGATGCTTCATTAAAAACCGTTGCTGTTGTTATGGGAGACCCAAACAAACCGGACAACATGAAGCCCAACGGCATCTTTGATGAGGATGACTTCTACACAATCGATGAGCTAAAAAAGGCGTTGAACGAACTAAAAAATTACAGGTTTATCTATGTTAACAATCACGATACCCTGATAAGCGATCTGATAAAACTTAAACCAAAGATAGACTTTGTTTTTAACCTGTGTGATGAGGGCTTTAACAACGAGCCAACAAAGGAGTTGTACATACCCGCCCTACTTGAGATGCTTAACATACCTTACACAGGTTCAAATCCGCAGTGCTTGGCTTACTGCTATGATAAATCCTTAATCAGGGGTGTAGCCAAAGAGATGGGAATCCCCGTTCCTAAAGGCATACTTGTAACGCCTGATAAGACCGTTTTAGAGCTTCCATTTAATTTTCCTGCGATCGTTAAACCAAATTTCGGCGATTCGAGTTTTGGTATAACAAAGAAGAGCGTAGTTTATACAATGGATGAGCTTATTGAGGTCTTATCTGAGATCAAAGAGCAGTTTGGTCATGATAAACCCGTATTAATTGAAGAATTTTTAACGGGTAGCGATCTAACCATAGGCATAATCGGCAATATATCGGGAAATTATAAAATCTTACCTATAATTGAAGAGGACTACTCCAAACTACCAGATGACCTACCAAAGATCTGCGGATATGAAGCTAAGTGGTTGCCAGGTTCCCCTTACTGGAACAACACATCCAGGTTAGCTCAACTGGATGAGGAAACAGAAAGGATTATAGTGGAAAGCTCGCTAAAACTGTGGGAAAGGCTAAATGTAAACGACTATTGCAGGTTTGACTGGAGGCTTGACAGTGAGTCTAAGCCCAAACTACTTGAGGTAAACCCAAATCCTGGTTGGTGCTGGGATGGTCATCTTGCAAAGATGGCTAAGATTGCGGGTATCTCATACGGCGAGATGCTCAACATGATCCTTGAAGCAGCTGCAGAGCGTTTTGAGTCAAGCAAAACAAGAGAAATCAAGAATGATACACACCTAACTCAAGCCATCAATGTCAGGCTCACAAATATAAATCTTGCGTATGGGAGGTGAAGCCAAAGTAAAGAAGGGTGTTGGTGGGTTTATTTATGCCTTTATGTTAGAAAAAGTAAAAAAGAGGAGGTTTTATGGGTGCAAAGTTGACTAAAAGGATTGGCGGTTTTTCGGTAGCTATTTTGACTGCAGGTTTATTGTCTTTGTCTGCAAATGCTGCTTCTACAACTACTGCTTCAGCACAGGTCAATCATAATAAGTTTCAGGTAGTAAAACAAAAGATTCTTCATAGAACAGATATTAAAATTAAAAGAACTGAGACTCATTTGAAGAAGTTAGAGGGTTATAAGGTTTGCGTTGAGAAAGCTAATAATTTCAAGGAATTGAACGAATGTAAAATAAAATTCGGTTTCTATCAACACCATCATAATCATAAAAAACCCAACAAGCCTAAAAAGTAGTATTTATTTCAAGGCCGCTTTTTGCGGCCTTTTTTGTTGATGCGATGATTATCAACATCTGTTTATATTGGGGGGTTAAATGTAGTTTTTTATGTTTGTTTATCTTTTTAAAAAGTCTTCAAGCTTATGTGATTCTGCGTTTTCTGGTTTCATGAGCTTAATGGATTCCCGAATTTTCTTCAGTTTATCATTTCTTTTGTCTGAATACTTTTCTTTATACATTGATTCATCAGCTGAGGCAAACAGTTTCTCTGAGTCTTTGAATTTACCATTCTGGATGGCATATCCAATAGAAACACTCAAATAAGAGTGACTTTCCTTTTTATTTTCTTCATCTAACCTTTCTTTAATTCTTAAGATGCACCTTTTTACGCCTTCTTCTGTTGTGTTTACCATTAATAAGACAAACTCATCACCTCCGATTCTTGCGATAAGGTCAACGGCACGAACGGATGATTTTAGTGTCTCAGCAACTTTCTTTATAAGCCAATCACCCCATGTATGCCCTAATATATCGTTAACCATTTTTAATCCGTTTATATCAAAAATTACTAAAGCTAACGGGTAGCTACGCCTATCAAATAATCTTTTTAGCTCTTCTTTGAAGAATCTTCTATTATAAAGTCCTGTTAAATCATCATGTAGACTTATATACTCAATCTCTTTTTCTTTGAGGTACTTATAGGTTATATCTTTAATAGATATTACTATCATAGGTTCATTATTTATGTTCTCAACTGTTGCGGTAATCTCTATCCATTTTTTATTGTTTCTAAAAGTATCTATTTCCAGAACACACCCTGTGCAATTTGTTTCCTTTCTCTTTATTCCTTCTATATATTTAATTATTTCTGATTTTGAATTCCCATCCAGAAACAGATCGCTAAGTTTTTCAATGTTAAACTTACTAGTCTCAAATATTTTATTTATATTACCCCCCTTTCCGCACCCAAACCTCTATTTTATTTGACCAAACCCAAATGCACAGAGTAAAAGAATGAAAAGGGTCTTAGAATAAACGGAACAGAAAATGCTTACATCTCCCTCTAAAAAGAGGGGGTATTTAAATGTTACAACAAAAAGCAGTTATCAAGAACATGGATCACTTAGGACTAATAGCTGGTATGATAGACGAACTAAAGATAGCAGAAACCATAGATGATGAAATACTATCATCAAGCAAATCAAAGAACCTAAGCTATGGCGAAGCAACAAAGGCAATGATCCTTAACGGTCTTGGTTATGTCAACAAGCAACTCTACCTAACTCCTCTCTTCTTCAAAGACAAACCACTAAAGAGATTATTCGGAGACATCCCCTAATTTTTGTGTCTCTCTCATCATACCAAATCCCTCCTCACTCTTCAACTCCCTTCCCAAACTTAGCAACAAACATCTGATTCAGTTCATATCTTTTAGCCTTAATCAGAGGATTAACATTCCAGGTTTTGTGTAATTTATCTGTTGCAATGAAAAGGGCAACATTTAGGATATCCATGGACTGGAAGAACCCTCCTTTCTTTAGCCTTTGTTTTTCAAAGGATGAATGTACAGATTCAACAGTGTTTGTTGAATTGATGTACTTTCTTATTACCTCAGGGTACTTTAAGAAGGCAAGGAGTTCTTCTTTTCTTGAGTCTAAATATTTGGTGTAGGTCTTGTATTGGTCTTTGAATCTGTCAATTATCTCTGTTTTGAAAATCTCTATCCCTTTTTCAAAGGTATCACAGGAGTATTTAATCTCCTTGAGCTTTTTGTTCACATATGAGGCATCCTCCTTTTTCATATGCTTGTATACGTTTCTTGATGCATGAACTGTGCATTTCTGAATATCCGAGTAAGGAAAGAAGGCTCTTATTGCCTCTGAGATTCCGTTGAAATCATCACAGATGAACATTAAGACCCTTTTCATTCCCCTGTTGATTAAATCCTGGAATACTTCCATCCAGGTGGATCTGTTCTCACTACCAAAGAATGAGTAATATCCAAGGAGTGTTTTTTGAGCATTTGTGTCTATCCCTACAACAGTGTAAACGACAGCTCTCTTTACCCTTTTATCCTTTTCATCCTTTACCATACAGTGATAGGCGTATATGTATAGAAAATAGTAGTTTTCCTGAAGTTCTTTGGATTTAAATTCAAGCATCTGTGTCTTTATGTATTCAAATATCTCATCGTATGCTTTTTCACTAAAATCCAGTCCTCTCAATTTCATCTTGTGCACGATTTCCTGTTTTGAGTCTCCATTGATTAGGAAGGAGAAGATTAAATCCTCAAAGCTTTCATCATACCTTTGATATTTGGGAGGGAGAAGATGAGAGCGGAAGTTTCCGCTCCTTGTTCTTGGGACATCCAAATTCAGTTTACCAAGGCCTGTGTTTAGGCTCCTTTTGTAGGTTCCATTGCCTTTGTCTTCTGGGTTCTCAAGTAAGTACTCGTATCTTTCCTTACCCATTATCTCAATAAGTAGTCCTTCCATTAGGGTGGCCAGTTTATTCTTTCCGTATTCATCCAACTCCTTTACTACATCCATATCCATGTTTGAGATTATCTCCTTAAGCATCTTTCTGTTCATCTCTTAAAGCTCCTCCATACTTAGCCTAATTTCAGAGTTCATTAGAACAGTTCATTAAACCCCACTCCATTTTAGTAGGTTTGTGGGGGAGACACAAAAATATTTTAAGTCCCTTATTCGGAAGGGATGTTGACTTCTCTTGGTTCAACGATGATGCACTTGGTAGAACATTAGATAAGCTCTTTGAATACGGCGTAAGTGAACTGTATGAAAAGATAGCAAGCAGGGCACTCAAAATACTGAACCTTACACCCTCTACCATACACTTAGACAGCACAAGCTTTCATCTTGACGGTAAGTATCCAAACCAAAAGACGAAAGAAGAAAAAGAAAAAGAAAAAGGAAAAGTAAAAGAAAGAAATGGAAAAGAAGAAAAGGGAAATAACAGTGAAGGAAAATGGGGAAAAGGAGGAAAAGAAGAAGAGTATGAGCCAACCCCAGTCTTTATCACCCAGGGATACAGCAGAGACCACCATCCAGAGCTCAATCAGGTGGTTTTAAATCTTATAGTAGAACACAAAGCAGGCATTCCCATATGGATGAAGCCTGCAGATGGTAATAAAATAGATACACAGGCATTTGCCAATATAGTAAAGGAGCATATTAACTCTTTAAAGAATGCTAATAATACAAAGACAAAGGTGATAGCCGATGCAGCCCTCTTTAGTTCTAAAACAATGGAAGAGTTTAAGAAAAACAACATGCTTTTCATCTCAAGGGTTCCATCGAAACTAAAACAGGCAAAAGAGATACTCAAAAACCACAATGAAGAGGAATTTATTCAGCTTGATGAGAACTATCAGGCTATCCAGTACACAGTAGATTATGAAGGAATGAAACAACAGTGGGTTTTATACAAAAGCAGTTATGCTAAATCAAGAGGGGACAAAACGATAAAGAAAGAGTATCAAGAAAAAGAAAAACAGGAAACAAAACTCATTGAGAAATTACAAAAGAGAGCATTTTTCTGTGAAGCTGATGCAAGAAAAGCATTTGAAGAAAAAACAAAGAAGTTAGAATGCATAATGATATCAGAGGCTAAACTCATATCAAAGCCCAAATACAAAACAAGAGGACGACCAAAACCAAATGCTAAACCAGACCACTATGAATACTACTGGATTATAGAGACCAAGCCAAATGAAGAATACCTAAAACAAAAACAGAACCAAAAGAGTGGCCTTTTTATCCTTGCAACCAATGATATGACACTGTCTGCCAAGGAACTGCTTGATGAGTATAAATCTCAACAGAGAATAGAAAGGGGCTTTAGGTTCTTAAAATCACCAGAGTTTTTAAGCGATGCCATGTTTCTAAAGAACCCAAAACGCATTGAAGCAATGCTTATGATAATGACACTCTCTTTGCTTGTCTATTCTGCCTTGGAATACAGAATAAGAAGTGAGCTTAAAAATCAAAACAAATCCTTTCCCAATCAACTTGGCAAACCCATTCAGAATCCCACTGCAAGATGGGTGTTTGAGAACTTCTTTGCTATACATCTACTCTTACTTAATGGGCAAGAGCAGATTGTTGGGTTGGAAAACAAGCATAGGCTGATATTGGAGCTATTGGGTAGTAATTATATGGGATTTTATGGTATAAACGGAGAAAGAGGTGCGGAATGAGGGATAATTAGTGTTGTTAGTGTAATATAGATAACAGTTATAATAAGTCCAAACTTTAAAATTTCTATCTTTCTTTTTTTCATGCATATATTTAAATAAAAAGAGACGAAAAAGTAAAGAGGAAAAAGTTGAATAGATATAATAAAGCACTTGTTCATTTCTAAATAATTTCATATAAATTAACTTAAACTATATTTAGATGTATAGGGGGTGTGTTATGAGTGAAAAGGACAGGCAGGAAAGACTTAAAAAGCTTGATGGTGCTCATCTTTTATGGGCCAGCACCATGGGGGCTACTTTTGATTTAGGTATTATGAGTAAGGCTATGCTTGTTCCTTCAATGAAGACAGCAACTCAAAGACTTATAAGGCATAAGATGCAAATGGGTAGTTTCCCGTTCATAGACGGCAAGGAGCTAAACTCCCAATTATATAAAGAACTTTTCGATGATTTAAATAAATTCATGTTTTTTGCTGATGGATATGACGTTGAGGGGGATGATAAAAGGATTGTTTTTAAGGTTCATAAAGATAAATGTATGTATTGCCCAACAAGTGTAGGTGGAGCTTTGCTTAGAACAACAATTTGCCCCTATCCTGTTTTATTTGGTGTCTATCTGGATATGATTATAAAAAACGGCTTTATATATAAGAGCGTTAATATGGTAAAACAAGACGATGGTTCGTATATGAAAAGAGAGGATGAGTATGATATTATCGAGTTTAAGCTTGAGGATGACGATGATTTCTTTAATATTGTCAACATATTGGAAGAAGGTGTAAATAAAATAGAAAAAGCATTCCAATCCGCAATAGAGAACAAAGAGATATCAGAAGAACAGTTGTGGGATAGAAATTATATCGAAGTTCCAGGCACTAATCCGCGAAAGTATACTACAAAATTTACAGATTTTGCTAAAAAGTATATTCAGCCGATAGAGGATGAAATTTTGAGCAAGCATAAAAAATTTGTATTTGTTGTCTTGGTAGATGATAATGGTTATCTGCCATCACATAATTCAAAATATGATAAACCACTAACGAGTGATTATAAAAAAGATTTGTTAGGTAACCGCTCTATGAGGATTTTTAACGATTTTACGGGTATAACAGCAGCAAGAAATACCAGAAAGTATATACTGCAACCCTACCCGCGCGATGTTGGTGTTTTAATGTTTGATATTTCCTCTGAAATTAAGCTAAATGGAAAACACTGGGGTGCTTTGAGAATAGGCTTTAAGCTGTAAAAATTATCTTGATAAAACATAAAATTTGTGTATTTTAAAAAGAGCTAAGTAAGGGAGGTATATCAATGAAGGAAGAGCTTATAAACAAAACTCTCCAAGAGTTGGTTGGTTCAACTCAAAGTATAGAGGGTGCTGCATTGGTTACATCAGATGGACTTATGATAAGCAGCTATTTACCAGGAGATATGGATGAGGATAGGGTTTCTGCAATGAGTGCAGCCTTGCTGTCATTGTCTGAAAGGGCTGTTGAGGAGTTGGAAAAAGGTGTACCTCAGCAGGTTACAATAAGAGGCGATAAAGGCTATATAGTGATAACCTCAGCAGGAGAAGAGGCTGTTTTGATGGTTATTACAGATGATAAGGTCAAATTGGGCCTGTTGTATATGGAGATAAAGACAGCAGCACAAAAGATAAAATCGGCTTTCTAATTCTTTTTGATGAAATACCGCACTTACCTTCTTTTAGTTGTTGCTACGGCTTTTTGGGGTGTTGGTTTTCCCATTGCTAAAATCGGGGTGGAATATATCCACCCTTTTAGCTTTGCCTTTTTAAGATTCTCTTTGGTTTTTGTTTTATTTGTTCTGTTTTTTAAGCTCTCTTTGTATAACTTAGCAGAAAAACTCTTTTTAAACTTTAAACTTTTATTCTTAATGGCTTTAACAGGTATTTTTTTATACGGCATTTTTTTTCTTTTTGCCTTAAAATTTGCCAAAGCTTCAGATGTTTCTCTTATTTCTGGTGCCAATCCAATAATAACAGCTATAATAGCGTGGATTGTTTTGAAGGAGAGACTAACCCCTCTTGGCGTATTAGGTATATGCGTGTCTTTTGTTGGCATAGCCTTCATAGTTTCAAAGGGCGATCTAAAAACTATAACAACCTTAAATTTTAATTTAGGTGATTTTCTTATGCTTCTTGCCACGACTATGTGGGCAGTATATTCTGTCATAACAAAAAAGGCATTGAGGGGGTTATCCACAACAGAAGCTGTGTGTCTAAGCTCTCTTTTGGGGGCTTTAATATTTCTTCCCCTTGCTGTTTTTAAGGGTAATCTGCATTTAACTTATCCTTTTAAAGCTTGGGCAAGTCTTATGTATATGGTTTTGTTTTCTACGATAATTGCCTTTAGCGCATGGTATAATGGCATAAAAGAAATAGGTGCAACTAAGGCCAGCGTTTTTGTAAATCTCGTACCGGTTTTTGGTGTTATTACCTCCGTTGTTGTACTTGGTGAGAGTTTGTCTTTCTATGAGGTTATTGGTGGCCTTTTTGTTATAGTTGGAGTTGTTATGACAAATAAGAGGGTTAGTGGTGAACATAGACTGCAAAAACAATAGATTATTGGTTAGTGGTGAGCTAACATTTAATAACCTCTCTAAACTTATAACTAAAATTAATGAGTGTAAACCAGCCATTATAGATGTTAGAGGTGCATCAAAACTTGATACAAGCTCTTTGGTGTATCTTGCCTCGTTAAATATAAAGCTCTTGTTAAATAAAAATGACCAAAGTCTTTTAAATATAGTCCTACAACATATACCAGAAAAGAAAAAAAAGAAAGACAGTAGAGGTTTTTTGTATAGTTTAGGATATGCTTTTGTTGAAAGGCTCAAGGAACTTTATGTTTTTATGTCTTTTTTAGGGGAAGTGTTTGTAGGTTTTATAGGGTTTATTTTAAACCCAAAACGGTTTAGATTAAAGTCTACTTTAAAAGACGTTGAACTTATGGGCTTCAATGCTATTCCTATTTTGACCACTATATCTTTTTTGATAGGAGCTGTTATAGCCTACCACGGTTCTGTGAGGTTAAAGCAATTCGGAGCCAACATATTTGTTGTTGATCTTGTAAGTATATCTGTTTTAAGAGAGCTTGGGCCCTTAATTGTTGCAATACTGCTTGCAGGTAGGAGTTCAAGTTCCTATACAGCTCAAATAGGCATAATGAAGGTTACAGAAGAGGTTGATGTGATAAAGACCATGGGGGTAAATCCTTACGATATTTTGGTTTTCCCAAAAATAGTGTCTATGCTCGTTTGTGTGCCTCTTTTAATAGTGCTTGCTGATGTTATGGGTGTATTGGGTGGAATGGTTGTTGCCCATCTTTCTTTGAATATAACTGTAAGAGATTTTATTCTTAGGCTTCACCAAGCTATAGGTATTAAGACTTTCGTCTCGGGTATTTTAAAAGCGCCGGCATTTGCCTTTTTGATTGCTACTATAGGGGCATTTAAGGGGTTTCAAACAAAAAAGAATGTTGAAAGTATAGGTAAAAGCGTTACTGTAAGTGTTGTAGATAGTATATTTGGTGTTATCATTGCCGATGCTATATTTTCGGTGTTGTTTAGATGGATGGGAATATAATAGAGGTTAACGATTTAACCGTTAGGTTTGGAGATAGAATTGTCTTAGATAAAGTCTCAATCAGTGTAAAGAAAAGTGATATATATGCAATTATAGGTAAAAGTGGATCTGGTAAGACCACGTTGATGCGTGCTATTCTTATGTTGGAGCATTCTGAGGGTAAAATAAATGTGTTCGGAGTTGATATAAATAAAGCTGATGAAAAAAAGCGCAACCAGATTAAGAGATCCTACGGTGTTATGTTTCAGGCTGCAAGTTTATTTACCTCGTTAACCATAGGTGAGAATGTAGCTGTGCCTCTTAAGGAGAATTCCAATCTTCCAGATAATCTAATAGAGGATATAGTCAGGTTTAAACTTTCTCTTGTTGGCTTGGATGACTTCGTTTACGACTTATACCCATATGAACTTTCAGGTGGTATGAGAAAAAAGGCAGCTCTCGCTAGAGCTTTGGCTTTGGATCCTAAAGTTATTTTTTTGGATGAGCCAACGAGTGGTCTCGATCCTGCAAGCGCTGATGATTTTGATCAGACAATAAAGAGACTCAATGAGTTGCTTGGTATAACTGTTATTATGATTACCCACGATCTGGATAGTTTTTTTGGTATAACTACGAGAGCATGTGTTATAAAAGATAAAAGAATATTAGCTGAGGGTGAGCCTGTAAATATAAAAAGTATTGACGATGAATGGATTAAGAAGATATTCTTTGGGCAAAGAGGAAGGAAATTTGAGTTATGGAACCAAAAGTAAATTATGCTTTAGTTGGTATATTTGTCATAATTTTTAGTATTATTGGTATAGGTATTGTCTTATGGCTTATTGGTGGTTCTAACTACACCAATTACAAAAGATATATCGTTTATACAAACTCAAACATATCTGGATTGCATGTAGATTCTGATGTTAAATATAAAGGTTTATCTGTTGGTAAAGTAGAAGATATCTTAATAGATCAGAGACATCCAGACTTTTTTAAGATTATAATTCTTATAGAGAGAAATCTTCCTCTTAAGGCCAATATGGCTGCACGGATTTCATCCAATGGCCTTACTGGTATTTCTTATATTAATCTTATTTATACAAATAATCCTCCAAAGTTGCCTGGCTACCTTAAAAATGAACCCTACCCTGTTATAGGCTCAATTCCTTCCAATATAGAGGAGATCTCAAGTGTGATTATGGAAACTGCAGACTCCTTGAAGAGTATATCCAATAAAATCAACGTATTGCTGGATAACTCAACAGAAAACAACATAAAGCATTTTATCAAGAACTCGAATGACGCTGCAGCTCAGCTTGCTTTAGCGGCCAACCATCTAAACCAAACCTTATCTGAGGTTGACAGATTAGTCTCATTACTTACCTTGGATACAAAACAGATTGCAGTTCTTCTAAGCAAATTTGATGCACTGAGTAGCTCTGTTAGTGAACTTATAGGAAACTCAAATAAAACACTTAACTATTTTAGAGATACATCACTTCAAAAAAGCTATGAAGTATTAATAAAAATAAAATCACTTCTTACAAGTACCAAGGAATTTGTGGATGAGCTTAAATACAATCCATCCCTGTTGATAGATAGAAGAAAAGAGGGGAAACAGGCAAAATGAAAAGGTTAATTTTAATTGTTTTTCTGTTTTTGGTGGGCTGCAGCTTTCATAAATTGCCTCCTTTGAGGGAATATACATTAAACCTGAAACCGATTGCCTTCAAGCTGGATAGGAAAGTAAGAAAAACCATAGTTGTATCCGATGTTGATTGTGGAGCACCGTTTGATAGCACCTTTATTTTTTTCAAAAAAGGTAAATTTGAGTTTGACAGATACGGCAATGTGCGCTGGATTAAGCCTGTTTGCCTTATGTATAAAACATCGATTGAGCATGTCTTAAACAAAACGCACCTGTTTGTAAGTGGTGATATTTTAAGGCCAAATTACAGGTTGAGCTATGTGATTTACGACTTTGAGCCGTTGTTCTTAGCAAACAGAACATACGCAATCTGCAACATCGAGTTCAGGCTCAAAGATGAGAATAACGGCAAGATCTATATCCACGCATTTAGCAAAAGTATAAAAATAAACGGTAATTCCTTTGATGATGTTATATCATCCTTAAATGACCTGTTTAACTTGTCTTTGTCTGATCTAATAAACTGGATTGAAAAAATATAATCCCCCTCTGCTTTGAGGGGGATTACGCTAAGGTTTATACCTTGAACCTTCTTACTAAGTCTGTGAGTCTTTCTGAGCTTGATTTTAGCTGCTCGGAGAGGTTTGCAATCTGCTCTGCCACTGTTGAGTTGTCCTTGGCTGCCTGTCTTATCTCCTGAGCCTGAACATTGATCTCTGCTACGGTTGATGATAGCTCCTCTGTTGCTGCGCTGGTTGCGTTGATCTCCTCAACCGTCTTGGATATCTGTTCAACCATAGCTTTTATGTTGTTTTCATCCTCCAAGGCCTTTTCCCTTTCATTGAGTATGCCCTCTTCTGCTTTTTTGGTCATCTCTATAGATGTTTGAGCATCCTTCTGCATTCTTATTATCATATCCCTGATTTCCTCAGTTGCCCTTTGGGTTTTTTCTGCCAGCTTTCTTACCTCATCAGCAACAACGGCAAAGCCTCTACCCGCTTCACCTGCACGGGCAGCCTCAATGGCGGCATTCAAAGCCAATAGATTTGTTTGATCAGCAATCTCATTTATGACATTAACAATCTGCCCTATCTGTTTTGATGATTCGCCAACAGTGTTGATCTGCTCCATTGCCTTTCTTGCCAGTTTTGCATTCTCGTTCATCCTTTTGACTCTTTCTTCAATATCCTTGAGCATCTGCTGATTTATCTGACTGACGGTTTCAGCCTGCATATTGATACCCTCTGTGGACTGTGCAACATTGTGCACCGCCTCGCTCATATCGTTTACAGCCTGTGTCATCTCCTCTAAGTTTCTTGTTGTTTCTTCCACTGTTGATGCCATCTCTATGGCGGATGAGGCCGTTGTTTCGCTGTTTTTCATTACATCTTCTGCCGATAGACGCACATCCTTGACGAGTTGATGAATAGAATCTAAGAAATTATTAAGTTTGTTTGCGAGGTTTTCAAACTCATCATGAGTTTCAACCTTTACCCTCTTTGTTAGATCACCTTCACCGGTTTCTAAGTCTTCAAGTTCTTTGGCCATAAGATTTATAGGTCTAACTAAAGTATTTGCCAGTGCTATTCCACTAAATATAACTATAAGCAATGCTACAAAGGCAACGCCCGATGCTGCTACAACAGATGACATAACTTCTTTTTGAACTTTTTTCTTATAAGCCAAAGCTTCCTTTAACACATCATCTAAATAAATACCAGAGCCTATAATCAAATTTATTTTTGGAATTGTATAAATAAAAGTCATTTTTGGTGCAATACCACCGCCAGGTTTTACCCACCAGTAGTGGACAAAGCCTTCACCCTTGGTCTTTGAAATTTCTATCATTTTTTTAAATAGGTATTCACCTTTTTTGTCTTTTAAATTATAGACATTGCTTCCATTTAACTGTGGTTTAGGTGGATCGAGCACCATTAATCCTTTTCTGTTTATTACAAATAAATAATTCCCATTATCATATCTTATCTTGTTTAAATCGTCGTATATTTCAAGTTCTACATCTTTTGGATCTTTTCCGTTTTGGATTTCTTTGGCGTATTTTGATGATATAGTTTTTACTAAGGTTTTAACCTTCTCTTTTTTTACTCTTAATAATAATTCATACATCTTATGATAGCGGTCGTTTATTTGGTGAACGTTCCACCAAACAGCGTATATTCCAAAAATGATTAAAAACATCAAAACCGACCCTACTCCATAGGCGATAAGCTTTGACTTAAATGACATACAAATCCTCCTTCAGTAAACTTTAATTTTCTTTTTTGTTTAGGATCTCAATTGTTTCCCTATCGAATAATTTAAAATAAGGATCGTATTTAAATAGATTTTCTAATGTTTGATAAAAATCCTTGCCCAAAAAACCATCTTTGAAGCCTATTATCACCCCCTTCTCTGCTAACCATATTGCTTCAAATGCCATTTTTACTGCATATAGAGCTTTGGCTGAACAACCCCTTTTTGCTCCATCACAAAAAACACCCCCCACTCCTTCAATATAGTTGAAAAACGCAGATAAAAACAGGTCAGATCTATTTTTTAAATACAATATACCTCCTATAACACCAACGGCTGCAGCATGTACTACACCACACGTTGAGGAGACAAAACCAAATTTTGAGGTTATAAGAGATGTGATAAAACATGATAGCATAACTGCCTTTGTCGTTTTTTCGTCTGATGCTTTTATTTGTTTTGCAAAATCAACAATCGGTATTGTTGCCGTTAAGCCCTTATTGCCACTTCCTGCACAGCTTGCCACTTGAATATTATCTCCACCCATTCTTGCATAAACTGCACCAAATACGCCTAAATCGTTGTCTGAATAGCGTCTTCCAAACTCTTTTGCTTTTATGTTTATATTAATAGCCTTTTTAATTTTTTCTCTTAGACTTCCATCTAAATAAAGTTCATCTATTAAGTCTGCCCATGTTTCTGGTTTGTAGTATTTCTTTTCAAATTCCACCTCTTCTTCGTCTTGAGGTTTTTTATAAAATATAACCTTGCCGTTTTTTATGATTTTAGAGATGCCTGTATGTGTTTTTGATGTTGTAATTTCGGATGTTTGGCCATTTCTTGTAGCTTTGCTTTTTATGTATAGGTATTTTTTTTCCACAACATCTATCTTTACATCTATATTACTGTTTATGGCTTTGTTTAGGGTGGCTTCATTAAGTAGTTGGAATATCTCTAATCCTTTAGATGTGTCAGATATTAAATATCCTAAAATGGCAGCCCATTTTGTACCAGTTAGGCCGTTTGAGTTTGGAATGCCAGCATTAAAGGCATTCTTAAATGTCATTCTATCTATTTCAATCTCAATATAATCTGCATCTTTAATGTAATTGCTTAGGTAGGCTGTGTTGAATGCAATCGCTGCTGGTTCTGTGCAGCCTAATGAAAATTCAACCATTTCCGATAAACGCTCCGCCAAACTTTTCATTATTTTATATCTCCACATTTAAGATTTTTCGTGCGAAATAACCTATTACAAATGATATTATGCTTACTGTAAAACTTATAAAAAACATCTCAAAAAAGCTTTTTTTGAATGGTATTTCTTTTACAACTGACATAAAAAAACTGAAAATTAGTATTACAACTGTGGCATCTATAAACATCAAGACTAAGGCATTATAAAAACTACTAAATACAAAAAACGGTACAACCAGCATTAAAACGGTGAAAAAGTAGGCAGCTGTAGTATAAAGGGCAGCCTTTAGCGGATGGTTGTGTTTGTCTGCTTTTTGTGATAAGTATTCGCTTGAGCCCATGCTTAGGGATGCTGAGATACCTGTTACAACCCCAACTATACCTATAAGTTTTGCATTTTGCAATGCTAATGATACACCAGCTAAAGCCCCTGTTAGCTCAACAATTGCATCACTTATACCCAAAACCATTGAGCTTATGTATTCGATGCGTTCTTCTTTTAGCATATCCACCAAAAGCCTCTCGTGCCTTTCTTCATCCTCGAGTACCTTTTTTGCCTCAGGTATATCGTTTACAACCTCTTTATAGCCCTCCTGGGCATCACCTTCTAAGGATTCCATCATTTTTACACAAAAAACAACGCCGAATATCTTTGCCATCAAGATAAAGAAAATAACGACTATCGAGTTAGGTTTTACCTCTTTTGATGTGTATTTTTTCCAGGTATTATAGTGATGTAGCTCATCTTCTGCTATTTTTGAAAGTATTTTCTTGTTCTTCTGGCTTACACCTTTTAGTTTTGAAAGAGCAGAATATATGGCATAGCCGTTTATTTCTTCCTTTTGAAATTTAAGCAGTTTTGAGCTAATCTCAATAGAGTTGTCCATTTCATACCCCCAGTAATAATTAATTATAAACTTATTTTGGTCTTGATTGCAAGATGAAAAGTGTGGTATAAACAAAAAGAACAGGTGGTCTATGAAAGATATAAAAAAGCCTTATGGCTGTTTTAATATTGATAGATTTAGGGGATTTTTAGCTTTAAAAGCCACATATGTTTTGATTATTTATCTTTCTAAAGATAGTGAGTTAACTGTCGGTGCTTTAGGTGAAGTTAAATTTAAAAAGGGCTACTATGCCTACGTGGGTTCTGCCTTAGGGGGTCTAAAGAAAAGGCTAAAAAGACATCTATCATCAAATAAGCAAATCAGATGGCATATAGATTATTTCTTAAGTGTTACTGCTATTATTGGTTTTGTCGCTTGGCTCTCCCCTAAAAGGTTAGAATATCCAATTGCAAAAAACCTATCCAAAAGATTAAAGCCTATACAGGGTTTTGGGAGCAGTGATTCAAGATGTAAAAGCCATCTTTTCTTTAGTATGGATAAAAACAAGCTCCTTCAGGCTGTAATAAAATCCTCAAAAGCAAAAAATATGATTCTGTTTGAGTTTTAAAAGTGTTAAGCTCTCTATATGATGAGTTTGAGGAACATGTTAAATAATTCTATTGATTTGATTTTATAGGTCTCTTTTATCATATTCACCATTTATCTTTAAAAGGCCAGCTCCCCCGTTTACTATTAATTCTACTTTTGCCTTCATCTTTGCTCCCTTTTGCTCTTTGTGTTATTATAGCGATGAAATGTTTACCTTAAAGTGCACGGGGTGTAAAGCAAAACTAATGCGTTATCGCAAAATAGGAAAAGGTAGGCTTCTTAGGTGTTACAAAGATAGAATTAAGGAAGATTATACCATTAAAGAAGGCAATAAAGTATTTTGTCCAAACTGCGGAAACCTTTTTGGAATTGATTATGGTGCCTTTATAAAGGTTAGAAAAGGGAGTTTTACACAAAAAGGTAGCTATGAATGATATTTATTTTTATTTTCATATTCCGTTTTGTTATAAAAAATGCCCGTATTGTAGTTTCGTGTCTTTTGAGAAGAGATTTAACGAAATTGATGGATATGTTGATGCAGTGATTAGAGAAATTCGTGGTTTTAATAGTGATAAAACTGTAAAGACGGTTTATTTTGGTGGTGGTACGCCATCTATTTTGAAACTCAATCAAATAGAAAGAGTCTTAAATGAAGTTTATAAGAGATTTAGATGTGATATAGATGAGATAACATTTGAAACTATACCACTTCTTAAGGGGAACTATTTAAAAGGATTGAAGAGTTTAGGTATAAACAGATTAAGTATAGGTGTTCAATCGTTCAACGATAGGAAGTTGAAAATTTTAGGGAGAATTCATAATAAAAAAGAGAGTTTATCTGCTGTTGAGAAGGCTTTGGCGGTCGGTTTTAGGAATATAAGTGTAGATTTGATTTATGGTGTAGGCGAGACATTGGATGAGCTGATGTATGATTTAGATATAACATGCAAGTTAGATATAAAACATGTATCTATTTATATGCTCTCTATTGAGGAAGGCAGTGAGTTTTTTAAGATGGGCTTTAAATCATCAAATGAAGAAGATATAGAAGAATTTTACCTTAAACTGTGTGAAGTTTTATCTAAAAACGGTTTTGAGCAATATGAAATATCAAACTTTTCCAAGAAAGGTTTTCGAAGTAAGCACAACAATGCTTATTGGCTTGGATATGATTATAAGGGCTTTGGTGTTTCTGCAAGTTCATTTTTATCAGGCAAGAGAATAAAAAACAGTTCAAATTTGTATGAATTTGTAAAAAACCCTTTGGGTAGCTATATTGTTGAAGAAGAGCTTGAAGGAATAGAGCTTGCAAAAGAGATGTTTATTTTAGGCTTAAGACTAAAGGAAGGCATTGATTTGAAGGTTTTTAAAGACAGGTATGGTGTTGATGTAGAAAGTTTATTCAAATATGAGATTGATAAGTTTATTAAATCGGGCTTTTTAAAAAAGGAAAATGGACGACTATTTTTATCATCTCCAAGAGCCATGCTTGTATCAAATGCTATTTTTAGTGAATTTATATGATTGACACGGCAGGGCTTTTTATTATAATCTCAAGCGAAGTGCCGAAGTGGCGGAATTGGCAGACGCGCTAGATTCAGGGTCTAGTGGGCTTTAACGCCCGTAGGGGTTCGACCCCCCTCTTCGGCACCATTTTTCTTTTTAGAAAGGAGCAAAAGCCATGAATAACAACGAGACTTTTCTTTTTACATCCGAGTCTGTAACAGAGGGACACCCCGATAAAGTAGCTGACCAGATTTCAGATGCTATTCTGGATGCTATAATAAAAGAGGATAAAAACTGTCGTGTTGCATGCGAAACCCTGCTTACAACAGGCATTGTTTTTGTAGCTGGTGAAATATCTACAAACACGTATGTTGAAATACCAGAAATCGTTAGAGAAACAATAAAGCAGATAGGTTATACCAATGCCGATTATGGTTTGGATTATAAATCGTGTGCCGTAGTTACGTCTATTGATAGACAATCTCCTGATATTGCAATGGGTGTTGATAGAGGCGAAAAACTTGGTGCTGGCGATCAGGGTATGATGTTTGGTTACGCTACGGATGAGACAGAAGAGTTTTTGCCTCTGACAATAGTTTTAGCTCATAAACTTTCAAAAAGGCTTGCTGATGTAAGAAAGCAGGGTCTTTTGCCGTATTTAAGACCTGACGGTAAAACACAAGTTACAATAAGGTATAACGGCTTTAATCCAGATAAGGTAACAGCCGTTGTTATGTCTGCTCAGCACGATTCGAATGTTGAACTTGAACAACTAAGAAAGGATCTTGTTCAGTATGTTATTCGCTATGTGATACCGCAAGAGCTTTGGGATCCGGATATAAAACTTTACATAAACCCAACAGGCAGGTTTGTTCTTGGTGGGCCGCATGCAGACACAGGCTTAACTGGAAGAAAGATTATTGTAGATACATATGGTGGTGTTGCTGCTCATGGTGGTGGGGCATTCTCAGGCAAAGATCCAACGAAGGTGGATAGGTCTGGTGCATATATGGCTCGTTATATAGCAAAAAATATTGTTGCTGCTGGCATTGCAAAAAGATGTGAGGTTCAGTTGGCTTATGCTATAGGCGTTGAGGAGCCTGTAAGCATAATGCTACATACATATGGAACGGGTAAATTACCCAAAGAGGAGATTAAAAAACTCATAGTAGATACATTTGATATGACTCCTAAAGGTATAATAGAATATCTTGACCTCTTAAGGCCTATTTACAAAAAAACCGCTGCTTATGGCCATTTTGGAAGAAATGATGACGATTTCACATGGGAAAAAACTGATAAAGCAGAAGAGTTAAGAAGAAAGGCAGGGTTATAAGATGGATTACGATGTAAAAGATCTCTCTTTGGCCGATGCTGGCAAAGATAGAATAGAATGGGCATTCCAGACAATGGATGTGCTCAAAAGCATACAGGAAGACTTTGAAGAGAATAAACCTTTAAAAGGTAAAACCATAGGTGCCTGCTTGCATGTTACAACAGAAACGGCTAATCTTGTTATAACCTTAAAGAAAGGCGGTGCTGATGTTTATCTGTGCGCATCAAATCCCCTATCAACGCAGGACGATGTTGCAGCTGCACTTGTGAAGCATTACGATATTCCTGTTTTTGCTATAAAGGGCGAAGATAGGGATACGTATTATAAGCATCTCAACGCCGTATTGGATAAAAAGCCCAATATAACGATGGATGATGGGGCTGATTTGGTTTCGCTTTTGCATTCCGAAAGAAAAGAGCTTATAAAAAACATTATAGGTTCCACAGAAGAAACCACAACTGGTGTTATAAGATTAAAGAGTATGGAAAAGAATGGTGTTTTGGCTTTTCCTGTTATAGCGGTTAACGATGCCAACACAAAGCACATGTTTGACAACAGATACGGCACAGGTCAATCAACTATAGATGGTATTTTGAGGGCTACAAATAGGCTTATAGCAGGAAGCGTCTTCGTTGTGTGTGGCTATGGGTGGTGCGGTAAAGGTCTTGCATCGAGGGCAAAGGGTATGGGTGCCAATGTTATAGTAACTGAAACCGATGCTTTGAGGGCACTTGAGGCTGTAATGGATGGTTTTAGGGTTATGCCCATTAAAGAGGCAGCAAAGATTGGAGACTTTTTCTGTACTGTTACAGGCGATATACATGTTATAAGAAAAGAACACTTTGAATTGATGAAAGATGGTACAATTGTTGCCAACTCAGGCCACTTTGATGTTGAGATAGATGTTAAGGGCCTAAGGGGTATAGCTGTATCTCAAAGGGATATCAGGCCATTTGTTAGGGAGTATAAGCTAAAGAATGGTAGGAGAATATATCTTTTGGCTGAGGGTAGGCTTGTTAATCTTTCAGCTGCCGAAGGCCATCCATCATCCGTTATGGATATGAGTTTTGCAAATCAGGCATTAAGTGCAAAATACTTAGTGGAACACGGCAGTGAGCTTGAGAAGAAGGTTTATAAGGTGCCAGATGAGTTGGATGCTATGATAGCTTCTCTTAAGCTAAAATCTTTAGGTGTGGAGCATGATGAGCTTACTGAGGAACAAAAGGAATATCTGTCAAGCTGGACAATAGGAACTTAATAGTTTAAAGGAGATAGAGTTATGAAGGATAGGGTTATAAATGAGCTAAGCCGGGTATTTTATCCTGGTAAAACGCATAGTATAATTAAAGAAGGTGTTTTGGATGATGTTGTTGTTGAAGGTTCAAAAGTAATTGTAAAACTTAAGTTAAACTCAGATGAGAAAGATTCCGTTGTTGAGCTTTTGAAGAAAAGCATCCCGATGTCTCTCAAAAAACTTGAGGGTATTGAAGATGTGGAGCTTGTTATAGAAAAGATTGTAGATGAAGAGAACAAGCTTTCCCATATTAAGCATGTTATTGCTACAACCTCAGGTAAAGGTGGGGTTGGTAAATCTACCGTAAGCGTGAATACAGCTTTGGCATTGGCTAAATTTGGCTATAAAGTGGGTCTTTTGGATGCTGATATCTATGGTCCTAACATACCTACAATGATGGGTATAGAGGGAACACCTATAACTATAGACCTAAAATATAAAGATAAGATTTTACCTATAGAAAAATACGGTATTAAAATCCTCTCAATAGGAAATCTGGTTCCAAAAGATGCAGCTGTTATTTGGAGGGGTGCTTTAATTCACCAGGCTATTAAGCAGTTTTTGGATGATGTTATTTGGGGCGATCTGGATTTTCTTGTGGTAGACCTCCCTCCTGGCACAGGCGATGCCCAGTTATCTTTAGCTCAACTTACAAAAGTTAGCGGTGGTATTATAGTTATAACACCCCAGAATGTGGCTATGAGTGATGCTATGAGGGCTTATGACTTTTTCAAAAGGCTCAATATACCCACAATAGGCGTTATTGAGAATATGAGCTATTTTATATGCCCACATTGTGGCGCAAGGACAGATATATTTGATCATGGCGGAGCAAAGAAATTTGCCAATGAAACAGGTTTGGACTTTTTGGGAGAGATACCTATAGATGTTGAGGTTAGAGAAGGTGGAGATAAAGGCAAGCCTATTGTAATCTCTAATCCTACTTCACCTGTAGCTAAAGCATTTGAGGATGTGGCAAGAAGTATAATAGAAAAAGCAAAAATCTAAGGGGGATTATATGGGTATATTTGATTTGTTTAGAAAGTCTCCCTTCATAGCCATTATGGAAATGATGAAAGAGGTTATGGAGTGCACCAATAGGATACCTGGGCTTTATAAGGCTTTCTTAAGTGGAGATGAGGAGGAAATAAGAAGGCTTGCAAAAGAGATTTCTGATCATGAGTATAAAACAGATACAATAAAGAATACGATCAGGCAAAGTTTACCAAAAAGTGTGTTTATGCCCGTTGCAAGAGGCGATGTTTTGCAGATTATAACATCAATGGATGCTATAGCAGATAAAACAGAGGATTTGGGAGTCTTGATGACTTTCAAAACAATTAAAGTGCCTGAAGATCTTAAGAATAAGATAAACGACTTTGTTAAAAGTGTTCTTGAGGTTGTGGAGTTATCAAAACATGTAATTGAAGAGCTTGAAACTCTAAGAGAAGCTGGTTTTGCCGGCCCAGAAGCTAAAGAAGTAGTTGAACTTTTAGATAAGATAAACGAAAAAGAACATGAAACCGATGTATTTCAGTATGATTTAACAAAAATAGTGGTAAACAGCTCAGAAGAGCTTGACTGCGCTTCGTTAATATTGTGGATGAAGATAATTGAGGCCACTGGAGATATAGCAAATGCCGCTGAAAAAATGGCAAATAGAATAAGGTTGATAATATCACAATGAGTCCGTTGTTAATTCTTTTGCTTGCTGCTGCATTCGGCTTTTACATGGCATGGAATATAGGTGCTAACGACGTTGCCAACGCTATGGGCACAAGTGTTGGCGCTCGCAGCCTGAGTTTTAAACAGGCTATAATTGTTGCAGCTATTTTTGAGTTCTCTGGAGCTATATTGGTAGGTAATCATGTTAGTTTGACTGTTGCAAAGGGTATTGTTAGCCCATTTTCCTATAGATACGATGCTATGGTGTTTGCATATGGAATGCTTGCTACACTTTTGTCTGCTGCTTTATGGGTTAATATGGCTACAAAGCTTGGAATGCCTGTATCTACTACCCACTCAATTGTAGGTGGTGTTATGGGCTTTGGCATTGTAACTCAAGGTTTTGGCTCGATCGAGTGGGGAAAGGTTATAACTATTGTTTTGAGCTGGATAGTGTCTCCAATAAGTGGCGGCATCATATCTTTCTTTATTTTTCTATTCATATCAAAAAAAATACTCTCTAATGAGAAACCTGTTATAGCGGCAAAAAGATATGCGCCATTTTTAGCTTTTATGGTCTCCATGGTTTTGGTTTTCTCCATGCTTTATAAGGGTCTTAAGAATCTACATTTAAACTTCTCCTTTGTAAACTCCCTGCTCATAGCTACGGCAGTGAGTATTGTCTTTTACGGTATAATATACAAGATAGTTTCCGGCATACCAGTGGATACCACCCTACCCTACAAAAGAAGATACCCTCAGGTTGAGCGTATATTCGCCATACTGCAGGTTATTACAGCTTCATACATGGCATTTTCCCACGGTGCTAACGATGTTGCAAATGCCGTTGGACCATTAATGGGCGCCGTTTATGCAAAGGCTTTAACAGCTCATCAACACCTATCCATGCCAATTTGGGTTTTAAGCGTTGGCGCTGTGGGTATAGTTGCTGGACTTTCTATGTATGGATATAAAGTTATTTTGGTTGTAGGTAGAAGAATTACAGATATGACACCATCAAGGGGTTTTGCTGCCGAATTTGGGGCCGCCACTACTGTTCTTGTTTGTTCTAAAATGGGGCTTCCCATATCTACAACACATACACTTGTAGGTTCTGTAATAGGTGTTGGACTTGCAAGAGGTATAGGAGCCCTGAATCTTAAGGTGTTAAAAGATATAATAGTTTCATGGCTTTTAACCTTACCTATAGCTGCTGCTCTGTCTGCTGCTATATTCCTTGTTTTAAAGGGCTTATTTTTGAGCTAAATGGTTATTGCTTCTATTGATATAGGAACAAACACTGTAAGGTTACTTATTGCAAGGAAAAAGGGTCCATGCACATTTGAGTTTCTGCTTCAAAAAAGCAGAATAGCCCGTTTAGGCGAGGGGTTCTTGCCCCAAAAAATATTAAAACCTCAAGCCATACAAAGAACACTTGAAATATTGAAGGAATATTTAAGGCTTATAGTTGATTTTAATGTTGACAAAACCGTTGCTGTTGCAACAAGTGCTACAAGAGAGGCTTTAAATAAAGATGAGCTTTTAAAGGAAGCAGAAAAACTTGGTTTAAATATTAGGGTAATAGACGGTGATGAAGAAGCTGAACTTACACATTTAGGTATAATGTATTTTCTAAATGGTAGAGTTAAGGGCAAGAGGTGGGCTGCTTTTGATTTGGGCGGGGGCAGCACTGAGTTTATGTTTTCTTGCGGTAAAAACTTAAAAGAGGCATTTAGCTTGCCCATAGGTGTTGTAAAACTCTTAGAAAAGCATATCAAAGAAGATCCACCACAAGAGGGTGAACTTGTTAAGGCTGGAGATGATTTTATTGGTATTTTGCATGAAAGGATAAAAGCAAAAGATAATATTGATTTTATTGTTGCCAATGCAGGCACCACCACTACACTCGCGGCTATAGATCTAAAACTTGTTAACTATGACTACAGAGCGGTTGAAGGGTATATACTTAAGAAATCGGTAATTGAGTCTATACTAAAAAATATGGTCAAAATGGATTCGAAGCATCGGTTAATGCGATATTCTATCTTGGAAAAAGGCAGAGAGGATGTTATAGTTGTAGGTGCGTATATTCTAAAAAGGGTGCTTGAGTTTTTTGGTAAGGATTATCTCATAGCTACAAATGGTAGTTTGAGAGAAGGTGTTATAATAAAGGAGTTTTGCAGTGGATGAGAAAAGGAGAGAGATATACAATAGTTTATTTGAGAATGGCAAGAAAATAGAGGAAGAAATTTTAAAAGATGAATTTAACCTTGCTGAGGTGGATAAGCTTTTTAGAGAAAGAAATAAGCTGTTTGATAAATTAAAGAGTCAAGAAGAACCCGAATATGACGAATTGGAACTTGCAAAAAAACTGATATATGATAATAATAGGTTAATTGATATGGTTGTTGAAAAAAAAGAAAAGCTGATGGGTAAGTTTAAATCCAAAGAAACTGAGGCAAAAAAAATATCTCAATACCTAAAAAAATAAGGGGGGTGTCTATGTTCTCTAAAAACAACGCCATTTTGGTTGTGATTGACATGCAAGAGAAATTATGTAAGGTCATGAGAAATTTAGACAGAACCACAAAAAATATCAGGCTTTTAGTTGAGGCCGCCAATGAGTTCAATATGCCTATAATATACACAGAGCAATACCCGAAGGGTTTGGGAGAAACGATAGAGCCGTTAAAGTCGCTCCTTGAGAAATATAATGCTGAAAGATTTGATAAAATGTCGTTCTCTGCGTTAAAAATAGAAGAAATAGCAAAAAGAATAGAAGAGCTAGGTAGAAAAACTGTAGTTCTTACTGGCATTGAATCCCATATTTGCGTTTTGTCGACAGCTGTGGATTTGAAAGCCAAAGGGTATAATGTTGTGATAGCCAGGGATGCAACAACATCAAGGGAAGATGAGTTTTATTCAACAGCCATGGATTTCTACAATGGCCACGGAATAAGCGTTATTCCTGCAGAAACCTTGGTGTTTTACTGGCTTGAGTTTGCAGGCACAGATTCATTTAAAAAACTCCAGAGGATAATTTTAGGTAAAGACTAATTGTTGGATAAGCTTCTGAGAACCAAGACATCTATATTCATATATTTGTTTATATTTTTTTCCATAGGTGGTTTCTATATATCATTTTTTCCTCCGGATGAGCCCAAATATGTAGATGCTGCCTTGAGAATGATAGAAAACCATAACTATATAATTCCGTTTTTTAACTGCCATGTTAGGTTCGATAAACCAATCCTATATTACTGGGAATTAGTGTTATTTTTTAAGCTTTTTTTTGTCGAGCAGTTGATAAGGAGCGGGCATGACTTTTTGGGGTTGATAGAGTATGCTGCAAAACTGCCTGCCATAATATCTGCTTCTTTAAGCGGCGTTTATGTATGTCTTTTAAGCAAAAGGCTTTTTGGTGATGAACAATCGGCTAAGTTGTCTGTGGTTGGCTTTATTTCTGTTCTGTTTTTCTTCTATTTGGGTAGAGCAGTTTATCCTGATATGAGCTTGATCTTATTCGAACTTGCCGGGGTGTATTACTTTATAGAAAACAGATACATCTTGGGATGGTTATTTACAGCTTTGGCATTTCTAACAAAAGGCCCTATAGGAATTGTAAGTGTGGGTTTTACCTATTTTTTGTATCTATGGATAGTAAAAAGAAGCAGCGGCATTAAGGAATTTTTTTCCTTAAGAAACGGTATGGGTTTTCTGGTTTTTTTGATTGTAAGCATGCCGTGGTATGTGGTTGTTTATAAGCTCTATGGTATGGAGTTTATCAATAAGTTTTTAATATATCATAACATAGAAAGATTTACAGGCGCTGCTCATCAGCATCCACATTCGTTTTTCTATTTTTTCCCTATATCTGTAGCAGCTGTTTATCTATGGTGGCCATTTCTGGTTGATTTCTATAAGGCTTTGGATTTTAAAAATAAAAAGGTAATCTTTTTATTTGTTTGGTTTTTGTGGGTTTTTCTGTTTTTTTCGATCTCTAAAAACAAGTTAGCCCATTACATAGCTTTTGGCTTTATACCTTTAAGCGTTTTGTTTGGGTTAGCTATAGAAAAAGCCAGAAACAGTAAAATTAAAGCTTTCTCTATGTTTGTTTTTGAGTTTATTTTAGGTGTTGGATTAAGCCTGTATTCCTATAAGCAGGGTATGGAAAGTTTAATGCCGACGCTATTTTTCGGGCTTTTTTTTGTAGCTTTAACTAACATATTAAAAGAGCCAAAAAACGTAGCGTTTTACAAGGCTTTAATGCTTAGTGTTGTTGGTTTTGTTCTACTTTTTCAATTTGAGCAGTTTAGACCAGAAAAACATATCTGGAAAACAGTTATATCGACGAGTTTACCTTTATTTGAATATAAAATAAACAATCAATCCATAACTGCCTATACTCGCCGTTGTTTAAGTGAAGTTAGAGATCCCAGTTATTTTAATTCATTAAAGGGTAAGTTTTTTGTCTATACAAAAGAAAAGCATTTAAACGAGCTCATGGGGCATTTTAAGATATTGGGCAAGTTTCAAGATAAGGGCAAAAAGACAGTTTTGTTGCTTGTGAATAATGGATAATTTTCTCATAGAGGCAAGACAAAAAATTATAGACTTCATGCAAAACGAATACAAAGGCGAGGATATTCGTTTCTGCTCAGCCTACCTATTTGGCAGTTCAAAATACATAGAAAAGCATAGAGAGCTTGCAGATCTCTTTAACAGCTTGGCCATAGTCGAAAGGCCGAATATTATTTACATCCGAACAGACACAGACCTGTATATCAACGGCATCAACATAAAGGAGCTTACAGATAAACTCCATTTAGCAGCCTTTTTTGGTGGCGATGTGAAAAGCATAGAACAAAGCGATGACTTAACGGTGGTTATATCCGAAAACCTATCGTTCTTTATGAGTATGAAGCCGAACAATGCGGTTTTTTTATACAACAAGGGCTTCCATCTTACAAAACAGGTAGCAACATTTATCAAAAGGCTTTCCTATAAAAAAGTGGTTTTCTTTGGTGACCTTGATTGCGATGGACTCTCCATATACGCAAGCCTAAAGAAGCTCCTTGAAGGTTTGGAGTTTTATCCAAGCGAGGCTATAGCAAGAGAAATCTATACGGGGTTTTCTTCTGTTTTACCGGAGATAAGCAAGAGCGAGTGCGACTCAAAAAGGATCGAAAAGAATGAACTGTATAGGCTTTTGATAGATGCAGGCAAAAGAATAGAGCAAGAGTTTTTGCAGGTTTTATTTGCAAGGGGAAAGTTGGAGAAACCAAAATGGATTGGATAAACCACTTCTGTGCCAAGGATTGCCCCGATACATGCGGATTCTTGGCAGGTTTAGAAAACGGACAGTTAAAGGTAAAAGCCAACGACTTTGAGTTTTTAGAAAAACCCTTTATCTGCGGAAAGTTAAGATTTTTTTACGAAAGAGAAATCAAGAATAATACATCCTACTCTCTTTTAGATGGCAAAAGAGCAAAAGAGGATGATCTGTTCGATAGGATCTCTAAACTCTTGATAGATTCGCTTAAGGAAAATAAGAGGGTTTTGTATCTTAGGGGCTCAGGTAACTTAGGCTATGGCATGTTTGCCTGGGATGTCTTGCTTAGCCAGCTTGACAATGTCTATTTTGTTGATGGCAGTCCCTGTGATGAGACAGGCATAGAGGCCCATATTGAGGATTTTAGCGTATGCACAAACCCACCTATAACGAACTTAGAAGAGGTTGATAATATCGTAATTTTTGGCAAAAACGCCAACACCTGCTCGCCCCATCTTTATGCATACCTCAAGGAGTTAAAAAAACACAAACGCATTATCTATATCGACCCGATAGAGACGCAAACGGCAAAACTGGCTCATGAGTATTTCAGGATCAAGCCAGCAGCGGATGGTGTATTGGCAAATGCAATCTTGAATAGATTGGGCAAATCCAGACTTTTGTCTGATGATCCTATAAAGCTCACAGGCTTAAAAGAGGACGAGATAGACCTATTTGCAAGCGTATTTGAATCGGGCAGGACAGCCGTTATAGAAGGCTATGGGCTTCAGCGCTATTCAAACGGCAAAAACTCGATTAAATGGCTCAACCGACTTGCATACCTAACGGGCAACATCGACTATTTATACTATTCTCGATCCTCAAAGGAAGGCCTAAAAAAGCCAAAGATAACACCAAAAAGAAGCATCTACATCGCAGATATAACAGATTACCTTAAAAACGATTACTTTGATGTTATTTTTATCGTTGCGGCAAACCCAGTTATGAGTTTGCCAGATAACGAGGTGTGGCAGGAAGCTTTAGATAAAACGATCCTTATCGTTGTTGATACAAACTTTACTCAAACCACCGAGTATGCAAATTATTTTCTAAAGGTTGGTGGTATGTTTGCCCAAAGCGACATACAGGGCAGCTATCTGTTTAACAAAACGCTGAAAAAAGAAGCGCTTGTAAATGGACTCAACGACATAACTGCAGCCAAAGAAATTGCAAAACGGTTGAATGTTAAGCTGGATTTGTCGATTGATGGTGTTAAAAGTGAAAGAGTTAGATCAAGAAAATCACCAGAGGATCTGAATGAGTTAATACTGCCTAAAAAGACTTTTGATAAGATCCGCCTAATCAGCCTGCCGCATTTAAGCTATCTAAACTCACAAAACATACCAATAGATTTAGAAACCGTTTATGTATCCCAAGAGATAACCAAAAAATACAGGATTGATTCAGGTTCTTTAGTTAGCTTAAAAAACGGCAACACAAAAAGGACATTTAAGGCAAAAGTCGTGGATTCTGTTAAGGGAAACCTGGCATTTGTCTACAAAAGCAGGTGTCTTGATGTGAACGCTATCTCAAAGAACATACCAACAGACACAAAAAGAGGCATTGCCTTTAACGATGTGATGGTTGAGATTGAAAAAGGGGCAGAAAGCCCCTGAGATCACCTGATAACGTACTTTTTCCAGTAATCCCTGACCATAGATTTTACAGAGCCTGGCAGTGGCACATAACCCAGCTGTTTTGCTGTTTTATCACCGTTTTTGAAAGCCCAGTCAAAGAACTCTATAACCTGTTTATTTGTATTTGGCTTGTCGTTAGCAAGCAGGATCATCGTAGAAACGGTCAAAGGCCAGCTGTTTTTACCCTTTGATAAAAGCAGATTTGAGGGTATGTAAAACGAATCCTTTTCAGACCAGTTGGCCTGTTTCGCCGCTGATTCAAAGGATTCAACGCTTGGCTTTATGAAGTTGCCAGATGTGGTTTGAAGCTGTGCAACTTTTAGCTGATTTTGAATCTTATAGGCATATTCCACATAGCCAATTGAGCCTGGGATCTGCTTGATATAGTTTGTTACGCCCTGATTGCCCTTTGCACCCTTTCCAGTTGGCCAGCCCACAACCTTTCCATAGCCTATCCTTTTGTTCCAAGCCTTGCACACATGGGATAGCCAATAGGTGAAGTTCCATGTGGTCCCTGAGCCTTCGGATCTGTGTATAACGGTGATAACCTCATGTGGCAGGCTTAAGTTTTTGTTAAGCTGTTTTATCTCAGGATTATCCCAGTATTTAACCTTTCCCAGAAAGATATCACATACAGCCTTATTTGAAAGCTTAAGTTCACCGTCCTTTACACCGTTTAGGTTATACACAACCACAATTGACCCAACAACGGCGGGAAACTGAAAAAGACCCCGTTTTTTAAGCTCCTCTGGTGATAACATCTCATCCGAACCACCAAAATCAACCACTCGCTTGGTAATCTGCCTTATACCGCCGCCTGAGCCTATGCCCTGATAGTTAACCTTTTTCCCCGTAGCCTGATGATAGTAATAAGCCCAGGCAGTATAAACAGGATAGGGAAAGGTCGCACCCGCCCCATCTAAAGAGGACTTGGCAAAAGACACATTTACCAACAGGAACAAACCAAAAAGCCCAACAAGAAACCTAACCATAAACACATACCTCCACAAAAAGTTTTACCATTAGATACAAGCAAGCCGATAAGAAATCGTTTAGTGAGTGTTAAGAAAGCGTTAAAATATACGTTCTTTTACAGTAGATTTGATTAACCTTAATTCCTTTTAAAGACTTGGATTGTGTTTTAGGTTACGATAATTTACAATTTTCACACCTTCTTTACCCTCTCTTAACAAAATCTTAACGTATTGCCATTATAAGTTCCTCACTATGAGGAGCGCTTACAAAAAGAAAGATTTGGCCTTTAAAAACTTAAGTTACACATTAGCCCTGCTTGTTATCTTTATCTCGCTTGCCATGTTAGTTGTCCTTCTTGTTATGTCTTATCCTGCTATACAAAAATTTGGCGTGATAAACTTTATCTTTTCAGATGCCTGGAATCCCGTTAAAAAGGTGTTCGGTGGGGCAACGGCTATCTATGGAACGCTTATTACCACACTATTGGCTTTGATCTTTGCAATTCCCACATCACTTGGTATAGGTATCTTTTTATCCCAAATCTGCCCTGACAAACTTAAACGTGCTTTTTCTTTAGCTATTGAGCTTTTGGCCTCTATACCCAGCATTATCTACGGCATGTGGGGATTGTTTACACTTGCACCAATCATGAGAAATTATATCGAGCCTTTTCTTCAAAGGGTATTTTTGCCCATTCCTGTGGTTGGATTACTGTTTAGGGGCACGCCGTTAGGTATAGATCTTTTAACTTCGGGCTTGATCTTAAGCATAATGATCATTCCATTTATCGCTTCAATCTCTCGTGATACCTTTGATTTAGTTCCAAAGGAGCTAATAGAGTCAGCATACGGAATGGGTGCGACGAAGTGGGAGGTTATCAAGGATGTAATCCTGCCTTACTCAAAGGTGGGCGTAATAAGCGGCATAATAATAGCAACAGGCAGGGCGCTTGGCGAGACGATGGCTGTGGCATTTGTCTTGGGCAACGACCACACCATCCATCTTTCACTCTTAAAATCATCAACCACCATATCGGTTGCGCTGGCAAACGAGTTTACAGAGGCAGACTTTAGACTGTATCTGGCAAGCCTATTCTACCTTGCGCTAATACTCTATGTTATGAGCTTTACTGCACTTGGTATAGCTAAATTCTTATTGAGGCGGTATTCAAAATGAACCATCTAAAGAAAAGAAAAATCATAAACCTCATTGCCATATCTGTCTCAATTTTTACCGCCTTTTTGGGGATCTTCTGGCTTGTTTTCATCATTGCAAGCGTCCTTATAAAAGGGTTGTCAGCCTTAAACCTATCGCTTTTTATAAACGATCCCGCACCGCCTGGCATTCCAGGAGGGGGTTTGCGCTGCGCCTTTGTTGGTCAGGCGATCATAACCGTAATCGCCGTTGTTATAGGTGTTCCTGCTGGCATATTGGGAGGCACATACCTTGCCGAATACGGAAAAGACAAAAGAATCAGCTCATTGATAAGCACTTTGGCGGATATGATGATGAGCTTTCCATCAATAGTTGTTGGCGTTTTTGTTTATACGATCATTGTTAGACCGATGGGTCATTTCAGTGGATTTGCAGGATCAATCGCTTTGGCTATTATCATGATATCGATAATCGTTAGAACGACTGAGGAAACATTAAGGTTAATCCCGTGGGAGATGAGGGAGGCGGCCTTTGCCCTTGGTGCGCCTTATTATCTTGTTATCAAAGATGTTGTCTATAGAGGTGCTTTAAAGGGGCTTTTTACGGGTGTTTTGCTTTCGATTGCGCGCGTTTCCGTTGAGACAGCACCGCTTCTGTTTACAAGCTTCAACAACTCGTTCCTCACTTTAAACCCAAACCAGCCCATGTCATCCTTGACAGTTACGATTTATCAATACGCAATGGGACCGTATCCATCCTGGCATAGGTTAGCCTGGGGCGCATCGTTTGTTATCGTTGTCTTCATATTAATCTTTAATCTTTTGGGCAGATGGGTGATCTCAAGGAGGTATGATCTGTGAATGAGGTTCTAATTGAGGTTAAAAATTTGAACTTTTATTACGGTCAAACGAGGGTTCTTAAAAATATCAATATGAACATATACAAAAACTCCATCACTGCTTTAATAGGACCATCGGGGTGCGGAAAAACGACCTTTTTAAGGTGTTTCAATCGAATGCACGACCTTTACAAGGGCACAAGATACGAAGGCGAAATCCTATACAACGGTGAAAACATACTAAAAACAAAAGATCTGATCTCACTCAGGAGCAAGATTGGTATGGTTTTTCAAAGGCCAACGCCGTTTCCCATGTCCATATTTGACAATGTGGCCTATGGTTTAAAACTTAAAGGCATAAAAAACAAGAGCCAGATTGAGGAGATAGTTGAGAAGTCTTTAGTTGAGGCAGCTCTATGGGATGAGGTTAAAGACAAGCTCAAAAGCCCAGCAACATCGCTTTCTGGCGGCCAGCAACAGAGGCTTGTTATCGCAAGGACTTTAGCAGTTGAGCCAGACATTATTCTATTCGATGAGCCAACAAGCGCCCTGGATCCGACAGCAACGGCAAAGATTGAAGACCTAATTGTTCAACTGAAAGATATAACCACTGTGCTTATTGTAACCCACAACATGCAACAGGCGGCGCGGATTTCAGACTTTACGGCGTTTATGTTTAAAGGTGAGCTTATTGAGTTTAACAGAACAAAGAAACTCTTTACAAATCCAGACCAGGAGTTGACAGAAAAATATATAACGGGTAGATTTGGTTGAAAGGGGTGGTGAATGGCTGCAGGAATAGAGCGTGATATTAGAGAGATTAAATTAAAGGTTTCGCGTATGGCTTCTCTTGCCCTTGATATGACAAATAAGGCCTTAGACGGCTTATTCGATGAAAATAAGGCTCTGTTGGATTGGGTGATAGAAAAGGACAGGGAGGTTGATGAGATAGACAACGAGATAGATGAGGATGTGATTACAGTCTGCGCACTAAAACACCCAGAGGCAAGCGATTTAAGGTTTATCGTTGCATCGCTAAAGATAAATGTGGCGATTGAACGCGTTGCGGATAATGCGGTAAACATTGCTGAATGGGCGCAAAAAATAATAAACAAACCAAAGATAGTGGACTATAGCGACATAAAACAGATGAAAAAGTTGGCAGTGTTTATGTTTGAGAATGCGCTTGAAGCCTTCTTCGATGGGGATACACAAAAAAGCAAGCAGGTGATCAAGTTAGATGACGATGTTGATCTGCTTGAGCTTGCAATCATGAAGAAGCTCATAAAGTTATCCTATTTAAACAGCGCAAATATAAAATCGGCATTGAGGTTGACATTTGTTGCAAGGGCTCTTGAAAGGATAGCCGATCAGGCAACAAACATAGCAGAACTTGCAACCTTTGTTGCAACGGGCGAGGTTGTAAAACACAAAAGGATAAAGGAGTGAAAGAGAAGGTTATCGTTATTGAAGACGATCATAAGATAGCAGAGCTTATTGAGTTTACACTCTCAAGTGCGGGCTATGAGGTGCAAAGCTTTGATAACGCAAACGACGCATTGATTTACATCAAACAAGATCTACCCGATCTGATAATCCTAGATCTGATGCTGCCAGGCCTGCAGGGTGAGGATTTTATAGAGCTTGTAAGCTCAAAGGAAAAATTAAAGGATATCCCAATTCTAATCATCACAGCTAAAACGCAGGATGATCTTTTTGCACAGCTTCTAAATAAGGGCGCCGATGATTTTCTTGTTAAACCCTTTAGCACAAAGGTTTTATTAGCTAAAGTAAACGCCATCTTGCGAAGGCTTAAAAACAGAACAAGTGTTATATCTGTATGCGGCATTGAATTAAACGAGGATGAGTATTCCATTCTGGTTAATAGTGAGCCCATAGAGTTAACCAAGACAGAGTTTTCAATTCTTAAACTGTTTTTGGAAAATCCAAATAAGGTTTTCTCGCGCGATAGGATCTTAGAGTCCGTTTGGGGCTACAATGCCAATGTAAGCGACAGAACCATCGATGTTCACCTATCGAATCTGAGGAAAAAGTTAAAGGAAAAGGGAAGCCGTATCATCTCCATACCCCGCGTTGGATACAAGTTTAAATCATGAAAAGATTTGTTCATATATTTTCGGTCTTGCTCATATTTGAAATCATTACAACCGTGTTGGTGGGCTTACTCTTCTTCAAAAAAACGATGGATTTAACCACTTTTTTAAACAAGCTTTCGATTCTGTTTATATTCTTGTTTATTTTGAGTCTGTTTACGTCTTACATTATAACAGAAAAGGAAGAGGATATCTATTTGTCGATAGAATCCTTAATAAACAAGATGAAGAATGAGAACAAACTCATCTTGCCTGAAACGGATGATATCGTCCTGCATAGGATCTATTCGGCGATAAAGCGCATATACAACATACTCAAAAGACAACAAAACTCAATAGAGCAGGAAAAAGAAAAGTTAAAGTCCATCATAAACGCCTTAAACGAGGGTCTGATACTCGTAAATTATGAAGGTGAAATTGAGCTTATAAATCCAGCGGCAATCCAGTTTTTAGGGTTAAAGGAGAACAAAGGCAATCTATTTGACCTGTGTAAGGATTTTAAGATATTAACGGTGCTTCAAAGTGTGATCACAACAAAAAAGGAGAGTTTAATAGAATCCAACGATAAAATCCTTTTACTTAAGAGCCAAACATTCAACAAAAAAACAATCATATTGATCAACGATATATCCCAGAGAGAAAAATACCAAAGAATGAAGGCTAAATTTTTTGAGGAGGCATCCCATGAGCTAAAAACGCCCATAACTTCTATCATGGGGTTTTCTGAAACGCTGTTAAACTCAAAAGGCATAGACAAAAAGACGCAAGAGAAGTTTTTAAAATACATATACGAAAGCGCACAGCACCTAACGGAGTTGATCGAGGATATATTAACCCTACACAGACTTGAAAGCAGAAATGTTTCAAAAAAGGGCGAATGCCACATAGGAGAATTGAGAGAACAACTAAATGCAGCCTTTGGCCAGATCGCCAAGAACAAAGGCCTTGATTTTCAAGTTTCATGCGAAGCTGCAAAAGTCAATATACCCTGCGGTCATTTGAAATCGATCCTGTGGAATTTAGTTGACAATGCAATAAACTTCACAGAGACAGGCTTTGTAAGGGTTAATTGCAAAATAATCGGCAATAGAAGTTTAACAATAACCGTTGAGGATAGCGGCATCGGGATAGAAGAATCCGATAGACAGCGTATCTTTGAGCGCTTTTATACTTCAAGAGCAGGCAGGGATAGAAAGTTAAGTGGCACAGGTCTTGGGCTTGCTATCGTAAAGCACACGGTAAACCTGTACGGTGGTAAAATAGAGCTTTCAAGTAAAAAGGGAGAAGGCAGCAGGTTTGTTATAATACTTTCTATACCTTAAACTGTATATTTTTGAACACAGAACCGCAATTCAAACAAAAGATCTTAAAAGCTCTATCTCTTTACTCCAAAGAGAGGTGTTTGGCGTCTCAAGGATCAAGGGGATATTATCGGTTCTTGGGTCTTTCATTATAAATTTAAAGGCATCGAGTCCTATAAAGCCTTTCCCTATGCTTTCATGTCTGTCTTTTCGTGATCCAAGTGGATGCTTTGAGTCGTTCAAGTGCATGCCCTTGAGGTAGCTAAAGCCAACAGTACTGTCAAATTCAGCCATTGTTTTTTCATACGAATCTTCATCCCTAATATCATAACCCGCAGCAAACATGTGGCATGTGTCAAGACAAACACCGATCCTTTTTTTGTCTTTAACCTGCTCGATTATCCCTGCGAGGTGTTCAAATCTATAGCCAACAACGGTTCCTTCGCCCGCTGTTATCTCAAGCACGATGGTAATATCACCAATAGAATCCAACGCCAAATTTATGCTTTCAGCCATTAGAGATATGCTTTCCTTTAAGGATAGTTTGTTAAGGTGGGCTCCTGGGTGGACATTCAAATACTTCAATCCAAGCTGTTTGACTCTGTTTAGCTCCTCTATAAACGATTTACGCGATTTTTCCAATGTATCCTTTTTGGGAGAACATAGATTGATCAAATAACTCGCATGCGGCAGTATGTATTTTTCATCAAACCCGAAGTCCTTTAGGTTTTTCTTAAAAAATGCGATGTTCTTTTCTGTATAGGGTTTAGCTTCCCATCTCCTTTGGTTCCTCGTAAATAAAGCAAATGCATTAGCGTTGATCCTTTTGGCGTTCAAAAGGGCGTTTTGAACTCCCCCTGCTATACTTACATGGGCACCAACAAACTTCATATAAATAAACTATCATAAACTTTTTGCTTTTAGAAGTGTGTTTTTATAGAATTTCATCATGAAAATAGTAATTTTCTATAAGTACTTTAGAACTTACGGTGGACAGGAGAAGGTAATATACAACTTAGTGCATTACCTTGCTGATAAGGGCTATAAAGTGGATGTTTATGCTTTTAAAGTTGATGCTGAACCCAAGAATAGCAATATAACTGTTAATAAGGTTTATTTTCCCGTTGGGGGAGGATTAAGAGAGTTATTTTTTGCTTTATATTCCTTTATAAAAGGAAAAAAAATAAAAAAGAAAAATAAAGATGTTTGTATTCTGGGAGTAGGAAAAAGCTTTTATAGTGACATATACAGGGGAGACAGTGGGGCTCATTCTTACTACTTTAAAAGGGCTGTTTTAAAATACCCCAACAAACTGAGTCGTCTATTATATAGGCTAAGAAAATTCCTTTCTTTATCTCATTGGGTAAATTTATGTATAGAAACACTAAATTTTAAGATTTTTGCTGACTCAAAAAAAGCCTTTATACTTCCGTCTAATTTCACTAAAAAGCAAATTATAGATAAGTTTAAATTAGATGAAAGGAAAATTGTTCTAATTAGCAATGGCGTTGATTTGGATAGATTCAAGCCTATGCCAGACTTTCAACAAAAATTAAAAAAGGAGATGAAAATAGATAAAGATGAACTGGTGTTCTGCTTTGTTTCCACAAATCATAAACTCAAAGGTCTATGTTATCTTTTAAAAGCTTTAAAAAACTTAAAAGATAAGGGTTACTCATTTAAGTTGGTTGTAGCAGGTGGGAATTATAGAAGCTATTTTAAGTCAATAATATCAAGAAATAACTTGCAAGATAGAGTAATATGCTTGGGAAAAAGAAGTGACATTGAAACTGTATATAGTGGCTGTGATGTATTTGTCTATCCTACTCTTTATGATGCGGCTGCGCTTGTGGTGTTGGAAGCTATGGCATGCGGGCTTGTTCCTGTTGTTAGTAAATACAATGGAACCAGTGAGGTTGTAATAAATGGTGAAAACGGTTTTATAATAAATGAACCCTCCGATGTTCATGAAATAGAAGAGACTTTGGAGTTTGTTCTTGAAAACAGAAACAAATTGCCAAAGTTAAGAGAAAATGTACTAAATTCAATTAAAAGATACCCGTCATCAAATGTATTTTCCAAAATAGAAGAAATAATAAAAAGAAACTGCGGGGCATAATACCCTGCAGTCTATTGCTGACTAAATTTCTCCATTACCTCATCCGAGATGTCAAAGTTGGCATACACATTGGAGACATCATCATCTTCTTCTAAAGCTTCCATTAGTTTTAACATGCTAATGGCTTTCTCGCCTTCAAGTTTTACTGTATTTTGTGGTATTCTGGTAAGCTCAGCTGTTTGCGGTTTAAAGCCGTGCTCTTCAAGTGCCTCTTTTACTGCCATAAATTCTTTTGGTTCGGTTATTACTTCAAAAACGCCATCTTCTTCATTTTCTCTAACATCGCTTGCACCAGCCTCCAACGCTGCTTCAAATAAGGCTTCTTCCTCTGTTGAGTCCTTATCAAATGTCATATAGCCCACATAGTCAAACATCCAGGATACGCAACCATTTTCACCCAAACTACCACCAAATTTATTGAGTAAGTGTCTTACGCTTGCCGTCGTTCTCTGCCTATTATCTGTTGTAGCTTCTATTATCATGGCAACACCACCGGGTCCGTATCCCTCATAGATTATATCTTCATAGGTTGTTCCTGGGAGTTCCCCTGTGCCTTTTTTGATAGCTTTTTCTATGTTTTGCTTGGGCATGTTAGCCTCTTTGGCCTTTTCTATAGCCATTCTAAGCCTTGGATTGCTCTCAGGATCACCTCCACCAAGTCTGGCGGCTATTGTTATCTCTTTTATAAGCTTTGTGAATATTGCACCTCTTTTGGCGTCTTCTTTAGCTTTTTTGTGTTTTATAGTGCTCCATTTATTGTGTCCTGACATTTATACCTCCTCTTACAATTTTGGCGGTGTTAGTCCCATTTGTTTTTGGTATTTACCCTTTTTATCGGCATAACTTACCATGCATTCTTCGTCTGCCTCAAAGAACAATACCTGCGCTATACCTTCCCAAGCATATACTTTGGCTGGAATCGGTGTGGAGTTTGATATTTCTATTGTTACATAACCTTCCCATTCTGGTTCAAACGGCGTTACATTAACAATAAGACCGCATCTTGCATATGTTGATTTGCCAACGCAAACGGTTAAAATGCTCCTTGGAATTCTAAAATACTCTACGCTTCTTGCCAGAACAAAACTATTTGGTGGAATTATGCAAACATCACCTTTGAAATCTACATAATTCTTTTCTGTGAAGTTCTTTGGGTCAACAATCGTATTGTTTACATTTGTAAATATCTTAAACTCATCAGCTATTCGCATGTCATAACCGTAAGAACTAACTCCGTAGCTTATAACACCTTCTCTTACCTGACTATCGGCAAAGGGTTCTATCATGCCTTTTTTTGCCATCTCTATAATCCAACGATCGTTCTTTATGCTCATACCACAGCACCTTCTTTTCTTACTATTTTACCTGAGAAGTGGAGTAGAAATAATCTTTTTTGATTGTCTATTTCTGTTGTATTTTCGTATTTTTTCATTTGTAGAGTTTCATCACTGAAATCTATGCCATTTTCCTCTAATAGTTTTTCAAGCAAGACGACATACTCTGCTACATTCTCTAACTCTTCAACTACGGCGTAATGTGGAGCTTTATCTAATACTGTTTCTACGAACTCTTTTACCTTCTCGTAGTCTGCATTTGATTGCTCAAAAGGGTCTGTAAATATTAAATCTAACATTGACTTAGCCATCTTTTTCCTCCTTTTGCCTCATAGGGCCTGCACTTGAGAAATATTACTTATTTGTCAGTGTTTTTCAAGAATTTGTTCTTGACTTTGTCTTTATATTAAGCAATATTTTATTATAGGAGGTGGATTATGGCAATAAAAGTAGATAATTATATAAATAAATATGTGGTCAACCAACTCTTTAGCAATAATTCGAATAATCCCCAAAATAATAACAATATTGTAGAGACCCTGCAAAATTTATCAGAGCAATATGCGTCCATATCTGCATACGGAAAAAAACTCAATGATATATACAATGAACTTACACAAAGAAGTGATGTAACTAATGAAGCATTAGCCGGAGCAAGGAATGTGATTGTAAATTTATCTCAAGGAAACGGCACTGACTGGATGCAAACCGTTGAGGCTTTAGATAAACTTAAAAACAGTAGTGAATTTGAAAAGTTCTTTGAAGCAGCTAATACAATACACAGCAGAAGCTATGATATGAATAATTGGCTTAAAGCTTTTGTAAATGCAACTAATTATGGCTATGAAGACCAGTTTATAAAACAAACCAATGAAATTCTAAAAAACGACAACACAAAAGAGACTGCTAATGTTTTTGATGAATTTATCAACTCCGTTAACGATATAGCTACTAATGTTCCCAATGATGAATTTGTAAAAAGTGCTTTTTCTAACTTTTTTGAAGGAATGGCATCCCGCTCTTCACTTGAAGAGAAGAATGCCTTTATGGATAACTTTAAAGCGGGATGATTATTTTGTTTGCCCCATAACTTCACCCGTCCAGATTTCATGCATTTTTGATAAATATCTTATTACAATGGAAAATTCATCCTCTGAAAACTTATCATCTGAGAACAACTCAATAGCATTAATAGATTTTTCAATAAGAAAATTATACAGGGCTGTTAGGTAATCAACAGTCTCTTTGTCGGCATTTGGATCTAAAGAATCCCTTAAGGCCAAGAGTATTCCTATAACCCTGTTCATGTTGTCTATAAATAATTCTTCATCTTTTTGTTTAGCTGATTCTATTGCATTTTTGGCAAAACCTAAAGCCCCTTCATACAGCATTGCCACAATTTGAAGTTTATCAACAGTGGTGTTTATCATCATATTTTTATATGTGTTATATGCCTCGTTAGCTGTCATTTTTCTACCTCCTTACTATCAAATATTATTCCTACCACCTCTGAGAGTTTTTTTTGAAGGTTTATTACCTCTTGCGGTGGTATTTCTCTTATTACTTTACCTGTTTTTGAGTCTACTACTTTTACAACCAAAGATTTTAGGGTGTCATTATATGTGAATCTCACATCCTTATTTAATTTGCTAACATTATCATTGATTTTACTTATAACCCTTTTGAGTTCATCAGGCGATAGTTGCTTTTTATATCCACTGTTGGGTGATTGTTGCGTATCTTTGAGGTTGAGCTTTTGTACCTCAGCTGCCCTTTGGGTTTGATTGCTCGCCTGTTGGGTTTGTATCTTGTTTTGAAGGGCAACCTCTGGATTTGTAATCTTATTGATGCCGGTGGACATTTTAAGCCTCCTTATTTTTTATTATTCATGCTGTCAAACATTTTCTGTAAATAATCACCTTGATTTTTTAAAGAACCTATATATTCATCCATTTGTGAAAGTGTCAAAGTTAACATGGTTCTTTCTTGATCTAACTGCTTCTGAAGCATATCTATCTGTTCATCCAAGTTATCTATTTTGTCGTTTATGAAGTTTTTTTGCAACTCAATAGAACCATTGGTGGAAGTCATATTATTTATAGTGTTATGTAGTTGACTTAAAAATCCATCCTCAGCGCCTGTTGAGGTTTCAACTAACATCTTTTTTATATTTTTAAAATCATCTTCCAGTGCTGACGTGAACTTCGATGAATCAAATTCGAGTGTTCCATCTTTGTTCATTTCTATTCCTAAGTCAATCAAGCTAGTATAGTTTGAACTGCTACTTCCATAGCTACCAAGAAGCAAATTGGACAATTTATTCTCTGCCCCTTCTATTGTGCTATTGCAAAAAAATGCATCTGCCACATTAGTTTTGTCATCGTAATCTTGATTGTCGTTTATGTATTTTACTATGTCGTTGTAATCGTTTACTATGTTGTTCATGTCGCTTGTAAGTGTAGAATAATCAGTTTGTATATATAAACTGAAAGAGCCAGTGTCTTTAAGCGTTAGACTAACACCAGGTATGTAGTCCTTGAGTGTGTTAGATTGAGATGTAATATCTATGCCATCTATAGTTAAGCTCGCATCTTGGGAATCTGTAGCTGGTCCTGTATTACCTTTTCCATCACCAAAATCTATATTAGTATCATTCTGAACTATTGTTAAGTTATTACTTGTTCCATCAGGTGTTTTTAGTATTACTTTATATCCAGAACCTGTATAGAGAAGACTTGCCTGAAGGCCAGAATCGTTGTTGTTGATGGCGTTTACAAATTCAGTTAGTGTGGTCGGAGTAGAGGATAGAGTATTGTTGTCTATATCTATGGAATACTCTGTGTCACCTATCTTATAAATAAACTTACCGCCAGTTGTTGTTATACTATCTGATTCCGATGAATATTCATTATTAGAAATCCAAGTTTGTCCTTGGGCTAGGCTATTTACAGTGATATTATGCACACCAGATGTTGGGTTGCCGCTTATTTGAGCCTCAGCTATATTCTCATCGCTTACTGTTGCGCTTTGGAGCTCAAAGTCGCTCATCATTTTTGATGTATCGTTTGCCAGCTGTTGAAGTTTGCTCTCAAAGGTATCAAAAGTTTTATAATATGTTTCATATTGAAGTTTTTCTGTTTGTGCCATAAGAAGGGGCTGGCTGTCTGCTTTGACCAACTTGTCTATAAGACCTTGAAGGTCCATTCCGCTTCCCAAACCCAATACGGTAAAACTGCCTAAGTCCATCACACCCTCCTTTCGTATAATTTATCGGATTAAAGGGAGTGAACTTTAGCTTGCAGGGTGGTTTTTAAGCTTAAAGACATAAGCCAGAATCTCGGCCACAGCTTGATACAATTCTTCTGGAATTTCCCTATCTAATTTAACCTTTTCATAAAGGGATCGTGCAAGTTCCGGTTTTTCTACAATAGGAACATCGTTTTCCTTGGCTATTTCTTTTATTTTTTTAGCTATAAGATTAATTCCTTTAGCTACAACCTTGGGGGCTGCCATGGTTGCTGAATCGTACTTTAGAGCCACAGCGTAGTGTGTTGGATTGGTAATTACAACATCAGCCTTTTTCACCTCTTCCATCATTCTCTTTCTTGTCATTTCCATTTGCATGCTTCTAATCTTCTGTTTAATCTTCGGGTCTCCTTCCATTTGTTTGTATTCATCTTTAACTTCTTGCTTTGTCATCATTATGCTTTTTTCGAATGTATATTTTTGGAATAGGTAATCTAAGATAGCCATGAAAATTATAAAAATCAAGATATACACCACAACCAAAAACATACTCTTTATCATAACCAAAAACACTGCTGTTTGATTTGTTTTTGAAAGGGACGACCAGCTGTTTATATTTTTTTGTATAAATATCCATAAAATATAACCCATAACAGAGGCTTTGAGTAGTGATTTTACAAGCTCACCAAACGATCTTAAAGAAAACATATTTTTAAAACCATTTACAGGATTGATTTTGTCAAACTTTATTTCCATAGCTTTCGGTGTTATATAGAAACCTACCTGTACGACGTTAATCAGAAATGCTATCGTAGCCATGACAATGAAAAATGGCAGGAGAATAGAAAACATAAATCCACTAATCCTTTTGACCAATATGTCAAATGAATCTAATGTTATTTCAAAATTTGAAGCAAGTGTAAAAAAGTAAATTAATACATCCTTTATTTTCTCTCCAAAATTGCTTGCTGTAAAATAGAAAAATACAACAGCAGCAAGCATAAGAAAGGCTGTGTTGAGTTCTACCGATTTTGCTACCCTACCCTCTTCCCTTGCTTCTTGTCTCCGTTTCGGGGTCGCCTGTTCGGTTTTATCCTCATCGGGCATTTATCCACCTCTTATTATTGCATAGATATAGCCAAAAGCTTGATGATAGTAGTGTATTAATGATTCGGCTACAAATACGAATGATGCTCCGAGTGTAATGAATCCTATAGCGATACTTAACGGAAATGCAACTATCATTATATTCATTTGAGGCATGGTTCTTGCAATGACTCCAAATACTACCTGGGTAATAAATAAAGCTATTATAACAGGCGCTAAAACGGTAAAGGATACGTCAAATAAGACAGCCGTTAATTTGTTAAATATATGAAATATATTCTGATTTAAGCTAAATCCGCCAACTTTTAACACTTCAAAGCTATATGTCATAGCTTGTATAAAGACATAGTGGCCATTTATTATCAAAAATACAAGTATAGCAAAAATGCTTTCAAACTCAGCCAATACTGAAATCTGAATATTTTCCTCAGGGCTTATGACGTTAGCTATAGAAAAGCCCATGTTAAAGCCGACAAGTTGAGCACCAAGTTCAAGGCCGCTCCATATAAAATGTATGGTTAGGGAAAGTAATACAGCAAACATAAGCTCTCTTAAGGTTATGGATACAATATAGAGCGTGTTTATGCTTTCTATGTGTATATAACTTCTAACGGTAGGATATAAGATAACAGCAAAAACAAAGCTAAAAGCGACCTTTACCTGAGGTGGTATTGATGCAGATGAAAATATGGGTGCAAAGACTATAATACTTGAGACTCTTAAAAGAATAAATAGAAAAGCCAAAAAATTTGTATAAAAATGCCCAGAATAAACCAATAAATCGCTCATTTAATAAACGTTGGAATGGATGAGTATAGGTGTATTACATAATTTACCAGCAGCTTTGTCATCCATGGAGCCAGAAAAATCACAGTAACAGCTGTTGCGATTATCTTTGGGATAAATGTTAGCGTCATCTCTTGAATCTGCGTAACAGCCTGAAAAATACTAACTAAAAGACCTGCTATTAAACTTACTATTAAAATAGGCATAGCTATGAGCATAGTTACCTTCATAGCTTCTTTGCCTATAGCTATAACTGTTGCTATGTCCATGAATCACCTCATAAAGCTTTTAAATAAAGACATTACAACAAGGTTCCAACCATCTGCCAAAACAAATATAAGCAGTTTGAATGGCAAAGATATCATTATTGGGGGCAGCATCATCATACCCATGCTCATTAGTATACTTGAGACTACCATGTCTATGATTAAAAAAGGTATGTATATAATAAAACCCATCTCAAAAGCAGTTTTTAGCTCGCTAATTATAAAGGCGGGTATAACAATGTCCATAGACAATTCTTGAGGATTTTTTGGGTTGGGTTTTTTTGCTATTCTTAAAAATAGGGCCAAATCCTTTTGACGTGTTTGCTTAAGCATAAATGTTTTAAGAGGTTTTGTGGCGTTTTTATAGGCACCCTCAAGTGTTATTTCATTTTTCTGAAGTGGTAGGTATGCTGTTTTATATATCGTGTTTATTTGAGGAGACATAATAAAAAGTGTTAAAAAAAGAGCTATACCTATTAATATTTGATTTGGCGGCATTTGTTGAGTTCCTAAAGCCTGTCGTAGAATGGCTAAGACTATTATGATACGTGTGAACGATGTCATCATGATTAAAATAGATGGAGCTAGTGCTAATACGGTTAAAAGTATGAGAAGTTTTATGGATTCGGCTATGGTTGTGGGATTGTTTGCTGTGGGCATAGTTATATTTATTGATGGTGCTACAACATCGGCAGAAAAAGCTGACATTGAAAACAAAAACAACAAAAGGGTAAAAAAACTAATTTTCTTCATCATTCGTTTTGAGTTCCTTTAATGTGTTTATTGTATCTGATATGCCTAACAACATTTCTTTGCCGTCAACCTCTACAATTGCAAGGTAATGTTTGTTGTCTAAATAAACCTTGCCCTTGACCTTTATTCTTGATGAACTTATTTTTCCTGAATAACTTAGCTTTCTTAGTATGTAGAAGAATAAAATTATTATGCCAAGGACAAGGATTAAGCTTCCGAGTGATTTTAAAGTATAACCCCAATAGTCAACATTTCCAGCGGCAAATGACATAGATGGGATAAGTAGTAACGCAAGTATGAAGATTATCATTTTACATTGAGTTCCATTAAATCGTCTTTTGTAAATATATTTGTTATTCTAATTGCAAATTTGTTATCAAGAACTATAACCTCTCCCATACCCAAGGGTTTATTTTCTATATTTATGTTTATATATTCACCTGCCATTTTGTTTGTCTCTATAATATCGCCTTCTTTCCATTTAAGTAGATCCTTTACCTTGACTTGAGTGGTTGCAAGGTCAAACACCATTTTTAAAGGTATGTCAAAATATTTTTCGAATTCTTTCTTTATCTTTTCTCTATTTGGATTCATTGTATTATAAACGATAAAAAGTATATTCTTTTAACTAAATTCATATGTAATGCTTGATTTATAGCGCTGATAAGTTCGTTTTTGAGCTCTTCTTTGCCTGAAGCTGAAAGTAAATCGTCCGATGTTTTTGCAGACAAAACAGATATTATAGTGTCTTTAACAACAGCATCTTCTAAAGATATACCGGTTTTTTCACCCTCTTTTTCTTCTTTTTTGGCAGCTCTTTTAGCCTCAAGGAGGACTAGTTTTATTTTTAAATACCTATCGCCACCAACATCAGCTAAATTGACGATTATAGGACCTATGACAACAGGTGTCAGATGAGATTGGCTAACCACAGTGCTTTCTGCGGGTTCTACCGGCTCCTCTTCTTGGGCCTGCTCGTGAGTTACTTCGCTTTTGTGTTGGTTTGGTGTTGTCTGTTTTTTTGTGCCATTAAAAAGAAACATCTTGACTGCAACACCAGCAACAGCTAATATGACTACAGCTATTATAATGATTAGAAGTTTACCCTTCCCTTTTTTCTTTGGGGCCTCTTGATTTTCAGCGGGAGCTTCTTTCTCTTTTGCCATTTTATTCCTCCAGCTTTTTTAACTTAAATAACTAACACAAATTTTATCTAAAGTAAATAATTTTCTGCTTTAAGCGGCCTATTCATTAAATCTTTCAGGGCATCGAAGGGTTTTTTGCCCTCGTATAGTATTTTGTATATTTCATTAGTTATAGGCATATCTATATTTTTTTCTTTGGATAGATTGTAAACAGATTTTGTTGTATTTACACCTTCTGGGACCATTTTCATGCTCTCCAATATAACCTTTATCTTTTCGCCCTTTGCTATTCTTAGCCCTACTGTTCTATTTCTACTTAAACTCCCTGTTGCTGTAAGCATTAAATCACCTATTCCTGCAAGCCCCATAAAGGTTTCTTGTTTTGCACCCAATTTTAAGCCAAGCCTTGATATTTCACTCAAGCCCCTTGTTATTAGACTTGCCCTAGCGTTATCACCCAAATTCAAACCGTCACTTACGCCACTTGCTATAGCCATTATGTTTTTTAAAGCTCCACATATTTCCACACCTGCTATATCATTTGATGTGTAAACCCTGAAATAACTATTACTGAAAGCATTTTGGGTCAATATAGCTGTTTCTTTATTTGTTGATGCGATAACAGTTGCAGTGGGGAGTTTTAAAGCCACCTCTTTTGCAAAATTTGGCCCGCTTAAAGCTGCCACTCTATCAATTTCTATGCCAAGTGTTTTCCCTATAATTTGAGATGGTCTACAAAACGTTTCATTTTCTATACCTTTACTTAAAGATATAACTACACCTTCTATATTACATGATATCTTTTTCAGTGTATCCCTTAAAAATTTAACAGGTATCGCTGATACTATTATGTCTTTTTTGTTTGCAGTTTCGTTTACATCCTGGGAAAATTTTAATCGTTCGGACAATTTTATGCCGTTTAAGTATATATTGTTTATTCGTGTTTTCTTTATTTCTTTAAACAGTTCATCTTCTCTTACATACAAGACTACATTGTGACCATTAATGGATAAAAGATTTGCTATAGTCGTTCCCCAACTACCTGCGCCCAGAACACCTATATTATATATTTTTCTCATATATAGCCTTCAAACCAAACAGGGTTAAGTACGGCCTGTAGTGGTCTATTTGATTTAGATGTTTATAAAACAAAGCACTATCTCCGCCTGTTATAACTACAACACACTCATGACCCATCTCGTCTTTTATTCTATTTATCATGCCCTCTATCATTGATAAATAGCCATAGAAAAGACCTGACTGCATACTGTGCATTGTCGTTTTTCCTATCACCTCTTTGGGCATCTGAAGCGGAACCCGGGGTAGTTTAGCTGTTTTCAAAGCCAAGGCATCAGCAGATATATTTATACCAGGAGCTATAGCTCCACCAATGTACTCACCTTTTTTACTTATTACATCAAATGTTATTGCGGTACCTGAGTCTATTACTATTAATGCATCCTTAAACTCCTCATACGCTCCAACAGCATTTACAATTCTGTCTGCCCCAACCTCGGCAGGATTGTGATATTTTATGAGCATGCCTGTTTTTATTCCTGGTCCTACCTCCATGGGTTTTATATCAAACACGGTCTTTATAGCGTTTATGATTCTTGGTGTGATTTGAGGAACGACAGAAGATACAATAGAACCTGTTATTTTTTCTCTTAATGAATATAAATTAAAAAGGTTATAAAGGTTAATACAGTATTCATCCTGTGTTAGTTTAGGGTTTGTACTAAGACGAAAATTTAAGAATCTATCTTTCAGAAACACACCTATTACAATATTTGTATTTCCTATATCAACTGCAACAAGCATTATTTCAGACTCACCTTAGCTATTTTTCTTTTTCCTACTTTTACTATATAGCTACCCTTTTTTAATTTCAAACTGTCATCTGTTACTTTATTTGAATCTATAGAAACAGCATTTGACTTTATCATCCTTCTTGCCTCAGATGAGCTTTTAACAAAGCCTATATTCTTTAGTAGATGACATATCCAAACTTCATCATCTTCAAGCTGTAGGGCTATCTCTTCAATTTCGTCAGGGATTTCTTTCTTTTTAAACATTTCTTCAAAAAACTTAGCTGCCTCTTTTGCTTTCTCTTCTCCGTGGAAGCGTTTAGTTATCTCAAAGGCAAGCATCTCTTTGGCTTTTTTGGGGTGTAGTTTACCTGTTTCTACATTCTCTTTCATTTGGTTAATTTCGGACAAATCTCTATCGCTTAAAAGTTCATAATAGCGCCACATCAACTCATCGGATATGGACATAATTTTTCCATACATATCGTTAGGCTCATCGGTTATGCCTACATAATTTCCCAATGACTTACTCATTTTTTGAACGCCGTCAAGCCCTTCCAATATAGGCATCATAATAACTGTCTGTGGCCTTTGGCCTTGGAGTTTTTGTAGGTGTCTTCCAACGAGCAAATTAAACTTTTGATCTGTTCCGCCGAGCTCAACATCAGCCTCTAAAGCCACAGAGTCATACCCCTGAAGAAGGGGATATAAAAATTCATGTATAGATATTGGCTTGTTTGAGCTAAATCTTTTTGAGAAATCATCCCTCTCGAGCATTCTTGCCACGGTCATAGTGGATGCCAATTTTATCATGTCGACTGCATTGAGTTTTGAGCACCACTGGGAGTTATACACTACTTTTGTTTTGTCCTTATCGAGGATTTTGAATATCTGATCTTTGTATGTTTGTGCATTTTTTTCAACCTCTTCTTTGCTTAAGGCTTTCCTTGTCTCGCTTTTTCCTGTTGGGTCTCCTATCATTCCAGTAAAATCACCAATTAAAAAATATACTTCATGCCCTAAATCTTGAAACTGTTTGAGTTTTTGTATCAGTACGGTATGTCCTAAATGTAAATCCGGGGCTGTTGGGTCAAATCCGGCCTTTATTTTTAAAGGTTTGCCCATTTTTATACTATCCCTTAATTTATCTTTTAATTCTTCTTTATCTATAATTTCAGCTGTTCCTCTTTTTATTGTATCAAACTGTTTTTGAACTTCTTTTTCTAAGTCCATCATTCCTCCTTAACCGCATCTTGAATATCCGCAATTTCTGCAAACGGCGCATCCTTCTACTATCTCAAGAGGAGAGCCGCATTCCGGACACTCCTCTCCCGCTATTACTTTAGGTGGTTCTTTTTCGTTTCCGTTTCTTAAAAAATGGTCTCTTAAGACTTGAGCTATTGCATCAGGAACCGATTTAATTAGCCTACCGTTACTCCAAATAGGCTGAGCCCCAGTTATGCTTATCAATGTGTTTACTATGTTTTTAACGTGGACACCGTTTTGAAGTGCTATTGAGATTAGTCTTCCTATGGCTTCGCTTAATGCAGATATGTCTCCGCCTGATTTTCCTATGTTGGCAAATACCTCTATAGGGTCATCGTTTACTGTGTTTATGGTAACATATAGGGTTCCCCTTGAAGTCTTCACCTTTTCTGTAAATCCATTGAGCACAACGGGTCTTGTGAAGTTTTCTGGTAATTTTTTCTCCTCTTTTTTAGCTACAACCAATACCTGCTCTTGTCTTGAGCCATCCCTGTAAACCGTTATTCCTTTCAGTCCATTTTTGTATGCATAGTTGTAGGCTTCTTTTACATCTACAACTGTAGCTGAATTTGGCATGTTAATGGTTTTTGATACAGCATTGTCTGTGTATTTTTGAAATGCTGCCTGAATATCTATATGGGCCTTATAGGTTATATCCATGGCTGTAACAAAGAGTTTTCTTATGTCTTCCGGTATTTCCTCTATACCCTTTAGGCTGCCCCTGTTATCAATTATTCTTTCTGCAAGTTTCTCTGTGTATATGCCTCTATCCTTCAATACATTGAACAATCTTTCGTATACATAAGGCAGCCTTTTTCCGTCTAAAACCTGTTTATAATAAGCAAGGGCGAAAATAGGCTCTATTCCACTCGATGCATCTGCTATCATAGAGATTGATCCGGTAGGTGCAATGGTTGTTGTTGTAGCATTCCTCATAGGTATGTTTTCTTTTGAATAGATGCTGTATTTATAATTAGGGAAGTTTCCTCTCTTTTTTGCGAGTTCACTCGATGCCTCTTTGGATATTTTTTGTATAAAACACATTACATCTTCTGCTAATTTTATGGCTTCTTTGCTATCATAAGGGATGCCGAGATCTATAAGCATGTCGGCAAAACCCATGACACCCAGGCCTACTTTTCTATTCTTTTTGGTATTTTCTTCTATCTTTTTTAATGGGTATATGTTTACGTCTATAACGTTATCAAGAAAATGGACAGCCGTAAATACAGTCTTTTTTAGGTTATCCCAGTCGATAGATTTGCCTTTTACAAACTTACCAAGGTTTATTGAACCAAGATTACAACTTTCAAAGGGTAGAAGTGGTTGTTCACCGCATGGATTCGTGCTTTCTATTTCCCCTACTTCTTTTGATAGCGGGTGCTTTTCATTTATTCTGTCTATGAAAATTATGCCAGGTTCTCCACTCTTATGGGCGCTTTTGGCTATTTCATCCCAAACAAACGAAGCTTTTAGTTTACCAACTACTTCTTTGTTTCTGGGGTTTATTAGTTCATACTCTTCATCGTTCTTTAAGGCATCTAAAAACTTATTTGTTATAGCTACAGATATATTAAAATTTGAAAACTCCCCTTCTTTATCCTTGCAATGTATAAAATCGAGTATATCTGGATGGTCAACTCTCAGGATGCCCATGTTTGCTCCACGTCTTACGCCGCCTTGTTTAATTGCTTCGGTTGCACAGTCAAAAACCTTCATAAAGGAGACAGGCCCACTGGAAACACCCATCGTAGAACTTACTATGTCGTTTTTAGGTCTAAGTCTGGAAAAAGAAAAGCCTGTTCCACCACCAGATTTATGTATCAATGCCGTTGCTTTTACGGCGTCGAAAATGCTATCCATGCTATCATTTATTGGAAGCACAAAGCATGCGGATAATTGACCTAAAGGGCGTCCTGCGTTAACTAAAGTAGGTGTATTGGGTAAAAACTTAAGTTCAGACATTACATCCATAAACTCATTCGTTGTTTTTTCTATTTCTTCCTTGGTTGCTGAGTAATTTTCGTCGGCTTTAGCTATAGCTTTTGCTACTCTTTCTATAAGCTGCTCCGGTGTTTCTATTATGTTGCCATCAGAATCTTTTTGTAAGTATCTACTCTTTAAAACAATAAGAGCATTTTCCGATAGTCTCACATTTCCCTCCTTAAATTACATAAAAGGCGTCCTTTAGGCTGAAGGACATATATCCGTTTTTTATATAGGCCGAAAACAAAACATCATAAACCCCCCCAACATCAAGCTTAACACCTTCGAAGCTAACCATCCATAGGCTTGAAGTTCCATCATCTAAAAGATATTTAGGGTATTTGTCCAGTATCATGGCCTCATCTTTAACAACAACGTTTCTTGCAAAAAACAACGGTTCCTCATTTAAAGGTCCATGAGGTTCGAGCAATGATAGTTCTTCAACAAACCTTCTATTAAATATTGATAGAAGCACCTCGCAATCAGCCTCGTATTTTGCTGTTGCGGATTCCTCTGAATACTTAGTTGAGATAATTTCATTCAGTCTCTCTGAAAACTCCTCAATTCTATCATTTTTTATTGTAATGCCAACAGCCATTTTATGCCCGCCGAATCTTTCAAGTATATCTGATGTCTCTTTTATAGCAGAGAATAAGTCTATCTCTCCAATACTCCTTCCGCTACCTATGCTGATTTTATTCTCTTTGCTTATGATTATAGTTGGTTTTTTAAATTTATAGGCTATAGCATTAGCCACTATGCCTATTACACCTTTATGCCATCCCTCTTTGGCCGCAACAATAACGTTACTACTTAAATTTCTGGCATATTTTTCTACTTCGTTTATTATCTTTAGTTGCAATTTCCTTCTTTGATTGTTTATTTCTTCTAATTTTAGGGCTATTGTTTCTGCTTCTTTAGCATCATCTTTTAAAAACATGTCAACTACAATTGAAGCATCCGACAATCTCCCTGCTGCGTTAATTCTTGGAGCTATGACAAAGCCAACATGTTTAGATGTTAGGCAGCCTTCTATACCTGAAACCTTCTTGAGTAATTCCAAACCAACAGTAGAATGGTTTTTATTGAACAATCCTATTTTTACACAAACCCTATTTTCATCCAGTAGAGGAACGATGTCAGCGAGAGTTCCTAAAGCTACCAAGTCTAAATATTTTTTTAGATTCGGTTCCCCTTTACCTCTAAAAAAACCATCTTTTCTAAGTTTATTCCTCAGTGCCATTATAAGGTTGAATGCCACACCTACACCGGATAATTCCTTGAACGGGAACTTTGAATCGTTTCTTTTTGGGTCAACTACCGCAAAGGCCTTGGGTAGTACATCTTGAGGTTCGTGATGGTCTGTTATGATAACGTCTATACCAACAGTTTTTGCAAACTCTACTTCATCTATGCTTGTAATGCCGTTGTCTACTGTTATTATCAGCTTAGCTTTCTCGTTTATAGCTTTTTTTATAGCCTCAAGGCTCAAACCATATCCATCATCCCTTGTAGGTATATAGAATCCAGCTTTTACTCCAATTTCTTTAAAAAATCTCAAAAGCAAACTCGTTGATGTTACACCGTCCGTGTCGTAATCTCCTACAATGAATATTCTTTCTGAGTTATAAACGGCTCTTGCAATCCTATCTATGGCTATATCCATATCTTTAAGCAGGAAAGGGTTATAGAGTTGTGATAAAGATGGGTATAAAAAATTCTTTATTTGACTTTGGGTTTTTATATTCCTATTCTCTAATATCTTCTGGGTGGCCTCAAATAATTTCACATTGCCTATATTGACAATATTATTTGAGAAGCACCTATTTTTTATTGTAAGCTTTTTCTTAGCACCGCCTGTACTTTTTAATTCAAGGGTTTCAGACATTATGCTTTTCAAAGAAGTCCTTAAGTATTTTTTTATGGTCAAATGCTATTGTCTCAGGTAAATTATCTTTATCAAAAAGACCAAGACTCTCAGCATCATCCCCAGCCTTTGGTCTACCTTTTGCTTTAGCTATAAAAACCGTTGTTATAGTATGCTGCCTTGGGTCTCTGTCTGGATCTGAGTAAACCCCAAGAACACTCTCCAACTCCACATCCAAACCCGTCTCCTCTTTTGCTTCCCTGATTGCAGCCTGTTCAGCTGATTCACCGTAATCTATAAAGCCACCAGGAATTGCCCACCCATACGGTGGATTCTTTCTCTTTATCAGAACAATTTTATCATCAACCTTTATTATTATGTCAGTGGTGGGTATAGGATTTTTGTAAACCTTAACCGGATAGCCACAACGTGGACATTTCACAGTATTGCCATCCTGTCTTATCGAAAGCTCCTTTTTAATTTCTTCGATTATATTTAATACATTATCTTTTGCCGTTCCCCCGTAGCTTGTTCTTGAGTTTACAGCCTTTCTGTAATGCAACACATCCAAAACATCGTTCTCTATTAAATCTGAAAACGACTTCAACTCTTCTATTGATATCTCGTTTAGCTCTTTGTTGTTTTTTTCTGCATAAGCAACGATTTGGCCTACTACTTTGTGGGCTTCCCTAAAAGGCATACCTTTCTTTGCCAGATAGTCCGCTAAATCTGTTGCTGTTATAAAACCCTTATCAAGAGCTTTTTGTAGTGATTCTATTTTTGGCTTGATTTTGGGTATAACCCCACTTAACACATCTAATGTACCAATTATTGTATCGATTGAGTCAAAAAGTGATTCCTTGTCTTCTTGCATATCCCTGTTGTATGTTAAAGGCAGCGCTTTCATTAAAACTAGCATCTGAATAAGGTTTCCGTATGTTCTTGCTGTTTTACCCCGTATCAACTCCATAGCATCCGGGTTTTTCTTCTGTGGCATTATGCTTGAGCCAGTGCAAAACTCATCGGGTAGCTCAATAAAGTCAAACTCTTGCGATGAGAATATAACCATTTCTTCGGCAAACCTCGACGCATGCATTGCACATATGGCAACATCCGATAAAAACTCAATAGCAAAATCTCTGTCAGATACAGCATCCATAGAGTTTCTTGAGATTTTTGAAAAACCCAACTGTTCTGCCACATATTTTCTATCTATGGGAAAACTTGTGCCTGCAAGAGCACCACTACCCAAAGGTAATACATCGATCCTTTTCAAGGTATCCCTAAATCTATCCCTATCTCTTTTAAATTTTTCATAATAGGCAAGTATGTAATGGGAAAACAGAACAGGTTGTGCATGTTGCAGGTGTGTAAAGCCGGGCATAACAACATCTATATATTTCTCTGCCAGACTTAGAAAATGTTTAAGTATATCTGTAAGTCTATCTATAATGTGAATTGTAGCATCTCTTAAGAACAGCCTTATATCTAATGCTATCTGGTCATTTCTGCTTCTTGCTGTATGTAGTTTACCTCCGACCTTACCAACAATCTCTATAAGCTTGCGTTCTATGTTCATGTGTATATCTTCATCTTCTATTCTAAATTCAAATTCGCCTTCCTCTATCATGCGTTTTATTTTGCGTAAACCCTCAATTATTTTATCGGCTTCCTCATCTTTTATAATGCCTTGTTTGGCAAGCATCTGAGCATGGGCTATTGAGCCTGCTATATCGTATTCATAAAGCCTTTTGTCAAAACTAATGGATTCGGAAAATGTCTCCATAACGCTATCGGTTGAGGAGGAGAACCTACCGCCCCATAATTTTTTATTCTTCATCGTCTACTCTCACCAATAAAACATTTTCTTTTATAATATCGAGTTTTTCTATGATTGTTAATGCCTGCTTTATATCTTTCTCTCTTGCCTTGTGTGTAAAAACAATCAAAGGCACCCATTCCTCGTTTTTCCCTAATTGCACCACGCTCTTTATGCTTATATTGTATTCTCCAAGAATGCCTGAGATTTTGGATAAAACACCCGCCTGGTCTTTTACCGTGAATCTCAAGTAATAACTCATGGTCAGATCATCTATATTTACGATATCCCTTTTCTTTACATAATTGAACGGAAATGCCATAAGTGGCACCCTGAGATTCGTTTTATTTTTAATGTTTCTTGCTATATCCATGACATCTGCAACTACGGCACTTGCTGTTGGTAGGCTTCCCGCACCTTTACCAATATAAATGGTTTCATCGTTCATATCTGTCTTTACTTTGATGGCATTGAATTCACCATCTGTTTTTGCGAGTATGTCGTCTTTTTTTATCAATGTTGGATGCACCCTTACATCTATCTTTCCATCAACTAAATTGGTTATACCAATGAGTTTTATCCTATAACCAAACTCATCTGCGAATTTTATATCCAGTAAATCTATGTTGGTTATACCTTCTGTATAAACATCTTTAGCCTTTACATTATCGCCAAACGAGATAGAACTTAATATGGCCATCTTATGGGCTGAATCTATACCCTCTATGTCAAACGTGGGGTCTGCCTCGGCAAAACCCTTTTCTTGGGCATCTTTTAAGGCCTTTTCAAAGGATATTTCCTTATAAAACATCTCCGATAGGATGTAATTACAGGTACCGTTTACTATAGCTTTAATGGATTTTATATGATTAGCTGCTAAAGATTCTTTTATAGCCTTTATTATAGGGATTCCACCGGCAACAGCAGCTTCGTAGCCCACATCTACTTTATTATTGAAGGCTTCTGAGAATATCTCATAACCGTATTCTGCAAGCAGCGCTTTATTGGCTGTAGCTACGCTTTTTTTGGCTTGGATCGCCTTTAGGATAAAATCTTTTGCAAAGGTCGTTCCTCCAATAAGCTCAACCACTATATCGATATCTTCTGCCAATAGTTCCTCATAGCTTGAGGCTATCTTACCTTCAAGTAAAGGTTTTACTTCATCCTTTATATGTTTTGCATATACCTTTTTTAGGTTTAGCTCAAATCCAAGCCTCTTTTTTATTATATCAGCATTGTGTGTAAGTATATTTACAACGCCGCTTCCAACAGTCCCAACACCCAACAATCCTACATTCACACTTTCCATAACCCCATCCCTTACATACAAAGAGTTAGTTTAATATAGAAAACTATGCCTTTTATGTCAAAAGTTATTAAAAACTAATTACTGGATTATTTTACCCACCACTTCCCCTATTTTCCTTAGTTCATCAACCAGCTGGCAAAATTCCTCAATTGTAAGCTGTTGGGCTGCATCGGATACTGCGATTTGAGGATTGTAATGAACTTCTATCAAAAGACCGTCGGCACCTGCAGCTATGGCAGCTCTGGATAATGCAGGGACATAATCCCTTTTGCCTGCGGCATGTGAAGGGTCTATTAAAACAGGCAGGTGGGTCTCCTTTTTTAGTACAGGTACGGCTGATATGTCCAAGGTATTCCTCGTTGCTGTTTCAAATGTTCTTATACCTCTTTCGCATAACATTACATCAGCATTACCTTCACTCATTACATACTCAGCGCTCATTAAGAATTCCTGAATCGTTGTTGCCATACCTCTTTTTAAGAGTACTGGTTTATCTGTTTGCCCGACAAGTTTAAGTAAGGAGAAGTTTTGAATGTTTCTTGCTCCTATTTGAAGAACATCTGCATATTTAAGTACTACATCCAAATCCTTTGGATTCATAACCTCTGTAACTACAGGAAGCCCAGTTTCTTCGGAAGCCTCTTTTAGGAGTTTTAATCCTTCCTCACCTAACCCTTGAAAACTATAAGGTGACGTTCTCGGCTTGAAGGCTCCTCCTCTTAACATGTGTGCTGAGCATTTTTTTATGCCCCTTGCTGTAGTTAATACCTGTTCTCTGTTTTCAACAGAGCATGGACCTGCAATGAGAGTAAATGTATCACCACCAACCTTTACACCTTTAACGTCTATAATTGTATCGTCATTCCTACTTTCCCTCGATGCTAATTTATACGGCTTGGATACCCTTTGAACGCTCTCTACGGCTTTATCCAACGACAGAGTAGCTACAGGGTCATATTCCTTTATCTTACTGTCTACATCTCCAATAACTCCTATAACAGTTTTGCTGCTCCCTTTTGAAATATGCGCTTTTAAGCCCATCTTCTCAATTTTTTTGTTAACCCTTTCGATGTCATCATCCGTTGCCGATCGCTTCATAATAATAATCATTTAATCACCTCCATAAAAAATTTTTCGGCCAATAAAAAAAGCCGTTTGAATCGACCATCCTCTTGGGATAGCCTATCCAAACGGCTTAAAAGTTTGCTGCAGCACCGTCTAAATAGACTATCCCCCTCCGCCAAAAAACCAATAATAATAGTTAAAGTTAAAATATATAAAATAAAAAGAAACCTTGCTAACTTTTAAACTTACTTCTTTCATGTTGAGTCTCTTATATCAAATAAAAATATATTTTGCAAGTTTTTTCCATTCTACTCGGAGGAAAATAAAGGGATTTTCATCTTTAAATTGCATCTTTAACAAATTATTTGAAAAACTTGAAATCTTTAGTATAATATATCTGATTAATAAAGTTATGTAAAACTAGAGTATAGCAATTTAACATGTCTTTACTGTAAAGGGAGGTGTTTATGCGTTTAAAAAGCAGGTGGATTTTTGTTATTTTGGTTATTGTCTTGTTTAATTTTAGTGCTTATGGTGCTAAAATATTATTTAAAGGAAATATTAATAAAAACTCACCAAAGATACACAAGATAGTAAAAGTTGACATTATCTCTTTGAGGCTACAAAAGCACAAAACAGGCTCTTTCAATTATGTTATGTATATAAAATGGAAGAATGCAGGGACAGTTAATCTTGTAGGTTCCTATCTTTACATAAAGGTGTATATGTATCAAAATGGTAGAAAACTTTATCTAAATGGTCATACATTACCTGGGCAAACAATTGCACCAGACTCAATTGCAGGGGATGCTTTACCGCTTAAAATTGTTTGTGAGAATAAGATGACAAACAACTTGACTCACTTTTCAAACCCAACAACGAGAGACTTTTTAGTAGAATTTGTTTATAATTCGAAAATTATAGCCTTTAAAAAACTTCTACGCCAAAGCGTATGTAAGAAAAATACATCTCAGTTTAAACAAGGGCCTGTTGGTGCTTATCCAAAAACCAACTCGAAACTTGTCAAATATAAATTACTTCCTGACTTAACCGTGAAAGATATTGCTATAGATAAAAACTGCAGAATTTGGGTAACGATTAAGAATAATGGTCCAGGTTCTCTGCCTAATTACAACACTAAAGCAGGACAGGCATTAATAAAGTTTTATGTGGGTTCTAAAAACAACGGATATAGGCTATCTTATATAGACAGAAACAAAAAATTGTCCAAACCAAATGGAACACTAAGAATTACACCACCTGGTAGTTTAGGCACAATTCCCTTGTATCAAAGTAAAAAAGTTACGGTTATTGTTGATGCTTTTGTGAATCGTATTCAGGAAACAAATGAAAATAACAACAAAATGACAAAAAAACTTAGGTGTTTTCCTGGGCAGACTAAGCCTGCACCGGGTAAGAAATCTATAAACTCTGTAAAGTATATACCTGCCGATACCAAGCCCCCTAATACTGTATTCAAGATATCTAATATTAGCACCCATTTATCAAGTGGCGGCCATATAGAAATTCAAGTATCTTTCAATCTCCCACCCAATATGTTTTCAATAGTTGACGGACTTAAAATATACACTACGAGATCAGAAGCAAACAATTTAGTCAAGGATACCCTGCTTAGAGGTTCTGTTAGTAGAGTTAACTCAAAAACAATTAAGTGGAGATCAAGTGCAGGAAATATATGTAATACTCAAGAGCCATGTACTGTTTATATTGGCTACGATTATCATATTAAAGATATTTGGGGACGCTCTTTGGATGCTAATAGGAACGGAATGCCAGGTGGCTCAGGCGGCAATTTTTGGTATATAACTGGATCAGGAAAGCCTTAGAAGATCTTTGCTAAAAGATAACGACAATACTAATAAACTAGAAATAGAGGGAAGCACCCTCTATTTCTTTGACTTAACCCCAGCTCTTTGCTATAAAAACAGGCGGAGAGGTGGCCGAGAGGTCGAAGGCGGCTGACTCGAAATCAGCTGTACGCATTAGGCGTACCGCGGGTTCGAATCCCGCCCTCTCCGCCATTTAGGTAAGACTCCCTTTAAAATCCTCAAGTGTTTTGTATAACTCTAAAAACTTTAAGGTATCCTTAGGTATAAAATCACAATTCTTAAAGGATAAGTATTTTTCACCAATTAAGCAAACCCTAAATGTTTCTTTTAAGGAGTATTTAAGCGCCCAAACCAAAAACAACTCATTTAGCGTGCCTATACTGCCCTGCTGCACAATAAATAACTCACTATCCTTAACCAAAAGCCTCAATCTTTCAAATAGATCCTTGGCGATTATCTTTTTGGTTAAATAGGGGTTGTTTTCCCTTAGAGGTTCAAACGCCTCAAGCCCTATACCAACAACCACACCGCCTACCTCTTTTACACCCTTACTAACAGCCTCCATTAGTCCTTGATATCCACCACATTTAACAGCATAACCCTTCTGAACGAGGAATCTGCCCAATTCCACACCTTCTTGGTATAATCCACTATTATTTACCCTACTTGCGCCAAATGTCGTAGCCCACCTCATACTATCTCCAAATAAAAGAGAGAGGATACCCCCTCTCTTAATTCAGGTTTATTGTCACCATCTTGATATTTGTCATCTCCTCTATAGCAAACCTTACGCCCTCTCTGCCTATACCACTCATCTTGTTGCCACCATATGGCATGTGATCCACCCTGAAAATAGAGGTGTCGTTTATCATGACACCGCCTACATCCAAATTGTCTATGGCGTATTGAATCTTTCTGATGTCATTTGTATAGATACCAGCCTGCAGGCCATAGTCTGAGTCGTTTACATGCTGAATAGCCTCCTCAAAGCTGTCATATTCAACGATAGAAACAATAGGGGCAAATACCTCCATACACATAACACGCATCTCTTTTGTTGTATTTCTCAAAACCGTGGGACGCAGCACTCTACCCTCTCTTTCACCGCCAACGATCAGCTGAGCACCTTGGCTTATAGCTTCCTTTATCCACTCCTCTGCCCTTTTTGCTTCAGCTTCATCTATCATAGGACCTAAGTCAACATCCTTCTCAACTGGATTGCCCACCTTTAACCTCTTTGTGGCTTCTGCAAACTTCTTTGTAAATTCATCAGCTATATCCTTGTGTACATAGATCCTTTGAAGGGATATGCACACCTGACCCGAGTTTGCAAAGGCGCTATCAACGCATCTTGGAATAGCCTTATCTATATCGGCATCTTTTTCTATTATTGTTGCAGAGTTGTTGCCAAGCTCAAGTGTAACCCTTTTTATGCCTGCAATGCGTGTAATTCTATCTCCTACCTTTGGTGAGCCTGTGAATGTTATCTTTCTAACCCTGTCGTTTGTAATAAGCGGTTCTCCAACCTCACCACCTGGACCTATTACCACATTAAAAGCCCCTTTTGGCAATCCTGCCTCTTCTAAAATCTCGGCTAATATCAAAGCTGTTATAGGGGTGGATGAGGCTGGTTTTAATACGATCGTATTGCCACTGGCTATAGCTGGTGCGACCTTGTGAGCAACCAAGTTCAATGGGAAGTTAAACGGCGTTATAGCTCCTATTACACCCATTGGAACCCTTATGTAATAGCCTATTCTGCCTACACCACCGGCACTTGCATCCATAGGCACGGTTTCACCGTGTATGCGTTTTGCCTCCTCTGCTGCAAATTTGAATGTCTCATAACCCCTTGATACCTCGCCCATTGAGTATTTCCAGGCTTTTCCTGCCTCTCTGCATATGGTGGTTGCAATCTCCTCTGCTCTATCCTTTATCAGATTTGCAGCCTTTTCCAATATCTCTGATCTTCTATAGGCAGGCAACTTCTTGGTTGTTTCAAAAGCCTCATATGCTGAGTTTACCGCCATATCAACGGTTTTTCTATCCGCCTTTGGCACAGTTGCTATAACCTCTCCTGTGTATTTGTCTATGACATCGATAGTTTGACCTGTTTCAATCCACTCACCACCGATATAGGTTTTATAATGTTTCATGGGGCACCTCCAAAACTCTATTTTTCTTTAATTTACTCATGGTTCTTTTGAAAAATAGCAGGTTTTTAAGAACAAATCAATACATAAAATTCTTGACATCCAGTTTTTTATTTTTTAAATTAGTCCTATCTAATTTAATTAGGTTATCTGAATTTTGTTAATTTAAAGTTCCTATTGAACAAGGAGGTGGGGATGCTCCCGTTGGCTATGGTTGGAGAGAAAATTAGGGCAAGGGTGGTCAATATAGCTGGTGGGGATAATGCAAAACAAAGACTCTTTGCTATGGGCATACATCCCAATGCGATCCTTCAGGTAGAGATAAACAGAAATACAGGGCCTTTGATAATCTCAGTAGGCAAAATCAGGATTGGTATAGGCCGAGGAATGGCAAATAAGGTGATGGTAGAGCAAATTTAAACTTTTTACAAGGTAGGGAGGTGTTTATGGGAGTTTTGGTTGTCGGCGGAGACAAAATAGACCCATTGAGAACATTTTTAAAAGAAACACTCAAGGCAAAAACCGTGATTCATTACCCAGCCGAGAAGCTAAATCGGCTAAAAGCGCACCTACCCAATGGGATCGACCTTGTTGTTGTTTTAATTAATTGCATAAATCAAAATACCATGAAAACTATTAAATCAGCTGCACGCAGAAGAAGGATACCCTTTTTATACACTCACTCGTTGGGTCATTTAAAAAGATGCATAGGTGATGTGCAATATATTTTTTGCCATTAGAGTTAGTTAAAACTAATATTGTTTATTTAAATTAATTAAATGGGAGGTTTTTATGAGGTTGATTCAACTAAAAAAAGGAGAAAGTGGCAGGATATTAAAAATCAAATCCGATGCCACGACAAAAAAGAGATTGCTTGATATGGGGATTGTTAAAGGTGAGGAGTTTGTTATCAAAAACATAGCACCTCTTGGGGATCCTTTGGAAATTAAGATTAAAAATTACAACCTTTCTCTAAGGAGAAAAGACGCACAAAACATAGAGGTTGAAAGGATTTACCAATGAAAAAGAATAACAAGGAGTCGATCGTAAAAAGGTTGATTAAACTCAATTGTAAACTCTGTCCGATGTATAAATACTGCTCTAAAAGGGAGGGAAAAAGACAATGAATATAGCATTTGCTGGAAATCCAAATGTAGGCAAAACCGCCATAATCAATGCTATAGCCGGCTCCAAACTAAAGGTGGGCAACTGGCCGGGTGTAACAGTTGAAAAAAAGGAAGCTGAAGTTGAGTTTAAAGGTAAAACAATAACCTTAACCGACTTGCCTGGTGTATATAGCCTAAGTCCATACTCTATCGAGGAAAGAATAACCCGCGATTTTATTTTTGAGCAGGATCCAGATTGTATTGTGAATGTTATAGACTCCACAAATATCGAGAGAAACCTGTATCTTACGCTTCTTTTGATGGAAACGGAAAAACCGCTAATTATAGCATTGAACATGTTTGATGAGTTTAAAAAGTTGGGCTATGAGATAGATTTAGAAGGCCTCTCTGAGATGTTGGGTGTAAAAGTTGTGCCGACATCCGCTATAAAAAGGGAAGGTTTGCAGAAGCTTATGGAGATATCTATATCCTGCCCCAAAGAGCACAAGAAATTGGATTACAAATTGAGATACGATGGGTTTTTGGAATCTGAAATTATGGATGTTGTAAAAAAACTAAAGCAGCATGTAATAAACACAAGATACCCTTTGCGCTGGATAGCCATAAAACTATTAGAAAGAGATGAATATGCCAAAGAGAAACTAAAGAAAGAGTTGGGTATGGACATATCAAAGCTTGCCGATGAAAACATCAAAAGAATAGAGGAAAGATTCGGTGATGATGCAGAAACCGTTTTAGCGGAAAGTCGTTATGGCATAATAAATGGCATCTTAAAGAAGGTCTTTAAAAAAACCAAAAAGGACGATTACACAATAACGGAAAAGCTCGACAAGATATTTATAAGCAAAAGCTTGGGTATTCCCATATTTTTACTGTTTATGTATCTAACTTTTAAGTTTACATTTGATGGCTCGGCCCCTTTTATAGATTGGTTCGATGGTTTTGTAAATGATTACATAGCCAAATATATATCGTTGGGTATATCGCAGGCTCCAGACTGGCTTAAATCGCTTCTTATAGATGGCATTTTAGGTGGTGTAGGTCTTGTTCTGTCCTTTCTTCCATTGATGTTTTTCTTGTATTTTTTTCTGGCATTGCTCGAAGAGAGCGGTTATATGGCAAGAGCAGCCTTTCTTATGGATAGGGTCATGAGTTCGTTGGGTTTAAATGGAAAGGCCTTCATTCCAATGATTTTGGGTTTTGGATGCAATGTGCCTGCGATCTATGCGACAAGGGCACTTGAGAGGGAAACCGACAGAAAGCTGACGGCCGTAATGGTTCCGTTTATGAGCTGCGGCGCAAGGCTGCCCATCTATGCTTTGTTTACAGCTGTCTTTTTTAGCACACACAGAGCAACGGTGGTTCTGTCTTTGTATTTACTTGGTATTGCTGTTGCATTTATGGTTGGGTTAATATTAAGAAAAACGGAATATTTTAAAGAGGATAAGGCACCACTTCTTCTTGAGTTGCCACCTTATAGATTACCCACGCTCAGTATGATTTGGGCTTCTGTATGGGCAAGGACAAAGGCATTTATTGTAAAGGCCGGGACGGTCATAGCTTTGGCTATGGTGTTGCTCTGGGGCGTTATCTATCTGCCTGCTAACTCAAGTTTGGAAAACTCTATTTTGGGGAAAACGGCTAAAGCTGTCTCTTTTGTGTTTAAGCCCGCCGGTTTTGATGACTGGCGCATCGTAGCATCTATAATACCGGGCGTTATAGCAAAAGAAACCGTTGTTGGGGCTTTATCCCAAACACTCAAGATACATCAAGACAGCGAGGATAATAAGCAAAGCTCAAACTTTTTACAGGATACAAAAGAGCAAATTGCAGGCTTTTTTCAGGCTATAGGCTCTTCCTTTAAATCTATGTTTTTAAGCTTCTCTCAAGATACATTTGAACTTGAATCATTCAAAAATAGCTATAAAGACAAGCTTTCAAAAATTATGACGCCTCTTTCATCCTTTTCGTTTATGGTTTTTATGCTTCTGTTCATTCCGTGCATAGTCACACTTGCGGCTATAAAACAGGAGTTCGGATGGGGGCTTATGGTGTTTGAAATCGGCTTGCTCGCCATAGTGCCATACATTATCTCTGTTATCATATATCAGGGAGGAAAGCTGTTGGGTTTCGACTAAGATCTCATCGGGGGCTTCCTCCCCCCACTTTTTTTGCCTATCTGTCCATTTTTTACTTTTTCTTGAAAAAAAGAGAAAAATAGTTATAACAATAAAGCCTAACAGGAGGTTAAAATGTCCAAACAACTAAGCAAGGTTGAAATTGATGGATGGGAAGCTTTGGCTTACGATAGCATAATGAAGCTGATAAGTGGTTTTAGCTATGATAGGTTTATCGGCAAGGTTGTGGATGATTTGAATATAAAACCTAACGATGCCGTATTGGATCTGGGTTGCGGGACAGCTAAAAACTTATGTCTTATTGCAAAATATACAACCGCTCTGTGTGTTGGGTTTGACACAAGCAGAAACATGATAAGGCAGGCCAAAAAACGCTGTAAAGATAGGAATGTCAAGATATTCTATCAAGACATAAGAAAACCGCATCCGTTTTATGATATGTTTGATGTGGTGTTTATCTCATTTGTTCTGCATGGCTTTATTGACAGAGAAAGGGATTTAATAATAAAAAACGCATACAACAGCCTTAAAAAGGGTGGCAGGTTCTGTGTATTGGATTACAACGAATTTGATCTAAAAAGCCAGAATCCGTTTGTAAAAGCTGTTTTTAAATATGGGGAATGCCCTTTAGCCAGTGAGTTTATAGGCTTAAACCTAAAAGACAAGCTTTCTTTGTTTGGTTTTGATAATTTTGAAGAACATTATTACTATTCGGGTTATGTGAGGTTGCTGATTGGAGAAAAATGAACTAAAGATTCTTTTAAGCGGAACAAACATAAAAGACCCGTTAAGTTTCGGAAGCCTTGAAGCTTTGTATGACAAGCTAAAATCAAGGCTGAAGCCAAGAAATCTATCAAAAGAGCTTGCCTATTTAGAGAGAAACAAGATACAGGTTATCAGTGTATTTGACGATAATTATCCTGAAAGATTAAAGGAAATCGAATATCCACCTGTGATTTTATATGTGAAAGGCAACCTAAAGGATATGATCCTGCCTATAGCGATTGTAGGAAGCAGGTATCCATCCGGTTATGGTGAAAGGGTTGTAAAACACATTGTGCCTCAGCTTATAGAGAGCGGTTTTGAGGTTGTAAGCGGACTTGCAAGGGGCATAGATGCCCTATCACATAAGATCACGCTTGGTTGTGGTGGATATACTGTGGGTGTTTTGGGGTGTGGGATCGATATCATATACCCCAAAGAGAATAAACCTTTATTTGATAAGATGTCTCAGGAGGGCTGCATAATCACTGAGTTTCCTTTGGGTACACCACCTGCAAAATACAATTTTCCTGCAAGAAACAGGATCATAGTCGGCTTATCTGAGGCTGTTTTGGTCGTTGAGGCTGACATCAAAAGCGGTTCTCTAATTACAGCAAGGCTTGCCGCTGAGCAATCCAAGACGGTATTTGCCGTTCCCGGCGAGATATTCTCAAAAAGGAGTATGGGCACAAACAAACTGATCAGCGAGGGGGCTATACCCGTGCTGGATGTGAACACAATTCTTGGTCATTTTTATTTAAAGTTAAAAGAAGAGGCAGAAAAGACAGAGTCTGAAGTTGAACTGAGCCCGTTAGAAAAAGAGGTGTTGAATGCTATGGAGGGTGATATCACAGAGGATGAGATAGCCTTAAAAATCAATAGGGATATCGGTGAGGTTAGTGAGGTTTTGTTTGATCTGCATCTAAAGGGTGTTGTTAGGCTTATGCCAAACGGAAGCTATCAGAAAAACTAATGTGGGGTGAGATGAATGAATCTTGTTGTGGTTGAATCTCCAGCTAAGGCAAAAACTATAAGTAAATTCTTAGGCAAGAATTACAGTGTTGTGGCATCATATGGGCATATAAGGGATCTGCCAAAAAGCTCCTTCGGGGTTGACATAGAGGATGGTTTCAAACCAAAGTATGTTATACCAAAGGACAAACAACCCATAGTTAGGGAGTTAAAGAAATTAACAAAGGACTCAGATCTTGTGTATATTGCCACAGATGAGGATAGGGAGGGTGAAGCCATAGGATGGCATATAACCCAGGCAACAAAGCTTGATGAGACCAAACTAAAGCGTATAGCCTTTCATGAAATAACCAAAAAGGCAATATTGGATGCCATTAAATCCCCTCGTTCAATAGATATGGATATGGTCAACTCACAAGAAGCCAGAAGAATACTTGATAGGATCGTCGGTTATAAGCTATCTCCCCTGCTTGCTAAAAAGATAAGAAAGGGTTTATCGGCAGGTAGGGTTCAATCGGTGGCTTTAAAGCTCATAGTTGATAGGGAAGAGGAGATTCAAAGCTTCAAACCGGAGGAGTATTGGACTATACACCTTATATTTGAAAACTCCATTCAGGCCGATTTAACCAAAGCCTATGGGGAGAAATTTGATAAATTGTTTATTAAAAAGGAAGATGATAAAGCAAGGGTATCCAAGCTAAAAGAGGAAATAGAAAAGGAATCCTTTAATGTATATTCAATCACAAAGACCAAATCTTTAAGAAAACCAGAACCACCATTTATAACAAGCACCATGCAAATGGCAGCATCCACATACTTAGGCTTTTCAGCTCAAAGAACCATGAGGATAGCCCAAAGTTTGTATGAAGGTGTGGATATTGGCAAGGAGCGCATAGGTCTTATAACATACATGAGAACAGATTCAGTTAATATAGCCAAAGAGGCTCTAACTAAGGTTAGAAGGACGATTAAGGAGCTTTTAGGGGATGAGTATCTTCCAAGCAAACCTGTTACCTACAAAACGAAGTCAAAGTTAGCGCAAGAAGCACATGAGGCTATAAGGCCTACAGACCCTGCCCTGCTGCCTGATATGGTTAAGCCATATCTAACGGAGGATCAGTTTAAGCTTTACGATTTGATCTGGCGCAGGTTTGTTGCATCACAGATGAAACCAGCAGAGTTTAGGAATACCAAAATAACATTTACTTCATATAACTTTGAGGCCAAGGCTTCATACAAAGAGCTAGTATTTGATGGTTTCTTAAGAATATGGACATTCTCAAAGCTAAATGAAGATAAAATACCCATCCTAAAGAAAAATCAATCTGTTGAGTTAACCGAGGTAAAGCCCAAACAGCACTTCACTGAACCCCCACCACGATACACAGAGGCGAGCCTTATAAAAGAGCTTGAAAAACACGGTATCGGAAGGCCGTCCACCTATGCAACAATTATCGATACTATAATCAAGCGGGGTTATGTTGTCCTGAAGGACAAAAGATTCTATCCAGAGGAAATAGGCATAATAACAAGCAGAATGCTCGATAAATTCTTCTCAGACATCATAAATGTTAAATTCACAGCCCAGATGGAGGATGGCCTGGACAAGATAGCAAATAGGGAGTTGACAAAACTTGAGCTTTTAAAAAGGTTTTACGATAAGTTCAAGGTGCTTTTGGAAAACGCCTACGAAAATATGGAAAGGATAAAACCAGAGGATGAGCCTACAGATGAGGTATGTCCTCTGTGTGGTGCAAACCTTGTTATAAGGCATGGCAGGTTTGGTAAGTTTCTGGCCTGTTCCAATTATCCTAAATGCAAATACACAAAACCATTGCAGGAAGAGATTACAGAGATCAAATGCGACAAATGTGGGGCTCCAATGGTGGTTAAATACTCAAGAAAGGGGAGTAAATTTCTAGCCTGCTCCAATTATCCAAAATGCAAGAACACAAAGCCCTATCCCACAGGTCTAAAGTGCTCTGAATGTGGCGGTGATCTCATAGAATACTCATCCAAACGGGGCAGATTTTACGGCTGCTCCAACTATCCAGAGTGCAAATTCACTATAAAGGGTGAGCTAAAAAACCAGAAATGCCCAAAATGTGGCTATAGTTTGTTTGTTAAAAAGAAGGATAAATGGTGTTGTGCGAATAAAAAGTGTAATTACTGTGAATAATAAAAAAGGGAGCCATAAGGCTCCCAACCTGTTTCTCTGGCTGTCTTGTATTGCTTAGATGTGGAATGGATTTGTGTAAAGAATAATCAGAACAATAACAAGCATGTAAATGACCAAGGATTCGATCATAGCAAGACCGATCATCATAACAGTAAGAAGCTTACCAGACATGCTGGGGTTCCTTGCTGTTCCTAAAGCAGTTCCGTTGACTGCATGCCCTTGACCAATTCCACCACCTAAAGCTGCCAAGCCCAAACCAATTGCGCCGCCCATTGCAACAAACATGTAGTACTTCTTTAATACCAGATTTGCAGCCGCCTCGGCGCTCTGGGCATCACCTGCAGCCAATGCTGGTAATCCAACTGCCAAAGCCAAGAGTGCTAACAAGATAACCTTACCCCTCATAACTCCACCTCCTCACAATAAATCTAAAAACATTCAAATTTTTTTTAATGTGCCTCGTTTATGGCATCTGCTATATACAGCGTGCTAAGCAAGAAGAATATAAACGCCTGAATACTTGCCGCAAGTAAAACCAAAGCCATAACGGGCAGAGGAACAAGCCATGGTGCTAAGAAGAAAACAACAGCTAAGAGTAAATCATCACCAAAAATATTACCGAATAACCTGACGGAGAGCGATACTATTCTTGCGAAATGTCCTATTATCTCTATTGGTAGAATTAACGGCACAAGCCACCATACAGGGCCCATAAAATGTTTTATGTATTTTATGCCATGCCTTTTGAAACCTAAAAATTGATAATAAAGGAAAACAATTAAAGCCATAGACAGCGTTGTATTCAAATTGGATGTAGGTGGTATAAAACCTGGTATTAATTCTACTATGTTATAGAAAAAGATAACTATAGCCAAGGTTGCAAGCAAAGGAAAATGCTTTGGAGTTTCTTCTTTGCCCAATATATCTTCCACAAAGCTGTAAATCCCATAAACAACGCTTTCTGCTACATTTTGAATACCCTCTGGCATCAGTTTCAAGGATGACCTGACAATTAAAGCCAGACTAATGATAACCAAAATCATAAACCAACTAAAAACAAGATAACCTGGTAAACCAGTGACATGAATTATAAAATCTAAGAAACTTGGTGCTTCCATGCTACCCCCTCAAACCGTGATTTTTCTAAACAAACTCAGCACAGCCAGCATCATCAGAGATACTGGAATTACCGACACTCCAATGATTATACCTACTGGGCTAAATCCAGACTTAAGCAAAAGCAAAATACTCACAGCTACGATGGCAAACCTTAAGCCGTAATCCACAAACGAATATCCACCCCTTTTAAGCCATCTTTTAGCCATAAATTTTAAAAGATACCAGTCTCCTATCGAGACCAACCAACCAACCAAACTACCCAAAAGGCAGCTCTTGCTTCTGAATAAGAAAAAACATAAAAGTGCTGCTAAAAAATACATTATTACGAAGGTTATTTCAAGTTTTTTTATTGTTATCTTCATTAGAGCCTTTATTGATTTTTTTTATTCCGTAGAACATGTTTTTAAAACCTGCTATTATACCAAATGCTAAAAAAAGAAAGAACAACCAATGGTAAGATGAGTGGAATTTTCTATCCAGCCAATACCCTAAAGCACCACCAAAAAGAATGGAAAGAACAACACTAAAACCTATAGTAGTGGCATCATATAGCTCTAAATAGAATTTTGCCTTTTCTCGCCTTTTTTTGCGATCATTCATACGTAAAATTTGCCACTTGCTATCTCTTTAAATATGTCCTCTACGGCAACAAGGGTATTCTCTATATCCTCAAGTGAGTGTTTTATTGTTATAAAGTTGGATTCAAATTGGGATGGGGGTATGTAAATCCCCCTTTCTAACAACCCTATAAAATAATTTGTAAAGAGTCTTAAGTTACTCTTTTGAACATCCCTGTAGTTTGATGGCTTGTTTTCCATGAAAAACACGCTAAACATCGAACCTATAGACTCACCACTTGCCGGTATTCCATATTGATTGGCAAGTCCCATGATCCTTGACACTATTTTGCTTGTGTTTTTCTCTAAGTCTTTGTAGGGATTTTTTCTCTTTAGTATATCCAGGGTAGCTATGCCACAAGCCATTGCAACAGGATTTCCACTTAAAGTCCCTGCCTGATAAACATCCCCTTCGGGGGCTAAATATTTCATAATTTCCCTTTTTGCTCCAAAGCAGGCTACAGGGAAACCTCCTCCAACAACTTTACCTAATACCGTTATGTCGGGTGTTATATTGTAAATGTGTTGAGCTCCACCGTAGGTTAGCCTAAAACCGGTCATTACCTCATCAAATATTAGAAGGCTTCCGTGTTTATCACATATACTTCTTAGGCCTTTCAGAAAACCGTCTTTGGGTTTAATTACACCCATGTTTCCGGCTACAGGTTCTATTATTACTGCGGCTATAGTATCACCATGCTTTTTAAATATCTCTTCGACACCATCAAGATCGTTAAATTCGGCCAAAATTGTGTGTTTTGCAAAATCTACAGGTACACCTTTACTCGATGGTATACCGAAAGTACTTGAGCCTGAGCCTGCTCCAACTAATAAGCTATCAGAATGGCCATGATAGCAACCGTTAAATTTGAGTATATTATCTCTGCTTGTAAAACCCCTAGCAAGCCTAATTGCGCTCATAGCCGCTTCTGTGCCAGAGTTTACAAACCTTACAATCTCTATAGAGTCAAACGCTCTTACTATTCTTTTGGCAAGTTCAGTTTCAAGAATTGTAGGTGCACCAAAGCTAAATCCGTTATCCAGTGCATCCTTTGTTTTGTTTATAACCTCGTCATCAGCATGACCCAAGATTGCAGGTCCCCAGCTGTTCACATAATCAATAAACTCATTTCCATCCTCATCGTAAATCTTGGATCCCTTTGCCTTTTTAATAAAAAGTGGGTGTCTTCCTACATTTTTGAAGGCCCTAACGGGACTATTTACACCACCAGCTATATATTTTTTGGCCTCTTCGAAAAGTTCCCTGCTTTTATCAAACATATCTAACCCCCAAGGAGTCTTTCCCAGATATACTCACCATCATTTCCCAAATCCCCTACTGCCCTTTCAGGGTGGGGCATCAGTCCAAATACATTGCCATCCTCATTACAAATACCAGCTATGTTGTATATTGATCCATTTGGGTTGCACTCATCAGAGACATCACCCTGTTTTGATGCATATCTTAAGACTATCATTTCGTTGTCCTGCAGGTATTTTAAATAATCCTCACTGCAAAAATAATTACCATCACCATGAGCTATAGGCATTTTTAAAGTTTTGCCTGCAAGCCCATCGGTAAAATAGCATCTGCTATCCTCAACCCTTAGATACACATCTTTATGGATAAATCTGAGATTTTTATTTTTAAGAAGCGAGCCCTTCAAGAGCCCGCTTTCTAAGAGTATCTGAAAACCGTTGCAGATACCCATGACATAGCCGCCCTTTTTTGCAAACTCACCTATAGCCTTCATAATGGGGGAAAACTTTGCCAAAGCCCCACATCTCAGATAATCCCCATACGAGAAACCACCGGGCAAAATTACAGCATCGAAACCTTCTATATGAGTCTGTTCATGCCAGATGAAATCTGAGTCTATACCCAGAGTATCGCAAGCATACCTACAGTCAAAATCACAGTTTGTACCCAAAAATCTTACTATTCCAACCCTCACGCCTTTCTTACCTCGTAATCCTCAATTACATCGTTGGAGAGTATGTTTTTTGCCAGCTTATTTATTAGCCCATCATCCTCTTTCTCTATTTCAATCTCAAAGTATTTTCCCACCCTTATATCCTTAATTTCACTCTGCAGATAGTTTTCCGCCACCTTTTTTATAGCTTTACCCTGTGGGTCTAAAATAGCCTTCTTTGGTTTGACTATAACGATGTATTTCATACCTAAACCCTTGATATCTTCATCATTATTTTCTCATACCCTTCAATAAGATCGCCTAAATCCTTTCTGAATCTGTCCTTATCCAGAACCTCGCCTGTTTCCTTATCCCACAACCTTGAGCCATCCGGTGTAAACTCATCCCCAACAAGCAGATTGCCGTCGTTATCAAAACCAAACTCAAGTTTGAAATCAACAAGCTCTATTCCTGCTTTGTCGAACTTTTCTTTTAAGCAATCGTTGACCTTTAAAGCCATATCTTTTATCTTTTTAATTGTATCCTCATTTGCCCAACCAAATGCCGTAATGTGGTCTTCGTTAATCATGGGGTCATCCAGCTCATCGCTTTTGTAGTAAAATTCAATTACAGGTCTTGGAAGTTTTTCTCCCTGCTTAAGTCCAAGCCTCTTTGCAATGGAGCCTGCAGCGATATTTCTTACGACAACTTCAACAGGAACCATCTTAAGTCTTTTTACCACAATTTCCCTACCTGAATTCTCCTCAACGAAGTGATTAGGTATGCCACACTCATTCATCCAGCCAAAAGCCTTAACTGTTATAGCTTTATTTAAGGCTCCTTTCTCATCTATAACAGCGTGTTTTTTTCCATTAAATGCAGTAGCATCGTCTTTAAAGTATATTATCAAAAGATTAGGGTCATTTGTTTCATATACCTTTTTAGCCTTGCCCTCATACAAAAGATTTGTCTCTTCAACCATTCTTACACCTCTCTTCTAGGAATTTTTTCTGCTATATTCCTCAAATTCTGAGGAATATAGCAGAAAAGGGGGTTGCTCCCCCTAATATTTTATAAGTTGGTTAGAACTATCAAAATAGCTATGATATTTATTATCTTAATCATTGGATTTATAGCTGGACCTGCAGTATCTTTAAGCGGATCACCAACAGTATCACCTGTTACAGCTGCTTTGTGAGCTTCAGAACCCTTACCGCCGTAATTTCCATCCTCGATGTATTTTTTAGCGTTATCCCAAGCGCCGCCACCACTTGTCATTGCAACGGCTAAAAAGAAACCTGTTATAATTGAACCTATAGAAAGGGCACCCAAAGCTATTTTGCCAAATAGAATATAGGCAATAATAGGGCCCAATACTGGTATCAATCCTGGAGCTATCATTTTCTTTAAGGATTCTCTTGTAACTATATCAACGCAGGAAGCATAGTCAGGTTTTGCCTTACCTTCAAGTATACCTTTAATTGTTTTAAACTGTCTTCTAACTTCCTCAACCATCATACCGCCAGCAACACCTACTGCCTCCATGCTCATTGCCCCGAAATAGAACGGTAGTAGACCTCCGAACAATAAACCGACCAAAACAAGATGGTTGCTTAAATCAAATGAATGCGCTCCAGCTCCTATTGCTCTTGTGTATTCAGCAAACAAAACCAGAGCAGCCAAAGCGGCAGAGCCTATAGCAAATCCCTTCGTGACAGCCTTTGTTGTATTTCCAACAGCATCCAGAGGGTCTGTAACAGCCCTTACAGACTCATCAAGCTCGGCCATCTCTGCAATACCACCTGCATTATCAGTGATAGGCCCATATGAGTCTATGGATATAACCATACCGGTTAAAGAAAGCATTGAAGCCGCAGCTATAGCAATACCGTAGAGTCCTGCAAGCTTATATGAGAAGAAGATACCCAGAGCAATGACTATGGCCGGAGCAGCCGGAGCTTTTAACATTACAGCCATACCTTGAATAATGTTTGTAGCATGTCCAGTAACAGACGATTTTGCTATCGATTTAACAGGTGGGTATTCATATGATGTGTAATACTCTGTTATAAACATGAGCAATGCTGTGATAGCCATACCAATAACAGCCGACAAGAAAATACTGTTAGGAGTTACTACTCCCCAGGAGTAATTTACACCACCCGCAAAGAATTTTTTAGACGCAAAGTAGATTATTACCAAAGCTATAATAGCTGTTGCTACCATACCCTTATAGAATGCACCCATGATGTTGTTTGATTTTCCAAGTTTTACAAAAAATGTTCCGATAATAGCAGAAACAGAGGCTATAGCCCCAATAAGTAATGGGAACATAGCGGCTATACCAACCGTACCAGCTTTGTCAAAAAGAGTATGTCCCAAAACCATAGAAGCAACAGTTGTAACTGTAAATGTTTCGAATACATCGGCTGCCATTCCAGCGCAGTCTCCTACATTATCACCCACGTTATCGGCAATAACTGCTGGGTTTCTTGGGTCATCCTCAGGAATTCCAGCCTCTACCTTACCGACAAGGTCTGCACCAACATCTGCAGCCTTTGTGTAGATTCCACCACCAAGACGAGCAAAAACACTAATTAAACTTGTTCCAAAAGCAAGACCGATTAAGGCCTTAATTGTGTGTTCAACAGGTTGTTTAAATATATAAACTGAGATGTAGTAAAATCCGGCTATAGCCAAAAGACCAAAGCCTGTAACCAAAAATCCGGTGACTGAACCTCCCCTAAAAGCCAAATTTAAGGCTTTTGCGAGACCATTTTTTGCCATTTCAGCCGTTTTTACGTTTGTTTTAACGGCTACAACCATGCCAATATAGCCTGCCAATCCAGATAGGACTGCTCCTGTCAAATAACCCAGAGCTGTTAAAAGACCAAAATGTTCACTTTTGGCGCCTAATGCCCACAGGATTGCAAATACTATAACAGCCACAATGGCTATGCTTTTGTATTCCCTTGACAGGAATGCATATGCGCCTTCCTGAATGGCTTTTGCAATTTCACGCATCCTCTCGTTGCCATCTTGTTTTGACAATACATAATAGGCTGCGAACAATGCATAGCCAATCGATAAGAAGGACGCTAAAAATGTAAGATACAACGCTGTGGTTGATCTGATCATAGAAAACCTCCTCTTCCCTCAAGAATTTAATACACTTTTTATTTCTTCGCTAAATTCTTCAATATCTATATCCCATAATGAGCAAACCCATTGGAGTGCCTCTATATCGTAGTCTGTAGCTTTCTCCTCTTTTAAGAACTCCGTATTAACTATTATAGCACTCGCAAGCAACATGGCCGTTGTTTTCGATGGCTTTACCTTATGTTTTGCAAATTCATCGGCTATTATAGCAGCTGTTGAGCCCCAAGGTTCAATTCTATATCGTGTCCTATAACCCGTTTGTATATCACCAATCCTGTGGTGGTCTATTATTTCAAGAACATTGCATTCAAATATTCCATCAGGGGCATTTGCGCTCGATGAGTGATCTACTAGTATAACGTTTCTTTTGTTGTATTTAATTATATCAGTTCTTGTTATGATTCCTCTAACCTTATTGCTTTTATCAACTACTGCTACAGCCCTATTACTTGATTGATAAACCTTTTCTTTTATCTCGTTTACAAGATCTGATAGATTTACAAACACACTACTTTTTTCACACACACTCTCAACAGGTGTACCCCACTCTATCAATCCTACCGTAGCAAAGGCGTCGTATTCAGACCTTATTACAAAAACCCCTTTTTGTTTTGCAAGAGATGCCAATTCATTATCTAAGTTGCAACCATAAGATAAAATAACGCATTTAACACCCAATTCTATTGCCGCTTTTTGCAAGTCTTTTCTGTTTCCAATGACTATTATAGTATTTTCCGGGTCAATTCTATCTATTATTTCGAATAAGCAATCTACATCCATTACGCCCATAATTGTAGTAGCAACAAACTGTTTTGTTTCATCCTCATCTATCTTAACAATGACCTCACCGTTTACAGCTTTTTTTATTATAGATATACTTGTTTTTATCTTTCTAAATATGTCTGGCATAACTGACGAGATACTCTTCCTTGCAATATCTATCATGCCAAGATATCCAATAAACTTACCACTATCATCAACTACAGGGACAACCATCAAATCGTTTTTTAACATTAACTTAAAAATTTCCGTCACCGGGTCGTTTTTGTTAACAGTTATTGTTTGGGACGTCATCACATCCTCTACCCTTAGGCTTAAATCAGCGATGTATTTAGGGAAGGGTATATTGAAATGTCCAAACAGTTTTTGAGTTGCCACATCTATTCTGCCGCAGACAGCCGGGACGTAATTTGTCTCTTTATCTATTGTATTTTTCAGCTCGGCGTATGTTATACTGCATGCAACGCTGTCTAAATCAGGGTTTTTTCTGCCAACCACATAAATATTTTTTATTTCTCTCATCTCACCCCTCCAAAAGTGAGCAACTTATACAACATTGCGCGTAATTTTTCAATAGGCTTGACAAATAATCCCCTTTAAATAAAATCCCCTATGCATGGCCAGCGTAGCTCAGGGGTAGAGCAGCTGATTCGTAATCAGCAGGTCGTAGGTTCGAATCCTATCGCTGGCTCCATTTTATTTTTAAATTATAACCTCTTGTAAAAGCTTTAGCAACAAGTAAAACAAAAAAGGAGAAATGATATGGCTGTGTTAGTACTTTTAAGGCATGGTAAATCTATGTGGAATAAGTTAAATCTCTTTACTGGATGGGTTGATGTGCCTTTAGCTGAAGAAGGAATTGATGAGGCACTAAAAGCTGGCGAAAGGCTTAAGAATTGTTGCTTTGATGAGGTCTATACTTCTGTGTTAATTCGCTCAATTCAAACAGCCATGATATCATTATCAAAAAATAAATGCGGGAAAATTCCTATAATACAACACAACGAAGGTAAAATGAAAGATTGGGCTAACATGCCAGAAAACATACCTGTTTTACCGGTATATGAGATTGAGGAACTCAACGAGAGGTATTATGGAAACCTGCAGGGGTTGAACAAGCAGGAGATGGCAGAGAAATTCGGTGCAGAGATGGTTCACAGATGGAGAAGAAGCTATGACATCAACCCTCCGGGGGGTGAATCCCTAAAGGACAATTATGAAAGAACGATACCGTTTTTTAAATCCACTATAATTCCAAAGCTTCAGGAGGGTAAAAATATACTCATAAGTGCGCACGGGAATAGCCTGAGGGCTATAGTAAAGTTTATAGAGAACATATCGGACAATGACATACCAAAATTCGAAATTCCCACGGGAAAACCTCTGATTTATGATTACAAAAACGGGGGTTTTATAAAGAAATCGGACGATGAAAACGATTGAACAGTTCAAAAAAACGGCAAGCCTAAACGGTGTTGAGGTTATAAATTTTGAAGAAATAGAGCCAAAACTATCCGAATTAGGCTATGATGGTAAAACCCACTTTTCAAAGGATGGGGTTGGGGTTGTTTTGGCTATTTCGGCTGCTGCAAGTGAGGGTAATGCCTTGGTTAGCTCAAACACAGAGCAGGAGCTGTCCTGCCTGATAGACAACAAAGAGCTGTATATAATCATAAACAAAGACGATATCTATCCCTCGATGTATGAGGCATACAAAAAATCCAGTGTTATTCAGTGGAATTATCTTATGTTCATCGGAGCAGAAAGCAAAACAGCAGATATAGAAAAACAGCTTGTAAGCGGCGTTCAGGCAGCAGAAAGGGTCGTGTTTGTTTTAAGATGAAATGGGCTTTCATTTACAAAAGTGGCAAACTCAAACCTGTCATAAACTTTAGCAACATAAACACATCCCAGCTTATAGGACTTGATGCACAGATCCTGTTAATTAGAAAAAATATCGAAGCGTTTATAAGCAAAAAGCCGTTTTTGAATATGCTTCTTTGGGGTGAAAGGGGTTGCGGCAAATCCTCGCTAATTAAGGCTTTTGCCAACGAGTATCACAAAAAGGGATTAAAGATCATCCAGGTAAACTATGACAACAGCGATCTATACGACCTGTATGATTATGTCTCAAAAGAGCCATACAGGTTTATTCTGTTTTTCGATGACATATCCTTTGACCACAGGGACAACAACTATAGGCAGTTTAAATCGATGCTTGAGGGTGGACTTGAAGAAAAACCCGACAATGTGATGTTTGTTGCCACATCAAACAAAAGGCATCTGATTAAAGATAGTGTGGCTAAAACCGATACGATCTATGATGTTGATGAGATAAATGAGCAGATGTCGCTGTATGGCAGGTTCGGTCTTGTTGTATCATTCCGTTCGCCCGATAGGGAAACATATCTAAAAATCGTCAGGTTTTATATGGAAAAATACGAGGTTAATGAGTTTAAAGACTGGGAAAAGCAGGCCTGCGCCTTTGCCACATCAAAAGGTACAAGGAACGGCCGCATTGCAAAGCAGTTCGTTATCTCTCACCTTTTAGGATTATAGGATAAGCATAAGCTTGCTGTATGAATAATGCAAAAGCTCAACTGAAAAGAAGAAGAAGATCAGGGATGATACTGTATTTATGATAGTTGCAACCTTGGGGTTTAAAAAGTTCTTTCTCAACATCTCTGTTAAGGCTATGGTTAAAATAAAGGCTAAAACGATCCCACCAAATAGAAACATAAGTGTTGATATAAGCTTTCCCCTCTCAAGAAACGGCGCTATGATGGCGCTAAAAAAGATTATGGCTTTGGGATTTGATAGATTGACCGTTAACCCTTTAAGGTAAAATGTCTTGGCCTTTGGTTGTCTTACCCTTACCTCATCCTTTCTGTGCTTGAATATCTCATGGGCCACATAGAACAGATAGATGCCCCCAAAAAACGATATGAGCATTTGAAAATATGCGCTCCTGCCCACAGATGAAAGGCCAATAATCAAGATAGCAATAACTATGAAATTCCCTGTTAAAATCCCGCTTAGCGCCTTAAGACCCTCCTTAAATGAATGGTTTATGGTGGTCTGAACGATAAACAGTATATCAGGCCCTGGCGTTAGAGCAGCTATAAAACCGATAACAGACAACTCAATAAAACTCATACCCTCTCCTATACATTACCAAACAACAGATAGTTGAGCTCGTATTTTCGTATGCCTGTTCTATCCTTAACAAGTCGCACCAATCCGCCATAATTTCTAACCTGGCCAACCATACAAAAGCCTCTTAGGAGTCCATCCTTGATTACAACCATCCTAAAACCATCACTTTCTGATTCAACCACATCACCATCAAACCCAATACTATCACCGCCTGTGAATATGTCAATACCAAAGATGGGCAGGATATTTCTTGAGATTTCAGGTTCTGCTTTTATGTTTAGTCCAACAGCATTCTTGGCTGCTATCTTTGCCTGAGCAATAGCCACAGGCCAGATCGCATGGAGCCTTTTATCGTTCCATATGGCATCCTCGCTTTCTGCTATATCGCCAGCGGCAAAAACATCCTCTTTGGCCTTCAAAAATTCATCAACAATCACACCTGTGTTTATTTTTACCGTTTTATCTATAAAGTGAGTATTGGGTCTTACACCCTTTCCAACAACAACAAAATCTGAATTTAACTCCTCACCGTCTTTTAGTTTTACATAAATACCGTTATCCATTTTTTGCATAAATTCCACATCGTTTGATGTATAGAATTTAACAGGATACAAAGACTCTATGTGGTTTTGAACAAGTTTAGCTGCCCTATCTGGTAAAATCTGTGATAGGATCCTGCTGGATGATACAACAACGCTAACAGAAAAGCCTAACTTAACAAAGGCAAAGGCCATCTCAAGGCTTACAAGCCCAGCCCCTAAAACAACAATATGCCTAAACCTGGCTTTTTTCAGCTTTTCACCTATCGCCTTTATATCTGAAGCATACCTAACGCCAAACAACCCACCATCGTAATCGCCTTTATATTCAGGTATATAAGCATCAGCCCCTGCAGCTATGATCGCCTTATCAAACGAATATGTGTAATTATGGGTCTTTATGGTTTTACTTGTTGTATCTATTACTTTTACCTCGCAATTTAGGACAATATCATCGGGGTTTATCTCAAAAGACGATTCCGTCTGATTATAGAGCATATATGGAAGCATCATCTTGGCATAGGGCTGTCTATCCTCTTTGGAGAAAACCTTAACCTCTATCGTTTTATCTATATCCTTAATCGTCTTATAGGCATAAAAAGCGGCTATACTGCCGCCTATTATAGCTATCATAACAACCCCTCAAGCCCCAACTCTTTTAGTTTCTCCTGCGTTGGAAAGCCGTTTTCATCCCAGCCTCTTAACCTGTAATACTCAGGCAACATCTTAGAGATATCGGTTGTTTCACCCTTTGCTGGCCCTGTTTTTATAGGTTCTTTCTCCATACGCTCTGGAAGCCTATCATCATTGGATGAAAAACCGGCTTTTATGTTGAAAATCCTTTCTAAGTTCCAGATTCTTTCACCCTTTTTAACAAACTCATCCTTATCACACTCAAAACCCGTAGCCGAGGCGAATAATTCGGCAATCTCTTTGGCTTTCAAACCGAATGTTGTAAACAAACAGATCCCTGCAGAATCCAAAGCAGCTGTTATATCCTGGAGTTTTTTGGTCAGCTTTGCCTTACCCTCATAACTGCTCTTATCCAATCCACCCAACACCTCAGCGCCTATTGTATAACCCCTAACATGGCAGGCTCCCCTGTTGCTTGTGGCATACTCAAGACCTATACCCTTGATAGCCCTTGGGTCGTATGCGGGAAACTCCTGCTTCTTAACACTCATCGAAAACTCCGGATGGCCGTAATGTTCTGCAAGCCTATATGAACCCTTGGCCAATAGTTTTCCAAAATCTGTATTCTGCTCGCACATCGACTTGATAGCTTCAACCATAGCCTCAGCATCACCAAACCTCAGCTCAAATCCCACATCGCTTTTGGGTATATATCCAGCCTCAAACAGATCCATAGCACATGCCACGGTGGCACCAGCAGATATCGTATCCAAACCGTATTCGTTGCACAGATAGTTTGCCATAACAATGGCATCTAAATCATCCACTCCGCATGCAGCACCAAGTGCCCAGATCGTCTCATACTCAGGCCCAACCCCTTTGTTTCCTGTATATTTACCCTTGCTTATCTGGGTTATCCTACCGCAGGCTATGGAGCAGCTATCGCAAGCCTCAGCCTTTATTAGGTATTCTTTTGTCAATCTCTCACCGCTAATCGAAGCTGTACCTTCAAAGTAGGCATCATGGGCGTTTCTCGTAGGCAGTCCGCCTGCACTGTTTATAACATTTACAAGCACAGCTGTCCCGTATTTTGCCCCACCCTTGCCTGAGAAGGCATCCTTGCTTAAGATATCCCTTGCCTCAAACACAGCCTTTGCAAACCTCTCTTTATCTGCAACCTTTATGGATATATGGCCTTTAACAGCCACACCTTTTAAGTTTTTACTGCCCATAACAGCACCGATACCGGTTCTTCCAGCCATCCTGCGACCATCGAATGTTATATTGGAGATAAGCGAGAGTTTCTCTGCAGCAGGGCCTATCTGAAGAGTGGAGGCCTCAGGATGGGTAAACCTTTTAAGTAATTTATCTGTCTCCTTCGTGTTTTTGCCTAAAAGCTTTGAGGCATCCCTTATTTCAGCCCTTCCTTTGTATATCCACAGATAGACAGGTTTTTCAGCCTTACCTTCAATAACGATCATATCATAGCCAGCCCGCTTTAGCTCTCCTGCAAAATGACCACCGGAGTTTGAGCATGCTATAGTCCCATTTAAAGCGCCTTTTGTAATCACCATAACCCTGCCAGATGATGGAGCATAGGTGGAGCCCAAAGGTCCTGTGGCTATAATTAGCTTGTTTTCTTCACTTAACGGGTCGATTGTTGGGTCTATCTCTTCAAATAAAAGCCTTTCACCATAACCCCTTCCGCCTATAAAATCCTCAGCCCATTTTAAATTTATATCCTCGGTCGATATTGTCTGCTCCGTTAGATTAACCCTTAAAATCTTGCCTGCATATCCGCCGACCATATCACACCCCCACCATGGCTGTTCTTTTAAGGTTTGCTGCAGCCCTTATCTGTTTATCCAAAACGGCATCCTCCACATCCACAAATTCAAGCGCTCCCGCATGACAAACCTTTACACATTTAGGATCGCCCCCGCATAGATCGCATTTGATAACCCTCTTTGAATCGCTGCTTAACTTAATGTTGCCCCACGGACAGGCTATCACGCACTGCTTACAGCCTATGCATTTATTATAATCAAGTTCAACAATGCCACTTTGAGATCTGCCTAAGGCTTTGGTTGGGCACACATCCACACAATAGGCCTCATTACACTGGGTGCAATAGGTAGGAACGAAGACAAAATCATCTAAAAACTCGCTGATATGAATCCTTGAATTTAAGGGGTTAAAATCTCCATTGTGGGCAAAAGAGCACGCATACTCACAAGCCCTACAACCCGTGCATTTGTCAATGTCAACCATTAAAACCTTCATAAAACCCCCTTTAGCTTTTCAAAATCAGGCCTGCAAATTTTACAAGTCCTTCCTTTATCATGAATGAAAAACCGCCCACAATAAAACCCACCATCATCTCGATTATAAGGATGGGTATATTTATTTCAAACATATCCAATAAATGGTGAATAAACTCAAGTTTATGCATATATATACCGCCGCAGACCAAAAACATAGCCAGCGTTCCAACTACCGATAGTATTTTTACAACATACGGCATAGCCTCTATAAGGGCAATACCTATACTTCTTAGAAACCTACCCTTTTTATCGCTTAACTGTATCAGTTTTATGCCGATGTCGTCCATTCTAACTATCAAAGCCACAAAACCATATACACCAGCAGTGGCAACAACTGAAACTACAGCAACGGTAGGTATTTGGATATACAGCGGCTTTCCTAAAACGCTGCTTATAGCCATAACAACAATTTCAATAGATAAAATAAAATCGGTTTTTATAGCAGACCTTATTTTCTCCTTATCCGTAAGCTCTTTATTTTGTTCTTTTTTGTGTTTTTTTGTGAAAACAAACTCATAAACCTTCTCAAACGCCTCATAGGATATATAAATCCCGCCCAATAGAAGTATAGGAACTATAAGCCATTCTGCCAGAATTTCTAAAATAAAAACTATCGGCAAAAGTATTGCCTTATTTATCAAAGAACCTTTTATTATAGCAATAAGAATGGGTATTTCTTTTGAGGAATCAAAACCTGAAGCCTTTTTGGCATTTACAGCCACATCATCACCCAGCAGACTGACGGTGTTCTTTGTTGCTATTTTTGTGGCTGATGCAATATCGTCCATAAGTGTGGATATATCATCAAGCAGAGCAAAGAAACCACTTGCCATATTTTTTCCTTGATGGTTATTGGTTGAATTCTATCAGAAGCCTTTTATTAATTCAAGAAGGGTTGAATGGCGGAGTCTGTTCGAAAAAATTCGAACCGATTTCGCCCAAAACCGATAAAACTCGCGGGGCGGGAGGCATTCCCCTTGAGACCTCGCCCTTTAAGCCCGCCCCGAGGAAGGCGCGACCTTTGGACTTCCCGATTTCAAGTTTTTCTAATCCGCCAAGGGCGTATTGCTCGGCTTCGCCGAGCTTGGCGACAAATTCTTAGATTCTTTGCATTTGTTTTAAAATAGCATTGGATAATTCTTTTTTGTCTATTAAGTATTCATCCCATTTGTTGCTGTCTTTTTTGCCCCTGCCGGCTACAAAACCAAACCGCTTGCCCCCTTCCAGCCTATTGGCAAGTTTTATAAAATCCGGCGCCGGCACAAACCAAAGATAATCCCACAAATCGCCCTCTGAAGTATCAAAAAAGCAAAAAACTAATGCCATAGAATAATGTTCAAAAACAGTGCTCGCCTTCACGGTTGCGGTGTAAATGCTTTTTGGATCATCGCCAAAGCGGCTTTTTATTTGCAAAAACATTGTTTTTAAGCTTCCTTTTTCTTTAACGATCAAATCAATCCCTTCATCATCAGAAATTGGCTTATAACAAGAAAGGGTCGTTTCTCCATACAAACTAACAAGCTCGGCAATACGCGCTTCGGCAATATCGCCTTTTTGTTTAGTAGAAACATTGGGCGAAATAGTAATTTTGTTTTCTTTTTCTTCTTTAGCTCCTTTTTTCGTTTGCGGCTCTTTGTAGTTTGGGTTTATGGCAAAAGTAGAGGGTGCTGCTTTAATAAAAGGAGATTTTTCGCCTAAGCGGTTAATATCAACAACAGGCGGGCAAGCCCCAGCTTTAAAGCTCGTCTAGTAATCTCTCGGCTGTGCAAGGGCTTTCCAGCTTCCTTTAATATTTCGTAAGCTAAATCTTTAAAGGTTTTCATAGGTTAAAGTGTAAAGTTAAAATGAATACTAATCTCTTCATCCATTACAATTTGATATATTACTTCATTTAATCTTTCTTTTAATTTCTTAGCGGACAAATCAAGTTGTAAAATCCCTGCTTTTTCATTCCATTTAGAATCTTCTTCCAAGAAATTATTAAGATTTAAGTCAGTAGGATAATCAACAGGATTATAATAAAGCTCAGCAATTTCTTTTTGTTTTGATTCTGGGAAGTTTGGGAAAGGAATGTTAATAATTTGAGATATTTTGATTTCTGGCATTTTAGAACCAACAGATAAATTAGAAACAAAATTTCTATAAAATTGAGAATTAAGCAAAGCTGTCAAAAAAATCAAATTATAATTCCCATTTTCTATCCTGTAACATCCTTGATTATGGTGACCCTCTCCTAAATCTTTATAATCATAATAAAAACCTCTTATCAAATCTTCTTTGTTTCCTCTATTTATTAATATTAAACAATTTCTTTTGATGTTGTTTTTTTTACTTTTTATAGCTATTTTTTCTATATTATCTAAATAACCATATTTAGATATGAATGTTGGAGTTACCCAAGTAAACTCGCCTTTACCAAAAATCCTCTCATTTTGCTTAGGTGTTGAGCCACCTCTTAGATCCGATTCTTCTAAATAGAAAAAACCACCTTTATAATTTTGAATTAAAAACTCGTAATATTTAAAATTCCTTTTATAAAGCTTCGTATCTAATCTTCCTACTTTTTCAATCTCTAGGATATCTGGCAATTTATACTCAAATTTATTTGGCTTTTGATTTTCTAAAAGTTCTTTTTCTATCTTTTCAAGAATTAATTTATGCTTTCTTCTGATTTCTTTTTCTTTGTTTATGATTGCTTTTGTTAAAAGTTCTACATACTCTATTACTTCGTCTGAATTTTTTTGATTTGGAAAGGGAATAGAAATACTTAGTAAAGTGTCTTTGTCAAAAGTATCTAAACCTCCTATTGCACCTATAGGTCCGAAATTAGATTGAATTTTACAAAATTCATTTTTTAAAAATGCCAAGATATAGTATTTAATTTTGTTGTCAAAAAATAATTTGAGAATATGTGATGATGGTATTGAATTATCTAAAATTTCATCCGCAATAACAACTTCACCGACATTGCCTCCTGTAACAAATAAAATATCTCCTTCTTTAATAATTCTTTGACTATTTTTGCCTTTAGCATTTTCAAAATCTTTAGGTCTTAAATATTCAAAACTTCCATTAATACTTAAATCTGGCAAGAAACTATACGGTGTAAAAGCTTTTGTTCTAATAAACTTATACCCTGTTTCAATATCAATATAAGAATTTGAACCAACTTCTTTACCTGCTATTGGTTCTTGCGTTAGTAATCCGCTTACCGTTTTAACATTTTGATTCTTAATCTCCACTCTTCTAAACAATGAGGGAGATAACGCAAAACCTTTATTTTCAATTTCACTTATGTTTAAAGTTTTTGGAACAACAACATAGGATGTCATGTTACTTCTCTTTTAGAAACAAATCTTTTAATGTTTCCTCTTGAGTAAGAGCCCATTCTCTAAATTCCTTAATGGTTTGTGTAAATTCCTCATCTAAAACAGGCCTTCCTTCCTCATCTTGTACAACTTCAAAAGTTTCTTTATCTATTTTGTAAATTGGCTCAAAGTATTTTACTCTTTTTTTTGTTTTTACTTCATAACCTACTTTTTGAATATCTTTAACAAAAACCTCATAATTTTGTTCTTTCAATCTTTTTAGTTCTTTAGGATTTGGTTTATAAGCAACTATCAAAGTAGTATTAACTCCTGTATCTGCAAAAACATTTGCGGGTAAATCAAACAAAGCAACAATTCTCATTTTATCAATTAACCATTTTCTTGCTTTTTCCCATCTGTCAATAGAAGCAATAGAATTTGATAAAACGATTCCCAACCTTCCATTTTCTTTTAAGATTCTGTATGCATTCTCCAAAAAGACAAGCCCTAAGTCTATCCAATTCCCGGCTCTTGCAATATGCCATAATTCATAAAGTTCAGCTAATTTTTTTTCTTCTGTTGTTTTTGGTTCCCATTTCCTATCTTCTCCAAATGGAGGATTTGTTAACACAACATCAAACTTCAGCAACTTAGTATCATCTCTCCAATTATCCCAATTCCCCTTACTATGTAAATCAGGAATCAATTCTACTGGCTCATTTTTAATGGATATTTTATGGGTTATTGAACCTTTATCAGGAATATAATATAACTTAGCGTTTCCGTCTCCATTAAGAAGCATATTCAACTGAGCAAGCATAACCATTTGTTCATCATTATCGACTCCATAAATGTTATTATCATCCAATTTACTATTTGAATTCACATAAGAAACCGATAAAAAGTCTGCAACTCCTGCAGTAGGATCGATTACGGTTTCCCCGTTTCTTGGATTTACTATCTCAACTAAAAAATCAATTAAAGGTAAAGGTGTGATAAATTGCCCTTTTTGTTCTTTTGAAAAGGCGCTTGCAAAACGATAAAATATTAATTGATATAAATCTGTTTTATGTGATTTTACAAAAGAGAAATCCTGAAATTGCTTTACGGTTTCTACTAATATTTTCACATGTGCATTATTTCTAAGATTTATTTTCTGTTCTTTTAAAATAGTGTAGTATGTGCTTTGGGCATCTTCGAATAATTTTTGCATTCTTTTTAAGAAGGGTTCTATTTTTTCATCATTTAGATTTGAATAATTAGCTTCCTTATTTGTTATGTAGAATTTTAATTTTTCCCTGTTATTTTTTTCATTTCTTTTTTCATCAAATATCTTTAAAGCAAGAATCTGTATAAGTAACTCGTAACCTTTTTGATTAACCATGCTTACTTTGTCCATTGTTCTCAAAATGTTGGACATTGCATCATTAAGCTGGGTAGAATGCACGCCAGAAATCTTTCCAAGATCATTTATAGTTCTACTTGTTCTGTCTATTTCTAATGGTTTATTGACTTGATTAATAAGCTCTTCAAACGAAGGAATATTAGAATATGGGTCAGTCAAATGTAACGATAAATCTTTAGTTGTACTTTTTTCACCTTTTTGATTATAAGATTCATCATATCTCAGTATTTTACCATTCTTCTTTTGGAAAATATAAAGCCTTTCTGTATCATATAAAAACCCTATACAGAAATCGGCTTCAGACTCTTTCATATACGCTTTTAATTGTTGGTTAAAAACAGTTTCAATATCTTTACTATTCTCTTTCTTGAATTCTATTACTCCTACTAAGTGTTTTCTTAACCAATCTAAATCGTCCTGTTTTCTTTCGTCCCAAAATCTTTTGTATATCTCAAACCAATTTTTATCATCAAAAATAGCGCCATCTAATTTAATTGGTGCAGAATTTTTATTTCCTTTAGGCAAGTAAACTTCACAACCTAAATAATCCTTCGAATAAAGACCAGAATTAACTAATGCATAAAAGAACTGCCATTTATAAAATTCTTCATTAGGTTCTCCTTTCGAGTTTTTAATTGGAAACTCTTTATTAAATTCAAGATGTACAGGTATGAATGAGGTAAATGTGTCTTTATTTGCGAATTTATTATTAAATTCTTCTTTTTTATCTAAAAATGATGACATTATTTTGTGTGCGATATTCATATTGCTTATTTTGAATTTATTAATTCCTCGATTGTTATATTTAACGCCTTCGCAATTTTCGCTACCACATACACCGAGGGCTTTTTAATAACGCCTGTTTCGATTTTTGTTAAAGTCGTATAAGGCACATCAGCTTTACGGGCAAGTTCGTCTTGAGATAACCCAAGACCAGTTCTTAATTTTTTGATCTTCTTCCCTAATTTATTGCCTTGATTATTTTCCATATTTTGCCACCATAAAATTGTTGATATTTTCTTCTTTCATTATTATACTAACAAATATAATGAAAGCAAGCAAATTTTTACAAGTCAAAGATGAGAAAAAGCCCGCTTTTGGCCAAAATAAAGTTCGAGCCGATATTTTTTCAGGTTCTTTGGCAGTTTTTCAATCCGAAAAGGTCGCCTTCCGCGGGGCGGGCTTAAAGGGCGAGGTCTCAAGGGGAATGCCGCCCGCCCCGCGAGTTTTATCGGTTTTGGGCGAAATCGGTTCGAATTTTTTCGAACAGACTCCGCCAATTGGTATTCTGGGGGGAATTTAAAAGGGCACGCCAGCCGATTTTCCCTTCAAATATTTTTTACCTTTGCGTGCGAAGCACGCAGGCCAAAAGCGGGCTTTTCCGAAATCTATTCTTAAGGTAAAACTATGAAATATTTCATTTATGCCAGAAAATCAACAGACAGCGAAGAAAGACAGGTTTTATCAATTGAAGCTCAGCTTGCTGAGCTAAAAGAATTTGCCGCCAAAGAAAAACTTGAAATCGTCGCCTCGCTTTGCGAGGCAAAAACTGCCAAAGAACCTGGCCGAACTGTGTTCGGCGAAATGTTAGACAGAATTGAAAAGGGCGAAGCCCAAGGAATTTTGGCTTGGCATCCTGATAGATTGGCAAGAAATTCCATTGATGGCGGAAGGATTATCTATCTGCTGGACACAGGAAAACTTAAAGATTTAAAATTCCCTACTTTTTGGTTTGATAATACGCCACAAGGCAAGTTTATGTTGAACATTGCCTTTGGGCAAAGCAAATATTACATAGATAATCTTTCAGAAAACATTAAACGAGGACACAGAGCAAAACTACGAAAAGGCATTTGGCCCAGCTTTGCCCCTCTTGGATATCTTAACAACCATAAGACAAAAGGCATAGATATTGATCCAGAGAAAGCACCGCTTATCAGAAAAGCGTTTGAATTATACGCAACTGGAGAATACACTCTAAAAGCAATTGCCAAAATTTTAAAAGACGCAGGGCTACGAAGCTACAAAGGCAAGGTGCTTTCTGTTTCCTGTGTCCAGCGAATGCTTAAAAATCCATTTTACTATGGTGTCTTTAGGTTTAATGGCAAAATGTACGATGGAAGCCACGAGCCAATTATTTCCAAGAAACTTTTTGATGCTGTTCAACAGGTAATGAATAACAGAGGCAAGAGAAAGCGGAAAAGAAAACATAACTTTGCTTTTTCTGGACTTATGCGTTGCGGAAATTGCGGTTGCATGATTACTGCTGAAATTCAAAAGGGACATATTTATTACCGTTGCACCAAGAAAAAGCAAAAATGCAATGAAAAGTATTTGAGGGAAGAAAAACTTGTTGAACAGCTAAAAGCAATAATTCAAAAAGTTTCCTTGCCTGATGAATGGGCAGAGAAGATGTTGGCAGAAATTGAGAAAGAGAAGGAGCAGGCCAAACAAGAAACAAAATCACTTGTTCAAAATCTTTTAGATCAAAAGGCGGCAATTGAAAAGAAAATGGACAGATTGCTTGATCTTTATATTGAGGGCAAAGGCATTGAACCGGAGGAATATCAAGCTAAAAAACAGAAACTCCTTAATGAAAAACTGGAAATTCAACAGAAGATTAAAGATTTTGAACAAGCAGGAAATAATTGGCTCGAACCAATGAAAGAAATGATTTTAGCTAGTAGCCAAGCCAAAATTCTATTGTCGCAGAGCGACAATTCTCAAATTCGAACATTTCTAAAAAATATCGGCTCGAACTTTATTTTAAAAGGTAAAAAATTCCACTTTGAAGGGAAAATCGGCTGGCGTGCCCTTTTAAATTCCCCCCAGAATACCAATTGGCGGAGAGGGAGGGATTCGAACCCTCGGTGCAGGTTTTAGCCCACACACTCGCTTAGCAGGCGAGCGCCTTCAGCCAGCTCGGCCACCTCTCCAAAAAACAGGAAATGGCGGAGGAGGTAGGATTCGAACCCACGGAGCCCTTGCGAGCTCAGCGGTTTTCAAGACCGCCGCCTTAAGCCAGACTCGGCCACTCCTCCGCTTCTCTTTTGCGGTTAAATAAATAACACATTTCAGTTGCATTTTCAAGCGTAAATTTAATTTGAAAACCTTACAAATATTTTACTATCCGGTAATCGGTGCTCCTCAAGGCTGGTTTAAAGCCTGCTTTTTTTATGATATCGGCAATCTCTTCAACACTTGCTAACGCTCTAAAACCAGCCTGCCTCATTACATTCTCCTCAACAAGCATACTGCCCATATCGTTTGCACCAAAGTGTAAAGCCACCTCGCCAACATCCTTACCTTGAGAAGCCCAACTTGCCTGTATGTTGTTAAAATTGTCAAGATATATCCTTGAGATGGCGACTATCTTTAAATAGTCTATGCCGCTTACCGTTCTATTTATAATCTTTCCAAGCTCGTTGTTCTCCTTTTTGAAATCCCATGCTATAAATGCACTGAATCCAGAGGTTTTATCCTGAACAGACCTTATCCTGTCCAAGTGTTCTATAATATCTTCTTCTGTTTCTATATGACCAAACATCATTGTAGCTGTTGTCTTTATGCCATGCCTATGAGCCGTTTCCATAATCTCAAGCCACCTGTTGGTATTGATTTTCTTGGGTGATATCCTGTTTCTTACCCTTTCTGTAAGTATCTCAGCCCCACCACCAGGCATCGTAGTTAGCCCGGCATTTTTCAAATCCTCAAACACCTCATCAACACTTTTTCTGGATATTTTGCACATCAGGTCTATCTCAGGCGGTGAAAACGCATGCACATGAACCCTGCTTTTTGATAGCTCCTTAACCATCTCTATGTAATACGAATATGGAAGCTCAGGGTTTAAGCCACCCTGAATCAACGCCGTCTCAATCCCCTTACTCTCTGCTTCCTCTATCTTTTTAATCAGATCATCAATGCTGAGCGTATATGCATCAGGATCGGTCTTTTTTCTATAAAAAGCACAGAAAGAGCAGCCAACATAGCAGATGTTGGTATAGTTTATATTCGTATCAAGTATAAAGGTTACTATGTTTTCCGGGTGCTTTTTAAATCTAATCGTACTCGCAAGTTCGCCTAAAATTAAAAAATCTCCCTCCTTTAAAAGCCTAACGCCCTCCTCTTTATTTATTCTTTCAAAATTCCTTATTTTTTCATAAATTTTTTCCATTAGTCATACACCTCAATCTCGTTATATAAAGCGTCGCGCTCAACCGGAATAAAACCGGCATTTTTTATCATCTCCACCATATTATCCCTTGCAAGGCCTAACGGGCTTTTTGCGCCTGCTGCATGGGTCACCCTTTCCTGGCCTATGGTTCCATCTATATCATCTGCGCCGAAATGCAGGCCGATCTGACCAATTTTGGGAGATAGCATTACCCAGTAAGCCTTTATGTGTGGAAAATTATCAAGGATTATTCTTGATAGAGCTAAAACCTTTAACTCTTTAACTGCATCAACCTTCTGGATCTTGCCCTCAAGCGGCGTATTTGCCGGATGAAAACTTAATGGTATAAAACACAAAAAGCCCGGATGCTCCTGTTGTAGTTTTCTAAGCTTAAATAGATGGTCAATTATTTCATCATCCGTTTCTATATGACCAAAAAGCAGTGTTGCATTGGTCGGAATATTTAATCTATGGGCTATTGCGTGTACCTCAGCCCATTTTTCATAAGGGATCTTGTTGGGATATAGCTTTTTTCTAACCCTCTCTGAGAAAACCTCAGCCCCTCCGCCAGGCATGGAATCAAGCCCTGCCTTTTTCAATTCCTTTAAAACACCTTCATAATCCAAACCTGATAGCTTGGAGAAGTAATCTATCTCAACAGCCGTAAACGCCTTGACATTAACCGAAGGAAAATTCCTCTTTATTGCAGAAACCATATTTAGGTAATAGGAAAACGGCTTTGAGGGATGCAATCCGCCTACTATGTGAACCTCTTTTATACCATCAGGCATCTTTGCAATCTCGTCGATTATCTCATCGATCTCCATTGTATAGGCATCCTCTTCATCGCCGAGCCTATAAAACGCACAGAATTTGCATTTAGATATACATAGGTTTGTATAGTTGATATGCTTATTAAATACAAAGTAGACCTTTTTGGAGGTTTTTTTCAGTTTTATAGAGCGTGCTATTTTGCCTATTCTTATCAAATCGTATGATGATAGTATAAACCTTGCATCTTCAAAATCTATAGGTTCTCCAGCTTCAATCTTTTTTTCTATCTGCTCAAAATTACTCATTTATAAACCCCTTAACAGTGTTAATGATTTTATCCTTTAACTCTTTCAGCTTCTCCTCAGAACTTGCTTCAAACCTCATCACCAACGCTGGTTGGGTATTGCTGGCTCTAACCAACCCCCAGCCGTAATCGGTTTTGAACCTAACCCCATCTATCGTGTTTATCTCTAAAATTCCAATTTTATCTTTATTTCTGTTCAAATACGATTTTATTTTAGTGATAACTTGTGTTTTTTTCTCATCGGGGCAGTCAATCCTTATCTCAGGTGTGTTATAAACTTTGGGAAGACTCTCTTTCCACTGAACTAAATCAATACCTTCTGTGGTTAAGATCTCAACAAGCCTTAAGGACACATAAATTGCATCATCATACCCAAAATACCTATCACCTATGAATATATGGCCGCTCATCTCACCAGCTAAGATTGCACCTTCCTGTTTCATTTTTGACTTTATTAAGGAATGACCTGTTTTATACATAATAGGTTTTGCACCACACTCCTTCATCTTTTGAAAAATCACATCGGAACACTTAACATCAGCCACAACCTTAACATCTGTCCTCTTTTTTGCTATATGCTGGGCAAACAAAAGCAATAACTGATCACCCCATAAAATCGAACCATCCTTCAAAACAACTCCAATCCTATCTCCATCGCCATCATAACCTATGCCCACATCTATATTTTTCTCTTTTATAACCCTGCGCAAGTCGGTTAAATTCTTCTCAACGGTTGGGTCTGGGTGGTGGTTGGGAAAGTTGCCATCCGGTTCGATAAACAACCCTTCAACCTCATATCCCAACTCTTTAAATATATCATAGCCCACAAATCCGGCTGTTCCATTTCCACCATCCAGGGCTATCTTTGGTTTGCTATTGTAATCCTTCAAATATCCAAATTGATCAAGCATAAATTTCTTATACTCCGAAAGTACATCAGCCTGCTTTACCCTGCCTGCCCTTATATCACAGGCAGAACCCAACTTCTCCATTATGTCAGCTATTCTTTGAATCTCAGCCCCAAACAACGTCTCTTTTTTCAATGACAGTTTAAAACCGTTGTATTCTTTAGGGTTGTGGGATGCTGTTATCATAATACCGCCATCAATATCCAAATTAAACAAAGAAAAATATTGAACGGGAGTTGGCACAAGACCTATATTGATAATATCTATATTTTCACAACTCAACCCATCACTTAAAGATTTAAGTATATCCTTTGAAGACAACCTAGCATCGTAACCTATGCTTATAATGCCGCTTGGTTTTTTCAAGTTTTCCTTCAGATAAATACCAAAAGCTCTACCAAGAAGGAAGCAGAATTCTTTATCTATATCCCTTTCCCAGATACCCCTTATATCATATTCTCTAAAAACATCTCTCTGCATTTCAACCTCCGATTAGTTCTATCCGCAAAATAATAAAAAAAATAGCAGAATTTTTCAAAAGAATTCGGACTGATGAAGTTAAATTTTCAATATTTTAAACAATGAAATAATCAATTTAAATTTTAACATCTATTGTTAAAAAGCTAAAGGTTTAAGTTAAAGCTAATTTAAATTTTGAGTAAAATTGTCTTTATTTGTTTCTATATTTAGAAATTTTTGTTATAAAATTAATAAAAACTACATAATTGACATTTTATTTAATTTTTTGTATAGTTTGGCTGAAAATAGGTTAGAGGAGGTTATACAATGCGCGATAAGTTGGAAGAGCTCAAAAAGTTAGAAGCTCAAGCAGAATTAGGCGGTGGTGAAAAAAGGATTGAAAAGCAACATGCACAAGGGAAATTAACCGCTAGAGAAAGAATTAAGTTGCTGCTTGATGAGGGAAGCTTCGTTGAGTTTGATAAGTTTGTTACCCATCGATGTACTGATTTTGGTATGGAAAAGCAAAAAATCTTGGGCGATAGTGTAGTTACAGGATATGGAACGATAGATGGAAGGCTTGTTTATGTATTCAGTCAAGATTTTACCGTATTTGGTGGTTCTTTATCAGGCGCACATGCGAAGAAGATTTGCAAGATTATGGATTTAGCTGCAAAAACAGGAGCTCCTGTCATTGGTTTGAACGATTCAGGCGGCGCAAGAATTCAGGAAGGTGTTGAATCTTTAGCCGGTTATGCTGATATATTTTTAAGAAACGTTCTCTTCTCCGGTGTTATTCCTCAGATTTCGGTAATAATGGGTCCAACTGCTGGTGGAGCTGTTTATTCTCCAGCCGTTACAGACTTTACCATAATGGTTAAAAATACAAGCTTTATGTTTATTACAGGACCTGATGTAATTGAAGCAGTTACAGGTGAGAAGATAACAAAAGAAGATCTTGGTGGTGCTGATGTTCATACAAGTAAAACAAATGTTGCCCATTTTGCAGCAGAAAACGATGAAGATGCATTGATGTTAGTTAGGGAATTGCTGCAGTTTATACCTCAGAATAATATGGAAGATCCTCCATTTAAGCCAACAGATGATCCGGCAAATAGAAGGGATGAATCTATATACGACTTGGTTCCTTCAGATCCGAACAAGCCTTATAATATGAAAGATTTAATTAAAAAGATTGTTGATGATGGGTATTTCTTTGAGATTCAAGAAAACTATGCAAAGAACATGATCATTGGCTTTGCAAGGCTTGGCGGAAGAAGCGTTGGAATCGTTGCTAATCAGCCTATGTTCTTTGCCGGTGCCTTAGATTACAAGGCTGCAATAAAAGCTGCCAGATTCATAAGATTCTGTGATGCTTTCAATATACCAATAGTTACACTTGAAGACCAACCGGGATATATGCCGGGTGTTGCTCAGGAGCATAACGGCGTTATCGTTCACGGAGCAAAGCTGCTTTATGCTTATGCTGAGGCCACAGTTCCAAAAATTACACTTATTGTTAGAAAAGCATACGGCGGTGCCTATGATGTTATGGCATCAAAGCATTTTAGAGCTGATGTAAACTATGCATACCCGATAGCAGAAATTGCTGTTATGGGTCCTGATGGTGCTGTTAACATACTTTACAGAAAAGATTTGGCAGAGGCTGAAGATCCTGTTGCCAAGAAGGCTGAACTGGTTAAAATGTATAGAGATAAATTCGCCAATCCTTATGTAGCTGCAGGTCTTGGTTATATTGACGAGATTATCGATCCTGCTGATACAAGATTGAAACTTATCCAGGCATTAGAACTAACAAAGAATAAGAGGGAATCCAATCCTCAGAAGAAACATGGAAATATTCCTCTATAAATAAGGGAGGCAAATAATGACTGTAAAAAACTTTAAAAAGGTTTTAGTGGCCAACAGGGGTGAGATAGCCATTAGGGTTATGCGCGCCTGTAGGAAAATGGGAATAGAAACAGTTGCTGTCTATTCTGAGGCAGATAGGGATGCGTTACATGTTAGATATGCTGATGAGGCTTATTTTATAGGACCTCCAGCCCCTGCAGACTCCTATTTAAGAATAGATAAAATAATGGAAGTTGCCATCAAATCAGGGTGTGATGCTGTGCATCCAGGGTATGGTTTTTTGGCTGAAAACTCCGAATTTGTTAAGGCATGTGAAGCTGCAGGCATAACATTTATAGGACCTAATACGGAATCTATGTACATACTCGGTGATAAAACAAGATCACGCCAAAAAATGATAGAGGCTGGTGTTCCTGTTGTTCCTGGAACAAAAGATCCTGTAGAAAGCTTGGAAGAGGCGCTGAAAGTAGCCGAAGAGGTCGGTTACCCTATAATGTTTAAAGCCTCCGCAGGTGGTGGCGGCAAGGGAATGAGGCTTATTAATTCAGCTGAGGAATTTAAAGAAGTTTATGATTTAGCCAAAGGTGAGGCCTTAAGTGCTTTTGGTGATGATAGGATGTATATAGAGAAAGCTATAGTTAAACCAAGACACGTTGAGATTCAGATAGCTGTAGACAAGCATGGAAACGCCGTTCACTTCTATGAAAGGGAATGTTCTATCCAAAGAAGACATCAAAAAGTTATAGAGGAATCCCCGTCTATGGCTATAAACGACGAAGTAAGGCATAAAATGGGTGAGGCAGCAATAAAAGCTGTGAAAGCTGCAAATTACGACAGTGTAGGAACAGTTGAGTTTCTAGTTGATAAGGATATGAACTTCTACTTCTTAGAGGTAAACACAAGAATTCAGGTTGAGCACCCAGTTACAGAGATGGTTACAGGAATAGATCTCATTAAGCTTCAGATTGAAATAGCAGAAGGCAAGCCTATTCCATTTAAACAGGAAGATATTAAACAGGTAGGTCATGCTATAGAATGTAGAATCTATGCAGAAGACCCAGATAACAACTTCATGCCATCGCCGGGTGAGATTACAGGACTCAGACTACCTGGAGGTCCTGGCGTTAGGGTTGATAGCGGTGTTTATTCAAGAGGAAATGTACCACTATATTACGATCCAATCATTGCAAAGCTTATCGTGTGGGATGTAGATAGGGAATGCGCTATAAATAGAATGCAAAGGGCTTTGGGCGAATTCGTAGTTAAAGGTATTAAAACAACAATACCATTCCATCAAAGAGTATTAAGAAATGAAAGTTTTAAAAAAGGTGATATAAGTACAGACTTCATTGATAAAGAGGTGTTGCCAGAGAAACCCACAAAGGAAGGATCAGCCGAAGCTGCATTGGCTGCTGCAGCAATCAAAGAATACCTAAGAGAACAAGAGTTAAGGAATCAATATCAGAGGTTTGTTGAAACATGCTCAGGCGGAAGCCCATGGAAAGAGGCTGGAAGAAGAGCTGCTATGTTTGGGATTGGCTTTGGCGATCTATACAAATACTCAACGTAAAAAGGAAGGAGTAGAGTATGTATATAGCTACGCTTGATAATGTAGAATACAAGATAGATGTAAAAGAGATAGAGCCTAATAAATTTGAAGTGATAATAGATGAGAAGTCTTACATAGTAGATGCACAGTTGACAGAAAGCTCAGTTTATTCTCTAATAATTAACGGTAAATCGTATGAGGTTAATTTAGATTACAAAGACGGTCTTTATTATGTTTATAACGAGGGAGATCTCTTTAAAATAGAGGTTATGGATGAGCTCAAAAAGAGGATGCTCGAAAAGAGGGGTGGCGCCGGTGGCCTTGAGGGTGCATACACGCTTAAGTCTGAAATGCCCGGAAAAATTATTGATGTTAAAGTCAACGAAGGTGATGAGGTTAAAGAAGGTGATATTGTTTTGATTCTTGAGGCTATGAAGATGCAAAACGAGATTAGATCACCCAAAGATGGTAAGGTTACAGAGGTATTTGTTGAGGCCGGAGAGGTTATTGAAGCTGAAGCAAAACTTGTGACGATAGAGTAAAACACCTATAAAGGCGGGTTTTAGCCCGCCTTTTTTATGGCTCAAAGACAGCTACAGGTCTAAATTGTGAATTTTCCACTTTCCTTAGAACAATGGTTCTTTTCACTATACCGTTTTTGATTATTATCTTACCAGTAACACCATAAAATACTGCATTCCTTGCTTCATTCGCCACATCTATGGGAGTTAATTTCCTGGATTTTTCAATAGAGTTTATAAGCAAAAGATAAGCATCAGCTGCCAAAGCTTCTGGTGAATCAGGGAATCTGTCGTATCTTTTTTTAAAGATATCAATGAAATTCTTTGATAATCTACCCTGAGGTATTAGCGGATCAAAATCATCTGTAAAAACCAAACCCTCTGCTGCATCTTTGGCTATATCTATTAAAGCTTGGGAGGATGCCGCAGAACCGGCAAATACCTTATTTTTGTAACCCATAGCCCTTAAGTCTTTCAATGTTAAGGCAATTGAGTTGTAATATGTAGTTAAATAGACAAAATCTGGGTTAAGCCTTTTTATCTGCGTAGCCAAAGCCAAGAAATCGCTATCAGAACTTGAAATTCTAAAAATTTTTATTACTGTTCCTCCGCATTTTTTAAATTCTTTGATAAAGTTGTTTGTTAAATCTACTGAATAATCCTGAGATATATCCTCTACAATCACGCCTTTTTTTAGTTTTGCTGATGCTATATAGTTTGCCATAACACGTGCTTGCTGGGCATTATTAAAACATACTCTTGATATAAATGTGCGGTTTTCACTCAATCCTTTAGCATTCGCCGTGGGTATTACATCAACAACACCGTACTTTTCAAATATTGGAATAGCAGCAAATGCTGCAAAACTTGCAACAGGGCCAACTACAAACCTTATGCCCTCATTAACCAATTTTTCAGCCGCCAATGCGGCACCTTCAGGTCTACTACCAACATCCTCAAGAATAAGCTTTACCGACTTTCCTCTAACTTTTCCTTTTAGTGAATGAGCTACCTTTATACCATCCCATTCAAGTCTTCCCCATGCAGCTACAGGACCTGTTGTAGAAAGATAAACTCCAACCTTCAAATTATCTGCTGTTGCAGAAAAACTAAAGATAAAAACAAACACCAAAGATAAAATAACCCTTACCATACCACCTCCATTGTTAATTCATAAAAAAATAACTATTAACAATACTATGTATTATTCAAAATTATGTCAAGATATTTAAGTCTCTTTAAGCTTTTCTTTTATAATTGAAGCTATCTTTCTACTTATCCCTTTAACTGAGCTTATCTCTTCAATTGAAGCTGTTTTTATGTTATCTATACTACCAAACTTCTCAAACAGTGCCTTTTTTCTCTTTGGCCCTATAAACTCGATCCTATCCAGAGCACTTGCAAGCACATAGTCCTCTCTTTTTTTTCTGTGATATTCAATGGCAAATCTATGCACCTCATCCCTGAGCTTTTGTAAAAACGACAAAACTTCTCCATCAACTTCAACAACGCCGTTTTCTGAGTATATCCTATCCTTAACATCACCTAAACTTCTCTTTGCTTTCCCATCTATCTTCTCTTTGGATATGCCAATAACCGGCAGGTTTTTAAACACCTCTTTAGCTGTATTTACTTGAACCATACCACCATCAACAAGAATCAGATCCGCCAGCTTATGTGCAGAGTTAAGAAGCAGTCTTTTATGCCTTGAAAGCATCTCAAACATGGCTTCCTTCTCAAACTTTGCATCCAGCTTATACCGTCTATACATAGACCTATCAAAGCCTGAAACGGTATATCTTACAACCCCGCCCACGACATTTTCAAATCCTGTATGGGATATGTCTGCAACATCTATAAAATACGGGGTTTTTGCCAGATTCAGTGCTTTTTTTAGCTTCTCCAACATATCAATGTTGTGTTTGAACTGATTCATGTGAATATCCAGATTCATCTTGGCGTTCTTCTTTGCAAGCTCAAGCAATCTCTTTCTTGCCCCTTTCTTTGGGGCTATAACATCCACGCTTTTCTGATTGGCTAAAGCATCCTTTAAAATCAAATGGTTCAAACCCTCATCCACCAACAAAACATCGGGGATCACTTGCTGCTGATTTAGGTAATATTGAACTATAAAGCTCTCTTTAAACCCATCATCTATGCTATCTGTGTAAAAAAAGTATGTTCTATTCCCTACGACATTGGAAAACCTTATGCTCATAATATAAACACAAACCACAACGCCGCTTCTTTCAAATGTAATCACATCACAAAAATCCTCACCGATTTCAGAGACGCTTTGCTTATTCTCAAGTAGTTCTATAGCCTTAAGCTTATCCCTGACCTGGATAGCCTTCTCAAACTCAAGCCTTTCAATATAACCGTTTAGCTCATCCAATAGCTGTTTTTTTATCTTCTTTGGATTTGTAAGTATATGCTTTATCTCCTCTATGATCTTTAGGTAATCCTCCTGCGAGATATTTCCAATGCATGGCGCTAAACACTTCCCCATCTGATAGTAAATACAGGCCGATGATGAACCCTGACACTGCTTATCGTTCTTTTGAGCTATTTTAAATGAGTTCTTTAGCAGTTTTATCAAGGTTTTAAGTTTATCAGCTGGCGTTATAGGGCCAAAATAGAAATCTTTTTTATTCTTAATTCTGCGTGCTATCCAAAGCCTTGGAAACCTCTCGCTAAAACTTATCCTCAAATAGGGATAACTTTTGTCATCCCTCAAAACTATGTTGTATGGTGGCCGATACTCCTTTATGAGATTGGACTCAAGCAGAAGGGCTTCAAGTTCTGAGTTGACCGTAATAATCTCGACGCTACAGGCTTCCTCTATCAGTGAGACCTTAAGCGCATACATCTCCTTTGGATTCAGATAGGATTTGAGCCTATCCCTTAAGGATTTTGCCTTACCCACATAAAGTATCTCATCATTGGATGAGAAGATTATATAAACACCGGGAAACTTCGGTATATCCTTTATCAAAGAAGGGTTTTTAAATAGCTCTATCTTCTGACTCATCTGTAAAATACGCACAACCAGATGGCTGGCTTTGATGTGTATTCAACCCTGTGTCTTCTGTGTGGCTCTATTATGAGATAATCACCCTCTTTTAACCTTATCCTACCTGAATCTTCAAATAAAAGCTCAGCCTCACCTTTAAGCAGAATAACAAACTCATACTCATCCTGATCATAAAAAAATCCTTTGGGTGAGGTCTGTCCGTTTGAGATTATCCTTTCTATCCTAACATCTCCCGAGTTTGCAATAGTCTCAAATATCTCATCATCTGCAACCTTTATATTATCAAACACATTCATCAGACCAGCCAAAGACCTCTCCAAAGAACCTCTCGTTTTCTTTTTTCAGTCTAAGAACATCTATATCGATTATATCGTTAACCTTCAATCTATAACCTTCCACCGTGCCGATCCTCGATATGGTCAGGTCAAACCTTTCAGCCAGAGCTATTACATCGCTGTCTGCCTCAATTACAATAGCGCCTTGAGACTCGCTAAACAGATAAAGGTCCTTTCTGCCCTTTATATAAAGCTCAACCTTAGCACCCTTCAAAGAGGAGACGCACATCTCGGCAAGTGTTATCAGGATACCCCCCTCTGATACATCGTGGGCTGCCCTGATCAAACCACTATCAACCGCCTCAACCATGAAACTCAGCAACTTTTTATGCAGTTGGTAATCCACTTGAGGGAGCCTTCCAGCTGTTTTATTAAAAATCCACTTAAGGTAAGCACTGCCGCCCAACTCGTTTGGATTTATCCTGCCCACAAGATAGATATCAGAGCGATCCTTTTTAAAGCCTATACTTGGAGCATTCAGTGGTTTTGAGATAACCCCAACCATACCAACAGCAGGTGTTGGGTGTATATTTTTGCCGCTTGTTTCGTTGTAAAAGCTCACATTACCACTAACAACAGCAACACCCAAATTCTCACAGGCTGTCTTCATACCTATAATCGACTGCTCAAACTGCCACATAATCTCGGGGTTTTCAGGGTTACCAAAGTTCAAACAATCCGTTAAAGCCACAGGTGTTGCACCCACTGTTATCAGGTTTCTAAAAGACTCAAGAACAGCCAATTCCGTTCCCTTTTGGGGATTTATGTAAACATAGCGCGGGTTTACATCCAGGCTTGCAGCTATCCCTTTACCCGTTTCTTTTATCCTTATCAGGGCTGCATCGCTACCGGGTTTTAGAATTGTATTATCCTGAACAGTTGAATCGTATTGCTCATAGAGTGGTTTTTTAGTTGAAAACTCCGGCGTTGAGAATAGCTTGATCAAGACATCATTATAATTGGAAGGCTCCTCCAAGTTTTCAAAATTAAAATCCTCTATTGTTTCTATGTAAGTGGGTTTTTTTGTGGGTCTTCTGTAAACAGGCGAGTTAGATGCCATTAATCCCACATCTATGTCTGCTATAAGCTCATCTTTCCAAAACAGTTTTATACTTTTCTCTTCTATTACCTTTCCAATAACCTCAGCATCCAGACTCCATTTTCTAAAAACCTGCTTTATCTCTTCTTCCCTGCCCTTCTTTGCAATGATAAGCATTCTCTCCTGGGATTCAGACAGCATTATCTCGCTGGGGGTTAACTTTTCTCTAACCGGAACCCTATCCAAATACAGCTCAAGTCCAACACCGCCCCTGTCTGCCATCTCAAACGAGCTTGATGTTAAGCCAGCAGCCCCCATATCCTGGATACCCTCTATTATATCCCTATTCATAAGCTCAAGGCATGCCTCAAGTAAAAGCTTCTCGGTAAATGGGTCTCCCACCTGAACGGCTGGTCTTTCATCTTCAAAATTTTCATCAAACGAAGCAGAAGCCATAGTTGCACCGTGTATGCCGTCTTTGCCCGTCTTTGAGCCCACATAAAACACGGGATTGCCAACACCCTTTGCAACGCCCAAAAATATCCTATCCTTTTTACCTAAACCCAAACAGAAGGCATTGACTAAGTTGTTGGTGTTATAATACTCATCAAAGAATGTCATACCGCCAATGGTCGGCACACCAACGCAGTTTCCATAATCACCAATTCCGCGCACAACGCCATCTATCAAAAACTTTGTCCTTGAAAACTCTATATCCCCAAAAAACAAACCATCCATATTCATTACAGGTCTTGCGCCCATTGTAAAAACATCCCTTAAAATACCACCAACGCCTGTGGCTGCACCCTGATAGGGCTCGATGAAGCTTGGATGGTTGTGGGACTCCATCTTAAACACCGCCACATAGCCATCGCCCACATCTATAACCCCAGCGTTCTCACCAGGCCCTATAACGACACGCTCACCTTTGGTTGGGAGTTTTTTTAGATGGAGTTTGGATGATTTATAACTGCAGTGTTCACTCCACATAGCCGATGCTATCTCAAGCTCTATATCTAACGGTTCTCTTTTTAGTTTCTCCTTTAAAAGCTCATACTCCTCTTTCTTTAAGCCAATAGCAGCGAGTTTATCCTCTAAATTCATTTAATCCCCCTTTTTAAAAAGCAGTGTTGTGTATTCCTCTAAAAACCTATTTTCTAAAAGCTGATATCCCATCTGGGTAAATCTCTTCTTTACTGTGAAGTTTTCCTCTGGTAATACACCGGATAATACAACAAAACCGCCATCTTTTGTGAGCCTGTTAATTTCATCACACATAGCAAGTATGATATCGTCAAATATATTGGCAAACACCACATCAAAGCTGCCCGATATAGATGATGGTGAATCTGCAACAAAACAGACCAGACCATCAGAAACGCCGTTGAGTTTACCGTTCTCTATACACTCCCTTATCGCTGACTCCTCTATGTCAAAACCAACGGCCTCTTTTGCCCCCAACTTTAAGGCTGCAATCGAAAGTATGCCGCTTCCTATACCCACATCCAAAATCCTTTTACCTTTAAAGTCAATCTTTTCTGCTATCTCCATGCAGCTTACCGTGGTTTCATGAATTCCCGTTCCAAAAGAGCTACCTTCAACCAAGGATATCTTGATTTTATCTGTTTCAAACCAAGGAGGTGCTATACAGAAACCCTTCCCTATTTCTATAACCTTATTCTCATCCTTCCAACGCCACCGCATTAGCCACCTCAAATTTATTAGTGGCTTATATATTACCGAAACCGAGCGTAATTACAATAATTTTTTACACCCATTTGCAACTTTAACCTTACACTTGACTTGATTTTTCTTTATTCTATACTTGCTTTTATGGGTTTCTGGTGGAAAATCGCTTTCTGGCTTACCGTGTGGTCTTCGGTGTATATGGTAAACTACATAAGTCCCGAATTGTCTTATAATCCACACCTAAAAAAACTATTTCTAATATTTGGCCTATTTTTAATCTTATATGGCCTTGCTTTAAACATCATAGCCGGCAAAAGCCTAAGAAAATTTGGCCACGAACAACCACAAGATAGACTGACACAACCTGATAGATTGGTCGAAGAAGGGATCTTCTCGTGCATGAGACATCCTGCAATCTTTGGCAATATCTTTATAGCTATAGGATTTGCTTTTGCAACCCAAAATATCATTGTAATTCTGTTTAGTGGGTGGCTTGCAGCGGCAGGACTGTATTTTATAATGAACATAGAGGAAAGAGAAACCTTAACATACTTCAAGGATGATTATTGCCAATTCATAAAATCTCGCCCGCCATTTAGTTTTTCCATAAAATGTTTATTGGAGGGCATAAAGGCACTAAAGCGATGAGGGTTTTGTTCTGTATTTTGGCAGGCGGAAAGAGCAGCCGCTTCAACTCAGACAAAAGAAAAGCGCACCTGTTGGGTAAAGAACTACTGGATTATCCAATAGAAAGCGTTGAATTATTGGGATACAGGCCGATTGTATCTTTAAGGTTTAACGATGATCTTAAAACAGACTATCCAATCGTCAAAGATCCTTTGCCCTTTTTAGGCCCACTATGCGGCATGCTTGAGGTTATGAAACAGAACAAGGCTGATTTCTATATATTTTTGACATCAGATATGCCATTCATAACAGGCAAAATGCTAAAAATGATGATAGATAACCTAAGTGTTCAGTTTGATGCTGTTGCATTTAACTGTGATGGCGTAAGGCTATTTCCTTTAGCTTTGTCACAAAAGACAGAAAGGCTTATAAAAAATACAGGCTGTAAAAACAGAAGCATAAAGTCCTTCATAGAAAAGCTCAATATAAAATACATAGATTGGCACAACTGCACAGATTTTTTTAACATAAATACAAAAGAGGATCTAAAAAAAGCAGAAGGTTATTTGCTTTCAAAGGCAGAGTAATATTTAAAACCGTAAAGTGCAAAACCCGCATAGAAAACCAAAACAAACAAAAAGCCAAAGGCGATCCTACTAAAGGCAAAGGATAGAAGCAATAAAACAACAAACTCAAACACAGAAAGCCTATCTATAACATCTATAACCCTTAGCCTGCCTATAGATCTATTGGCATAAAACCACAAAACAACTGCATTTGCAAGCCCGCTTAAGCTCATAGAGATGGCAAGGCCAACAAACCCCAACCAAAATCCAAAGGCAACAGAGGCAACAATAGCAACAGATGAGGAGATAATCGAAGCTCTAAGGGGTGTTTTTGCATCCTCAAACGAATAAAAGGCGTTGGACAGGATCTTGGCAACAGAAAAGAACAAAAATCCCAAGATCATAATCTTAAGCGTAAGCGATGTGTTGGAGGCAGCAGGACCTGAAAACCTGCCATGCTTAAATAACAGATCCACCAGTTCCCTTGAAAAGAAAAGAAAATACATCTCAACGGCAACAGAGATAAACACAACAAACCTCAAAAGCAAAGCCACAGCCTTTGTTAGTTGATCCCTTCTAAGGCTGGATAGATCAGGCAGGGAACTCTGAGACAAAGCAATAGAAAAAACGGCAAACGGCAACTGAAACAGTCTGTTGGCATAAAAGATATAGGAGAAGCTGCCTGGTGCCAAAAAACTTGCCACAAAGCTATCCACCATAGAGGATATCTGCATAACACCGCTTCCTAAGGCCGTTATACCCATAAGAGAAAACATCTGTTTTGTTGAATTTTCTATCTTCAAGCTAAATCTAAATGGAATTTTTAAAAGGGTAAAGTCAAACAAAGAGATGGCAAGCTGCAGCAAACCACCGATAATAACGCCCACACAAAGCGCATATATAGGGTTTGAAAACTTATAGCTAAAATAGACAAAGCCTATCAAACTTATATTTAAAAGTGCGGGTGCAAACGACGGAATGGCGAAATGCTTGTATGTGTTTAAAATACCCATAAAAAGAACGGTTAAGCCTATGAAGAAGATGTATGGAAATGTGAGTTTAACCATATTGTTCATAAGGGGAAAATACCCGCTTTTTAGGTATCCACCGGCAAAGATAGCCACTAAAACCTTGGAAAATACAACACCCAAAACAGAAACCATAAGCAAAACAAAACCAAATACGAATATAATATTCCAGACAGCTAAAGGTTTCTTATCCTCATCAATCCTTGACAATACAGGAACAACGGATGAGTTTATAGCACCCTCGCCTAAAAATCTTCTCAATGTGTTGGGGATCCTGAATGCAATAAAAAACATGTCTGTATAAATACTTACGCCAAAATGGGAAGCTATCAAAACATCCCGAATATAACCCAAAATCCTGCTTATAAGTGTAAAGAATGCTATAATCTTAGCGTTTTTAAACATGTTTCTTTACAAGAACTACAAATTCGCCTTTTATGGAGGGCCTTGATTTGAGCTTTTCTATAACCTCATCAACACTGCCTGTAATAAACTCCTCATAAACCTTGGTTAACTCCCTGGCAACAACAACATCTCTATTACCAAGTGCTTCTTTAACTGAAAGGAGTGATTTTATGATCCTGTTGGGGGATTCATAGAAGATGATCGTCGCATCTATATCGGCTGATTTTAAAACATTAACCCTCCTGCCCGATGTTTTTGGCAAGAAACCCAAAAATACAAATCTATCCGTTGGAAGGCCGCTTGCACTTAAAGCTGCAATCAATGCCGAAGCCCCCGGTATGGACTCAACCCTTAAGCCCTCATCCCTAAAGCGCTTTACTATCCTATAACCCGGGTCGGATATGGTTGGTGTGCCTGCATCGCTTATCAGCGATATATCAAGCCCACCCATCACATCATCAATGGCTTTTTCAATTATAGCATCAACCTTATAATCATCGTTGTATTTAATCATAGGCGTGTCAATGGAGTATGCCTCAAACAACCGTTTTGAATGGTGGGGTGATTCTGCTAACACATAGGCTGAGCGCTTCAGGGTTTCCACAGCCCTAAATGTTATATCCGACAAATTCCCTATAGGCGTTGCAACAACAAACAAGGTGCCGCTCATAGGTTCTTAAAGAAATGTCTGATCTCTGATATGTTGGGACACGGCTTTTCCTCTGGGCATCTGCCCCTAACACAGGCAGGTCCAGCATTCTCAAATATGATAGGCGCTTTGGATTTTGTTATTTTTAACATCTCTATTGCTGCCTCCCTTATCTCCCACTGAGCCCTAACACAACACCTCAAACTAAAGAAGTGCAAAAGCTCCCGTGCGTTCATCGATACAACGATATTGGAGCTAGCAGCCTGAGGTATAACAAAACGCGCATCCTCCTTCTTCACGCCCAACTCAATCAGTCTATTATAAAACTCCAACGAGTTTCTGATAAATTGATCATATATCTCTTTGATATGTGGCATATTCTCTATGGATGGCGGTATAACAAAACTATCCTTTTCGATCTTTGTGTATCTGTGGCTCTGCTGCGAATAGCTTGCAATTCTATGGCGGACAAGCTGGTGCGTTGCAACCCTGCTTATACCCTCTATAAGGAATGTGAAATTCACATGCTCCAGCACCGAATGGTGCCCGGATTTTATAACCCTGCGCAGCAGTTTCTTTATGCTTTTTTCGTCTAACTTTAGATCATTGGGATTTGTGCTATAACACACACGGGCAGAAAAAGCGGCAACATAGTCCGGGTTGGGCGTGTGTTCAATTAAACTCACTTTCATACTGTTCTCTCCAGATTCTTGTATTCTTTATGGCCAGCTCAGCCTGAATCTCCCTTTTTTTCTTCTTTGGCCTTACATTACCCACATTGATAAAACCAAAATTTTCACTTATAGGCTGAAATTGATCTTCCTTTATTGTGATGTAATAAATAAGACCACCAAACATTGTATTTTTAGGAGGAGTTAACATTTTACCCTTTTTTATCTTCAAGGCTATGTTCATGCCGACATAGATACCACTTACAGCTGATGCCATGTATCCTTCAACACCTGTAATTTGACCGGCAAAGAATATATTCTCACCGCTCTTTAGTTGTAGAAACTCATTTAAAAGGTGTGGAGAATCTATAAATGTATTTCTATGAAGGCTTCCAAGCTTTGCAAACTCTGCATTCCTCAATGCTGGTATAAGCCTAAAAACCCTTTTCTGCTCAGGGTATGTGAGCTTCGTTTGAAAACCTACCATGGAAAGGAGCGTTCCCTCTTTGTTCTCTTTTCTTAACTGAACAACGGCAAACGGCTGCTTACCTTCATATTTCAGACCAACCGGCTTAAGAGGGCCAAAAAGAAGCGTCTGCTCACCCCTTTCTGCTATCTCTTCAATGGGTAGGCAAGCTTCAAAATAGTTTTTCTCAAATTCCCTAAACTCCACCTTTTGTGCATTAATAAGCTCCTTGTAAAACAACTTATAATCTTCCTCTGTCAAAACGCAGTTAAAGTAATCTTTATCATCGCTATACCTTGAACCCCAGAATCCCTTTGAATAATCGACTGTATCGGCATAAACAATAGGTGCAATAGCATCAAAGAAATAAAGCATATCACCCCTTATGTATTTCTCTTGTAAAAACTCTAAAAGACTTTTATCACATAACGGCCCACAAGCTACAACCCAAATATCAGAATCGTTTAGCTTTTCCACTTTTTCCCGGATAAGATGTATTCTTGGGTGTTCTTCAATCCAAGATGTAACAAGATCTGAAAACTTAACTCTATCAACAGCTAAAGCACCTCCAGCCTCTACCTTAACCTCATAAGCCGCCTTTAGGAGAGTTGAGCCCAAAATCTCCATTTCTTTCTTTAGAACACCACTTGCCGTTGATAGTTTTTTGTTACCAAAGGAATTGCTACAAACAATTTCTGCTAACTTTTCACTTCTATGAACTTCACTAAATGTGTAAGGCTTCATTTCAAATAGATTGACATCAAAGCCTCTATTTGCTATAGCAAAAGCCGCTTCAACTCCGGCTAAACCTGCACCGACTATATTTATCTTGGGATTATTTACCATCTTCAAAAATAATTATAGATTCATCTTTGTTTATCATAAGATATCTATCTGAAGCCTTTTGTTTTAAGTAATAAGGATCGCTTTTGGCTATATCTATCTCTCTCTTTATTTTTTCAATATTGCTATTTAAGGTTTCAATTCTTTTATCAAGAAGGGAGCTTTTCTCTTTCAGCTCCCTCAACTGTATCTGCTTATCGTATATACCTTTGCCTATCAAACCGGTTGTTATTAAGGCTGCAAACAGTATGATTACATCTATTAGTCTACTTCCATGTCGGATATTCACCATAAGGGAACAACTCTTCCTCTATTTCAATAAGTCTATTGTATTTAGCAATCCTTTCACCCCTGCAGGCTGAACCTGTTTTAATCCAACCAGCATTTGTTGCAACTGCCAAATCGGCTATAAACGTATCAGATGTCTCACCTGACCTATGAGATATGATAAAGTTGTATGCCGCATCCTCGGCCAACCTAATTGCATCCAACGTTTCGGTAACTGTACCTATCTGATTCAACTTAATCAATACTGCATTAGCAATAGCATTTTCTATTCCTTTTTCTATGAGTTCAGTATTGGTAACAAATATGTCATCGCCAACAAGCATTAGATGATCGCCCAATTCATCGGTCAACTTTTCCCATCCGTCCCAGTCGTTTTCTGCCAATCCATCCTCAATGGAGACTATGGGATACTTGTGGGCAAGTTCTTTGTATAATCCAACCATATCCTCACTTGTTAAAGTTTCTCCGCCCACAATATACTTACCATCCTTGTAAAACTCACTGCTTGCAGGATCTAAAGCCAAAGCTATATCATCCATAGGTTTATATCCGGCTTTTTCTATGGCTTCCATAATCAACTGCAAAGGCTCCTCATTAGAATTTAGATTAGGCGCAAAGCCACCCTCATCACCAACTCCAGTGGAAAGGCCTCTATCTTTTAAGAGGGCTTTTAATGCCCAAAAAGTATCCGATGCCATTCTCATTGCATCTTTAAAAGTTTCTGCACCCACAGGCACAATCATATATTCCTGAAAATCCACATTGTTATCTGCATGTTTACCGCCGTTCAATATGTTTAACATAGGTAGCGGCAATAGGTTTGCATGCAATCCACCCAAATACCTATAAAGTGGCATACCAAGTTCCAACGATGCAGCTCTTGCTGCTGCCATGGAAACGGCTAAAATAGCATTGGCGCCCAAATTGGATTTATTTTTAGTTCCATCAAGCTCTATCATGGTATTATCGATTTCTTCCTGTTCAAAAACATCTATCCCTATTATCTCGTTTGCTATCTTGTCATTAACATTATTTACTGCGTTCAAAACGCCCTTACCCCTATATCTTTCATCCTTATCTCTTAGTTCAACAGCTTCATTATCGCCTGTTGATGCGCCGCTTGGCACCTCTGATACTCCAACGATTCCGTTTTCTGTGGTTAATTTGCATTTTATTGTTGGATTACCTCTTGAATCCAGAATTTCAAAAGCATAAACATCTACAATAACACTCATATTTCACCTCCAATATTTATGGCACAAACACCGATTCAACGAAGTCTCTCGCGTTAAATGCTTTCAAATCATCTAAGCTTTCACCTATACCTATGTATCTTATAGGTATCTTAAACTCTTCACTTATAGCTACAATTATACCACCCTTGGCTGTCCCATCCATCTTTGTTAGAACAATGCCGCTTATAGCCAAAGCCTTATTGAACTCTCTAGCCTGATTTATGGCATTCTGACCTATGGTTGCATCCAGAACGAGCAATACCTCATGCGGCGCCTCAGGATAGGCCTTTTGAACAGCCTTTTTTATCTTTATAACCTCGTTCATAAGGTTTTTCTGTGTATGAAGCCTACCGGCCGTATCGACAAATATTACATCGTAATTCCTGGCAATACCACTTGACACACCGTCAAATGCAACAGCAGCCGGATCTGCTCCCTCATTCTGTTTTACGATCGAAGCAGAGGCTCTTTTTGCCCACTCTTCAAGCTGTTCAATTGCTGCGGCTCTAAATGTATCTGCTGCAACAAGCATAACCTTTTTACCCTTATCCGTGTTTAGACTTGCAAGCTTTCCTATAGTGGTCGTTTTTCCGCTTCCGTTTATGCCAACAACCAATATGACAAACTTTTTGTGTTTGATTTCCAGTGGCTTTTCTACCTGCTTAAGAATACTCAAAATGACTTCTCTTATCTTAATCTCAACATCTTGGCGAGTTCTTATAGAGCCGCTATCTATACCCTCATTTATTGCATCCATGATTTTCATTGTTGTCTTAACACCGAAATCAGATTCTATTAAAAGCTCCTCAATAAAATCCAAGTACTCGTCTGTTATAGGTTCATCCTTTTTTGACTCCTCGTGTATTTTTTCTGTAAAACCCTGCTTTGTTTTAAATAACTTATCTGCTATCCCTTTTAAAAATCCCATTTTTTTAAACCCTTTTTGAGATAAATTTTTTCATTTGCTTTTCTCTTTTGCCAAACATCCAACTATCAGAAAAAAGTACCCGCTCAAGCTGCATACCTTCATCCCTATTTATAAATTGAGACTCTTTTGCGAGCCTTTTTATGTATTTAATCAACTTCACATCATCGTCTTTTAAATTATAACAAAACTCCAGTGTTTTATCCAAAAGCACACTTTCTTCATATATGTCGTCAACAAGACCAATATCCTTGGCTTGCTTGGCATCTATTTTCTCAGCCGATAAAAGCATTTTTAGAGCCTTGGAATAACCTACAATATTTACAAGTCTATACGTGCCACCCCACCCCGTTGTAACACCCATTTCTTTTTCTTTAAACTGAATGAATATATTGCTTCTTGCAAATCTTATATCAAAAGCCAAAATAATCTCGGCCCCGCCACCTATAGCAGAACCGTTTATGGCACACACCGTAGGATATTCTAAGTCCTCAAAACGGGATAAAATGTTGTGCATTTGAAGTGCCATACTAAATGCATCTTTTTTACTTGTGAGCTTTAAAAAATACTCTATATCCCCTCCGGCAGCAAAGACGTTTTTACCTGATGAGGTTGCAACTAAAGCCTTTAAGGGTTCTTTCTCTGCAAAGTCTAAAAAGTTGGATAACTCATTCATATACTCTTTGTTTATAGCGTTATGCTTATTAGCTCTATTCAACGTTAAAATGCCTATATCGTTATCTTTCTCAAATAGAATAAATTCGGAATTAAAACTCATAAGGATACCTATAAACCCCCTTCTCCGTTATTATGGCATCAATAAGTTCAGAATCTGTTATATCGAATGAGAAATTAAGGGCTTCTGAGCCGTTCGGTGCAATCCTAACACCGCCGCAGTTTAAAACCTCAGTCTTTGAGCGCTCCTCAATAGGTATATCTTCTGCAGATGCTATGTTTCTATCTATAGTTGACTCAGGTGCTGCAACAACAAAAGTAATATTGTGTCTTTTACACATAGTCGCAAGGCAATATGTGCCTATTTTATTAGCAGTATCACCGTTTCTTGCAATCCTGTCGGCCCCAACAATCACACCATCCACAAGACCGTATCTTGCAAGCATGCCGCATGAGTTATCTGTAACTATCTTAAAAGGTATACCTTCCTCTTTTAATTCGAATGCTGTGAGACGAGCACCCTGTAAATATGGCCTTGTCTCATCTACATATACGATATCCAACATCCCATTTCTGTGCATCGTCTTTATTATGCCTAAAGCCGTACCTATTCCACCAGTTGCAAGGCTACCTGTATTGCAGTGTGTTAGAATTCTCCTCTTCCCTTTCAAAAAATTAGCTCCAAATTGTCCTATCTTTTCATCCTGTTGTTTTTGCTCCTCCCAAATCGTAAAGGCAGTGGCTCTTAATTTTTTAATAAGCTTATAAACAGGCAGGATATCTATCTTATCCTCAACCACAGCTTTCATCCTATCCAGAGCATAAAACAGATTAACAGCCGTGGGTCTGGTTTTGGATAAACACTCAACGGCACTGTTAAACCTACCCAACAACTCATCCTTACTTGCGCACTCTCTAACACCCAGATACACGCCAAAAGCGGCCACTATGCCGATAAGGGGAGCACCCCTTACAATCATATCCTTTATGGCCTTGCATACACTATCAACATCCCTTGCTTTTACATACAACTTCTCCTTAGGAAGGAGAAGTTGATTCAACATGAGCAGCTCATCGTTGTCATTAAATACTATGGGACTATATCCATCCATGCTCTTCATACCATCTAAAGGTTATATCAAATCCTGTGAATATATCAATAGTAGGGCTAAACTTTATATCCTTATTCAATCTTTCAGAATCGCAAGTCCAGGCCTTGGGCTTTATCTCTCTTATTTTATCTCTGCTAAAAGGTGATTTGCTTGTACTGAATAACAATCCAGCCATGGCTATTTTATCGTTAAGTGGCAAATAAAAAGCCCCATTTTTACCAGCTGCTCTAAGTAGGGCTTGATTTATTTCTTTGCAGTGGTATTTTCCACTCGATATACAGTATATTCTTGGACTATCAAAATCTAAATTAATAAGCTTGACAATAGCTTCAACCAGATCATCTATAAAAATAAAGCTGTAATATTTATCCATTTTGGGCAAAACGCCCAATCTTGCCATTCTGAATAACTCAAGCAGCCCCTTATCAAAAGGCCCATAGACTATGGGAGGTCTTATGATTTTTAAATTGGCATCAAATAAATTGTGAATAAACTCAAGCTCACCAAGGCGCTTGGAATAGCCATAATGCGAGACAACACTTCCTGCCCCATCCGGCCCCCTTGCAGCCAAAGATGATACATAAACAACGTTGTTTATATTAAGCCTTCTCGAGGCAACAGCAACATTTCTTGAGCCAATTCTATTGGTAGTGTATAGATCGTCTAAATTATGCGCTTTTATTTGACCGGCAATATGAATTACTGCATCGCATCCTTTTAATCCACTATATACTGTATCAAAGTCTTCTATGCTACCCTGAAATACATCTACCTGCCTATCTAAAAGTTTTTCTGCTAAGCCTTTATTCCTCACAAAAGCAACAACTTCATGGCCATATTTTATAAGTTTTTTTACCGTATTGACACCTACAAAACCTGTAGCGCCACTTACAAAAACCCTCATTACACCTCTTCTTCCATTGCAGTTTTTAATGCTTCAAATCGTGTATATATATCCTCAAATAGATTAGCCAAATTTTCATGCTTGAAACCTATAATCTTTGATGATCCAAGGTCATAAAGAGCCGCGAAATCCTCTATCTTTTCTTGCTTGCCTATAGATAGATAGCTGTTTACAACAAAGTCTGCAACATTAATTAAGGCAGCTTTTTTCAAAAAATCGGAGGTTTTTTTGAGTGTAAAATTTAGATGATGGAAGGATACAGCATCAACTATCTCCTGGTCAAAGTTCCACTCCTGCAGCAAGTAACCTCCCACATCGGCATGATTATAGCCGTATTTTTCCTCTTCCAATTCTTTTATTTGTTTGTTTTTATGATAGGCTTCTTCTAAAACCGGTATATATTCCATACCCTCGTTCTTTTTAAATACTATCTTTCCTATATCGTGGAGCAGTCCTGAAATGTATGCCACACCATCTTCAGTAACCCTGGTTAATTGATTTATTACAGAACTTGCTACAGCTACTGCTAGGGAATGTTCCCATAAAACCCTGTCAAACTCATCACTAACTTTAAAGGCATTTTTGGCAGAAACCATTATAACTATCTTCTTAACTTCCTCAAAACCAATAAGTGCTATAGCATCGGAGAGCGTCTTTACTTTGCCGGAAAAGTTATAGAATGCAGAGTTGGCAACTTTTAAGATATATGCTGCAAGCACAGGATCCAATGAAACTATCTTGGCTAGTTGATAAACACTGATATCATCCTCTTCAAATAATCTTAATATTCTCATGGCTATCTTAGGGAAAGCTAGCTTATCTTTTACACTATCAACCAACTCTTTAATTGAGATCTTCATAGTTATTCTCCAAACAACATTTTCTCTATCTCGTTAATTGTCAGTTTTTTCTCCCTATTTGCATCTACCGTAAAGTGTGCTTTACTATAACAAATTACTCTTCTTTTAAACAAATTCTTTGCCTTTTTTTCATCTTTAAATAATGGTCTGTTCTTTGAAAGCATAGCTCTTTTTTTTGCCGTTTCAAAATCTGTTTTTAGGTAAACCACCCATCCGATCTTTTTCAGATTCTCCATATTATTAAAAAAGCAAGGCATCCCACCACCTGTTGCAATAACACAATTATCGCAAAAAGACAAATAATCCAAAATAAAATTTTTTTCTATCTCTCTGAAATAGTTCTCACCTTTTTTATCGAAAATTTCACCAATAGTCAAATTTTGTTGTTTTTCTATAAGTTTATCTGTATCAACAAATTTCATAGAATGTTTTTTACTGATAATCCTTGCGATAGTGGTCTTACCACTACCCATGAAACCCACAAGGATTATATTCATTTCCTTCTCAGATAGGTCTTGTAAGCTTCTACTCTCTCTTTTATCTCTTCCATTGTATCGCCACCAAATTTTTCAATATATGCATTTAAGAGTTCAAAAGCTACTGCAGCTTTGGCAACAATACTTAAAGCAGGTACAGCGCAAACATCGCTTCTTTCAAAAGCTGACAGTTCTTCTTTGTGTGTATCAACATCAACTGACTTTAAACCCTTCTTGAGTGTAGGTATGGGCTTCATGTAGGCTCTTACAATAATATCTTCACCGTTTGACATACCACCCTCTATGCCACCTGCTCTGTTTGAAAGCCTTTTATACCTGCCGTTGATGTATTCTATCTCATCATGAACCTCGCTGCCAAATTTGAAAGCATTCTCAAAACCATCACCAATCTCAACCGCTTTAACAGCTTGAATACCCATAACCGAAAAAGCCAGTCTTGCATCCAACCTTCTATCATAAAACGAATAACTACCAAGGCCTGCAACAACACCCCTCGCTACAACCTCGATGCTACCGCCCACACTATCTCCTTCAGCCTTAGCTTTTTCTATTTCTGCTATCATTAAATCGGATGTTTTTTCATCCGGGCAAAAAACAGGCGATTTTTCTATTTTTTCAACTATATTTTCATCGTCATACATAATATTTTTTAATTTTACACTACCAATGGATTTAACAAAAGCAAACATATCAACGCCAAACTCTTTTAATGCCGCCTCACACAGTGCTCCAGCTGCTACTCTTATCGCCGTTTCCCTTGCGCTTGATCGCTCAAGCACATCACGCATATCGCTACGGTCGTATTTAATATAGCCAGTTAAATCTGCATGTCCTGGTCTTGGCCTTGACACTCTTTTATTATATATTAGCTTGCCCATCGGGCTCATAATTTCTTTCCAGTTTTCGAAATCCCTGTTGTATATAACCATAGTTATGGGAGAACCTATAGTTTGTTTAAATCTAACTCCGCTTATAAACTCAACCTTATCTTTTTCTATTTTTTGTCTACCACCCCTTCCATACCCAGACTGCCTTAGAAGAAGTTGCTTGTTTATAAAGTTATCGTCTATTTCAAATCCTGCAGGAAACCCCTCTATTATGGCCACCAGGGCCTTACCATGGGACTCCCCACCATCTAAAAATCTAATCATTCCTCTTGATTTTCCTTCTTAATCATTTCGTTTATTCTTTTTAACTTTCTATCAACTAAATAGTGGAAGCTACCCTTTTCAAAACCCTTAGCACTTCTCTTGCCTGCTTTTAAATCGGTGAATATTTCTATAGCATCATCAATTGTATCTATTGTATACAAGTGAAAAATGCCCTTCTTAACTGCGTCTTCAACCTCATCATTTAGAACAAGATTGTCTATATTCTTTGAGGGTATAACTACACCAGCTCCTTCAAGGTTCCCGGTAATTTTACAAACCTCATAGAATCCTTCGATCTTTTCGTTCACGCCCCCTATCGGTTGAACTATACCACTTTGATCCATAGAACCTGTAATTGCTAAGTTCTGTTTAAGCTCAATTCCTGATAGCGCCGACAAAATAGCCAACGCCTCAGCAACCGATGCACTATCACCATCTATCATAGAGTACGACTGCTCAAACGATAGAGATGCAGAGAAACTCAATGTTTTATTAAAACCGTAGGTACCATTTATATAACCAGAAATAATGAAGGATGATTTGTCAAATATCTTACCTGAGAGTTTGCTTTCTCTTTCAATGCTAACAACGCCCTCTTTGCCTAAATAGGTTCTTGCAAGAATTTTATTGGGCCTTCCAAAAGAAAAATCACCTAAGTCCAAAACAGAGAGTCCATTTATCTGGCCAACTTTTTTACCTTTGAAGTCTATAATAATTTGACCTCTCTGGATCATTTCATAGATTTTTTCCCTCCAGAGGCTCTTTAAGAAAATCCTCTCTTCTATAGCAAGCTTAATTTCGTTGTATCCTAAAGTTTCATTATCGTTTAAAGTTTGAGCCTCTTTCACTATATCTAATACATCGTCTGTATAAGCCCATAGCCTTTTTCTATCCTCTACTAGTTTGGATGAATATTTAAGGAGAGCCCTAAAGCCATCCTTGTTAGGTATTTTTAAATTGTTTTTTTTGCAAAACTCTATGACCTTAGCCACATACTTTGATGTTACGTTTTTCTCTTTTGGTATCGAATAATCAAAATTTGTTTTTATTTTAAATAACTTTCTAAATTCCTCATCGTAGTTAAACAATATATCGTATATATACTCAGGTCCAAAAAGAATAATCTTTAGGTTTAAATCTATGGGTTGAGGTTTGAGTGTCTCAGATGCTATTATGCCATATTTCTCACTCCACTCCTCTATGACACTCTTTCTTGAGGATAGAGATTTTTTAAGTGTGTCCCACACACCAGGATTTACTAAAACACTAAATGCATCAAGCAGTAAGTATCCTCCATTTGCCTTATGGATAGAGCCTGATATTATGTGGGTGAAATCAGTTATAAACGCTCCAAAATAGGCCTGTTTTTCAAGTTTGCCAAACACATTGTAATAGGTCGGATTTTCCTCATAGACCACAGGCACATCTTTTGTCTGGCTATTGTCCACGAACAGGTTTACCCTATATTCTGTATATTTCATGGGCATATTAAAGAACGGAAATTGCTGATTTTTCTGGGGTAAAAAGATAGAGATGTTCTTTAATGTGTAATCCTCAACATCATCTAAATATTCCTCAATATCTGAATTACCTTTAAATTTATTTCTTATCTCATCTATTTTGGGAGAAACAACAAATAAGGACATCTCATCGTTGATTTTTTTAAGCTTCTCTTGCTTTTCCTTTTCAAGCTCCTTAGTTTTATCTAAAAATTCGTCTATATGTTTTTCTAGTTCTTTTCTTTTTTCTTCTATACTCTTTTTTATTTCATCCGATAGATTTGCGTACTCCCTTTCTGTAATAACCCTTCCAGCTATTACAGGGTTTACTATTATACCCATCTGGGAAAACTTAATGGTAAAATCTAGCTCGTTTGCCTTTTTCTGTAGGTCTTCATATAGCTTTTTGTTTATTTCATCATAATGCCTTACTACTTCTTGAACCTTCTCCTCATACTCCTTGCTATCGAATATCCTTGGTACGCTTTTTGTAAGATAATCAACAAGTTCATCCATGCACTTTGCAAACTCTTTCCCCTCTGACGGTGCAAGTTTTATAACTTTAGGTTCTTTAGGGTTCTTAAAATTATTTACATAGCAGTAATCATAAAGAGCAGCCTTGCTTTTTTGGGTAAAGTTTTTAAGCATTTCTATCACTGTGTACTTATCGTCTCTTGAGAGGTCACCAGATATATAAAGATTATGATCCGGGCTCGATATCTTGCTGAGTTTTTCAAGGGCCAATTCTATTCTTTTTTGATAAACCAAAAAGCCATCACTATCTATATTATCAATCTCTAAATCAAAATTTACTTTAATATCATCATAACTAAGTTTGCTTACAGCCATGGCTACTCCTTGATAATATACTCACAAACAAGCTCATAAAATCTATCAAAATCATCCTTAAACGGGTTAACCTTTGTTCCGTTCGGCAAGATAATCCTCGTTCCCGTAGGTTCTCTTTTTAAAAACTCAAATAATTTTTTTAAAACATCCTCTTGAGTTTTTTTGATCTCAAAACTTATTATAGAACGATCGTTTGTAAACTCAACAAACCATTCCTTAAATGGAAAGCCTTCTTCAAGAAGCATTTCTTTCAAATTCCACCTGCGTTTTCTGTCGATGATAATATCTATTTCAAAACTCACCTAATCCTCCAATCTACTTGAGGTATTCAGCTTTGGCCTGCAATCTCTGCCATTTCATTTGTATAGCCTCCTCAATCGCCCTCATCTGTTCCTTTGGGATATTCTTAAATCTACCCTGGAGGCTTAAATATTCCTCGATAGGTCTAAATTTTGGTTTTTTATTTATCTTATAAACGCCGTCTTCTATCTCATAGAGTGGAAAAATTCCAGTCTCAACAGCCAACTTTGATACATCTATAGTTTTATTCTCTGCAAATTTATGTCCTGGGGGGCATGGGCTAAATATGTGAATAAGCTTAAAACCTCTTTTGCTTTTTGCTTTTTCAAATTTCTTTATAAAATCTGTTGGATAAGCTATCGTGGCAGAGGCTATATAAGGAACAGAGTGTGCTGCAACAATTTCCATTAAGTCCTTTTTGGGTCTATCCTTTAAAAGCGGAGCCGGCGTTGTGGTTGTCTCGGCACCAACCGGCGTTGCGGAGCTCCTCTGAATACCCGTGTTCATGTATGCCTCGTTATCATAGCACACATAGATAATATCATCGTTTCTTTCTGCTGCACCGCTTAAGGCTTGCAGTCCTATATCAAATGTTCCTCCATCACCAGCCCATCCCATCACCGTAATGTCATTCTTACCCTGAGCTTCAAGGGATGTTCTTATGCCTGCTGCGACGGCTGCAGTAGTTTCAAATGCCGTATGGAACACGGGAACTCCAGCGTAATTCTTACCCCATGGCCCGTTTATAACAGTCCAGCAACATGCCGGAATCACTATGATTGTTTTTCTACCCAAAGCCTTTAAGGCGTATCTCATAGCCAAAGCAGCGCCACACCCTGGGCATGCCAGGTGGTTGGGCTGCATTATCTCTTGCGTTGGTATTATCATTTTTCACCCCACAGGATAGTGTCTTGTTTTATTTTACCTTCGAACACGGACTTTGCAGTTTCTTTAATATCCATATCATTTACATCATACCCACCAAGACCACAAACAACTCCAACTACATTACCCAATCCCAAAGACCCAACTATCTCATCTTTAAATATGCCACCCTTACCCATAGAAATATTTCTATCGAATACAACAATTTTATCAACACCATCAAGTGACTTTTTTAAAGCCTCTTTAGGAAATGGCCTGAACATTGTTATCTTGACAAGCTTTGATGGTATACCTTCATCATTTAAAGCATCCACAGACAAATGGGCTGTCTCTGATATAGAACCAGAAACTACAATGGCAAGCTTTGCATTTTCATTTCCATACTGATAAATAGGACCATAAGACCTCTTAGAAATTAGACTGAATTCATCTGCTATAGTCTTAAACTTATCTATTGAGCCTAACATCTTCTCATGCTGCTTAATCCTGATAGGCATATAGTCTTTTGGAAAAGCCAAGGCACCAAATGCCTTGGGTTTATCAACATCCAATATATCCCTTTCTGGTTTATATGATATAAATTCATCTATTTCGTTATCAAAAACCTCAACAGGTTCCTTTGTATGAGTTAAAAGGAATCCATCCATACATATCATAACAGGAGTTAAAGAGGCCTCAGCAAGCCTGAAAGCTATAAATACTAAATCATAAACCTCCTGTGAGTTTGATGCATACAACTGAATCCAGCCTGTATCCCTCTGTGATAGCGAATCTGTCTGCTCCGCCCATATACTCCATGGTGGGGCTACGGCTCTATTGGCATTGGCCATAACTATAGGAAGACCAGCACCGGCCGCCCAGTGCAGAACCTCATGCATTAAAAGCAAACCTTGAGAACTTGTAGCTGTAAACACCCTGCTACCAGAGGCAGATGCGCCCATAGCTGCAGCCATCGCTGAGTGCTCACTCTCAACGCGTATAAATTTGGTGTTGATCTCCCCTTTCGCTATAAAAGAGGCAACCTTTTCAATTATGGATGTCTGTGGTGTTATTGGATACGCACTTACAACATCCACCCTGCTCTGCTTTACAGCATAAGCAACCGCATCGTTTCCACCTAAAACCAGCTTTTTCATATCTCCCTCACACTTTCATAGGCTTTTTCTGCAGCTTCTATATTAAAACGAGCTCTTTTGCCCATTTTGTCCTCATAAACCCTTTTTAGCGTATCAAAGGAAAATTCACCAGATGCCTTGCAATAGGCACCAAGTAAAGCCGTATTAACAAGTGGCATAGCTGGGGTGCCAAGCCCATTTTCAAGAGCTATACTGTTTGCATCAACCACGAATATTTTGGTATTGTTCTGCGTTTTTTTGATATCTTCTGCTGAGTTTATTAGAGCCAAACCGCCATTCTTTAGGGTTATGTTAGTCAATAACGTTAGATTAAAAACCACAACGGCATCTGGCATCGTTATAGAATATCTGGTTAAAATTTTCCTCTCTTTATCTATTCTGACATATGCATTTGATGGGGAACCTCTTCTTTCTGCACCGTATGAAGGCATAAATTGAACATTATACCCCTCAAAAAAGTATATATTGGCAAGTAGTTCTCCAGCCATTACTACGCCTTGGCCTCCCCTGCCGTGTAAACCAATCTCCTTCATCTACCTACACCCCTTCAAAAAAGTTTAGTCATTATAACAAATAGCTTAACTTTGTAAACAGCTACCGAGTCATTCTCCTGCCAAGCTTCAAAAGAAAATCGTTTATTTTATACTTATGCGATACAACATCTTTTATAGGCAAAAGATAGAATTTTTCGTCTTTAAAGCCAACCATGTGATGAATGTTTTCTCTCAGATTCTCAAGGGCAAACTCAATAAATTTATAAGCCATAAGCCTATCAAAGACTGTAGGATTACCGCCTCTTTGGACATGACCGAGCGTTGTGATGCGGGTTTCCATGCCAAGATCATTTTTCAAAAAATCGGCAACCTGCTGTGTTTTATTTGAACCTTCAGCCACAACGGCCAATACATAACCCCTTCCGCTTGCAAGCTCTTTGGATAACCTCCTCTTCAAGGATACAAAGTCAACATCAAGCTCAGGTATAACGCATATCTCTGCTCCGCTTGTAATTGAGCTTACCAAAGCCAGATAGCCACACTCTCTACCCATAGTCTCAACAACAAAAGCCCTTCCAAATGACGATGCAGTGTCCCTTATGTTATCAAGCAACATCCTTATAACATTTAAGGCTGTGTCTACACCTAAACAGTAATCCGTGCCGTATATATCGTTGTCTATCGTAACAGGGATCCCTGCAAAACTAACACCAAACTCCTCAAAAAATACATCCATTGCCCTAAAAGAACCATCACCACCAAGAACTATTATCTTCTCTATGTCGTGTTTCTTTAGATTATCGTATGCTCTTTTTCTGTATTCATAGTCATAAAAACGTTTTGAACGGGAAGATTTTATGATAGTTCCTCCCTTATGGAGAATACCTGCAACATCCTGATAGCTTGCCTTTCTGATTTTTCCATCTATTAAACCTTCCAAGCCATTATACACAAAAAACGGCTCCCATCCTTTTTCCAGGGTTAACTCAACAAACGCCTTCAAGGCTGGATTCATGCCGGCAGCATCCCCTCCGGATGTAAAGATTCCAATCCTCATGAATTTCTCCTTAATTTAACAGCTTTTATATGTTCTTTTTGAAATTCCTTGATATCCAGAATTTCAAAATCCCTAAAAAGCTCTATCTCATCTCCCAATCCATTAAAAGCCTTTTTATCTGTAATTTTCAAAGTGGTCTCAAAGAACTTACTGCCTCTGAGATAACAAATACAGAAAACCTCACCGTTTTCTTTAAGTCTGTCAAGAGCCTTATTTAAGTCCTGTCTGTTTAGATAGTATGTGCTTATAAAAAACACAATTTTATCCACCTCAACGTTATCAATATCAAAAGTATCCTCAACGTTCCAGGAAAAATAATCCTCTTTGCTCATAGACTCCAAAGCCAACGAGCGAAAGTAATCTGTTTCTCTATAGACAACAAGCAGTTTCTCACCTTTTGTCGGGTTTACATACTCAACCGACTTTATAATATATGGCTCATATTGAAAACGCCTTGCAAATTTGGACTTTTGAAGCTTTACAATAAGATTTGTTATTGAACCCATTATTCTTTTGTCTTCGTTGAGTTATCGCTTGCTTTTTTGCCTTTTACAGGTTTTGTTATATTTATTCTGTAACCCTCTTCTGAAAATTTATATCCAGCGTAAGCTCCACCAGCCGCAGCACCACCCACAAGAAGAGGTGTACACGAATAGAGAGGCAAGTTAAAAAGAGCCACTCCTAAAAGCCAAAACATTATCTTTTTCATTATCCCTCCAAAGCCTCATAATAGATTTGTTTAATATCTTCCTTTGAAAATTCACAAGGGCTATTTTTTATGCCATGATCCATCGTCCAGAAGGTGGTATCAACAAGTTCATCTATAGTTTTTTTGTCAAAACCAAAATCTTTTAAGCTTTTGTTAAGCCCAATCCTTTCTTTAATTTCAATAACAGCATCTATACAACGTTTAGCTGCATCATCTATACCCATATTGGATATATCCTCACCCAACAGATACGCTATGTCTGCAAATTTCTCTTTATTATGCTCAACAGCCCTTTTCAAAAAAGGCACCATAACCATAGATAAGCCCAAACCGTGCGGCAGTTCTGGATTAAACGCACTTAAGGAATGCTCAAGTGCATGTGGAAGCGATGCCCTGCCCACATTAAGCGCCATCCCGGCAAACATAGCAGCAAGGCTCATGTTGTTCATAGCGTTTTTATCCTTCGAGTTGTAAGCCTTGGGCAAGTTCACACCGATCAAGGATATAGCTTCTCTGCAGTAAACATCGGTTATGGGGCATGCGGATCTTGAAGTGTATGCCTCTATCGCATGGGATAAAGCATCAAAACCGGTATTTGCTATCACACTTTGCGGCATGGTATAGGTAAGAGTTGGGTCTATCAACGAGACGGTCGGGTAAATGGAAAGGCTTGAGAATGCAACCTTAACCCTCTTTCTATTATCGTTGAACACGGCATAACGGGTAACCTCGCTACCCGAGCCTGAGGTGGTGGGCGAGCATATTATGGGATAGGCATCAAGCACATTTAAGGCGGGATCTTCCTTTAGCTGCCACACACCCTTTTCTTGCTTTGCGCATATGGATGCGATCTTGGCCAGATCCATAGCACTGCCGCCGCCAACAGCCACAACAACATTCAATCTGTTGGCGATTATCTCATTCTTGGCCTCCTCTATAGCCTCGACATCGGGGTTTTGTGGCGTTTTATCAAATACAATAACCTCTTCTATCTTTGAGTTTCTCTTAAATTTTTCTAATATCTCGTTGAGCTTTCCGGTTTCTTTCAAATGGCTTTTGCCAACAACCAAAAAAACCCTATTGCCATTTCTTGCTGTATATGCTGCTATATTGTTTATCTCGTTTTCTTTAAAAATTATTCTCAAAGGTGCGTAGAAGTTGAACTCCATCATATGCACCCCCCTTAAAAAGGTTTGTCTGAATATACCTTTTGAAGCTAAAAAAATCAATTCTTTAAAAAGTGCTTATCTAAAACCTCTTCAATCCTGCTGCGCCATCTGTTGAAGAAGCACACCCTACCCGAAAACTCGTAATACTGTCTGTAAAGCTTTGGGTTTTTTTCAAAGTATCGCTGATGATAGTCTTCAGCTTCATAGAATTCCTCAAAAGGTAAAATCAGGGTTGTAATCGGCTTTTCAAATAAATTGGATTCTTCTAAAACCCCTTTAGACATAAAAGCCAACTCTTTTTGGCGATCCGTTGTGTAAAAAATAGCGCTCCTGTATTGATTGCCCACATCACAGAATTGGCCATCTGCATCTGTTGGGTCTATATTTAACCAAAAGAGCTTAAGCAAAACCTTATAATCCACAATACCCTGTTCAAACACGAACTTTATTGCTTCAAAATGTCCGGATAATCCAGAGGATACCTTATCGTATGTTGGGTTTTTTAGCTTTCCACCTGTATAGCCAACCTTTAGGTCAACCACACCATCCAGATCGGAATAAACCTTTTCTAAACACCAAAAACACCCACCAGCAAATACAGCTATATTACGCATATTCCCCCCCGGGTAATGATACTAAAAAACTAAAATTTAACAATATCTTTCTATAAATTAAATTTGACAAGTTTTATTTAGAAGTTGTATATTTTTTAAGGAAAAACACATCATCAAGGGAGGATTTATATATGATAACACCATTTGAGGCACTGGATATCATCCTAAACAATATGAAACCACTTGGAAAACAAAAGATTTCGATATTTGAGGCTGATAAAAGGGTTGTAGCCGACTACATCTATTCAAAACTCGATCTACCACCGCAAGATAACTCAGCTATGGACGGATATGCTATAAGATTCAAAGATATTCAACAAATTCCAGCAAAACTAAAAATAAAAGGTACAATAAAAGCAGGTGATAGCATTGACGGGCTAAGCGTAGGAGAAAATGAATGCTTCAGAATTATGACAGGTGCATTTATTCCTAAGGGTGCAGACTGTGTAGTTGAATTTGAAGCAGCCAAAGAGGAAAATGGATATGTTGAAATATTAAAACAAAAAAAACTATATGCAAACATAAGGTTTAAAGGTGAAGACATAGAAAAAAATGCGAGGATAGACCTCATAGGAGAACACCTGAATCCATACAGACTCGCAAGAATTGTTTCGACAGGAAATATATTCATAGATGTTTATACAAAACCACGAATATGCATTATAGCAACAGGTAATGAGCTTGTTTATGCAGGCGATACAACACCTTTTGCTACAATAGATTCAAACAGCCTTTTTGTAAAAAGTCTTTTAAAAGAAGAATTAAATCTGGATATAGATTATTTAGGCATATCCACAGACTCTCAAGAAGACTTAAAAAATCTAATGGAAACTGCTCTAAATTACGATATCATCATAACTACTGCGGGAATATCGTTTGGTGATTATGATGTCGTAACAAACATAGAAAAACAGATAGGGATAGAGTGGTTATTTAAATATGTAAAACAAAAACCAGGGAAGCCGTTTGCGTTTGGTAAAATAAAAGACAGTTTTATATTCTCTTTTCCTGGAAATCCTGTATCTACAGCATTCTGTTCATTTTTCTATCTTTTACCAGCTCTAAAAAAGATGATGGGCTTAAAAAAATACCTACATATACCAATAAAGGCTAAGCTTAAAAAATCAATGGTTAAGAGAAATGATAGGGTACATTTTAACAGAGTTAAGGTTGAATTTAAAAACGATAATTTTTATGCAACACCCTTTGAAACGCAAGGATCAAATATTATCGAATCTATTGCCCAGTGTAACGGATTCGCAATGGTTGAAAGCTTCAGGTTAGGAGAAATAGCAAAGGGTGAGGAAGTAGATGTATTTATGTATGATTTTAAATCTATTTTTGAGAAGAGGAGGTAGAAGATGGCAAATGATTTGTTAAACGTAAAAGTATTGAGGATTAATTTATCTACAGGTGAAATTAAAAGGGAAAAGATTGATCTTGAACTAGTTAGACTCTACTTGGGAGGTAGGGGGTTGGCAAGCAAAATACTCTACGATGAGATAGACCCCGCCATCGACCCTCTTAGCCCTGAGAATAAACTTATATTTGCAAATGGACTACTGACAGGAACATCTGTTCCAACAGGTGGTCGCTATATGGTTGTAACAAAGGGGCCTCTAACAGGCACAATAGCATCAAGTAATTCGGGTGGATTCTTTGGTGCTGAGCTTAGAAAAGCTGGATGGAGTATGGTAATTGTAGAAGGAAAAGCCGAAAAACCGGTTTATATATCTATAAAAGACGACGATGTTCAGATAAAAGATGCAAACCATTTATGGGGTAAGACAACCGATATAACAACTGATGAACTAATTGAAGAATTCGGCGATAAAAGGGCAAGGGTTGCATGCATTGGACCTGCAGGTGAGAATCTGGTTAAATTTGCTGCAATTATGAATGACAAATCAAGAGCCGCAGGAAGAACCGGCGTTGGTGCCGTAATGGGCAGTAAAAACCTAAAAGCAATTGTAGTAAGGGGTTCTGAAAATATAAACGTTATGGATAAAGCAGCTTTTATGGAGGCTGTAAAATCCAAGGTAGATATAATAAGAAAAAACCCGATAACTGGAGAGGGTTTGCCAAAACTCGGTACAAAAGTTTTAGATAGCATCATCAACCAAAGTGGATTGTATCCGACTAAAAACTTTCAATTTGGCACATTTGAGTACACAGAAGAGGTAAACGGCGAAGCATTGGTCAATAAAGGATATTTAGTTGATAACAAAGCCTGTTATGCATGCCCTATAGGATGCGGAAGGGACGTTGTTCTGCCAAATGGCAGGAAAGGTGAAGGTCCAGAGTACGAATCAGGTTGGGCATTCGGAGCAGATTGTGGAGTAGAAGATTTGATTGCAGTAAGTGATGCCAACTTTATGTGTAATGAGCTTGGTCTTGATACAATATCTGCCGGAGGAACAATCGCAGCGGCAATGGAGATGTATGAAAGGGGTTATCTGCCCAAGGAAGATTTAGGAAATGGACCCGAATTAAGATTTGGAAGTAGTGAGTCCTTATTATATTACCTAAAAAAGATAGCATATAGGGAAGGAATTGGAGATAAATTAGCAGAAGGTTCATATAGGTTCTGCCAAGCCTACGGTCATTCAGAACTATCTATGAGTGTTAAGAAACAGGAAATGCCGGCTTACGACCCAAGGGGAGCTCAAGGTCACGGATTGGAATATGCAACAAGCAACAGAGGTGGATGTCATGTTAGGGGTTATATGATATCTCCTGAAGTTTTAGGCGTCCCTGAAAAACTCGATCCACAGAGTTTGGAAGGAAAAGCTGGTTGGGTTAAAATATTCCAGGACTTAACAGCTGTTATAGATTCTGCAGGCTTGTGCCTGTTTAGTTCCTTTGCTTTAAGTGCGGATGATTACACAGAGTTAATCAATGCAGGAACGGGATTCAATTTCACAACAGATGATGTCTTGAAAATTGGTGAAAGAATATGGAATCTTGAGAGAAAATTTAATCTAGAAGCAGGCATATCTCCTGAAGAAGACAAACTACCGAACAGGTTTAAAGAGCCGTTACCTGATGGAGCTCAAAAAGGTTCATTTAGCCATGTGGAGGAGCTACTGCCTAAATATTATGAAGCTCGCGGGTGGAATAGTGATGGTACTATACCAGAAGAAAAACTCAAAGAGTTGAAAATAGCATAAAGAGGGGGGTCTTACCCCTCTTGTTTATTTAGGTTTACAAAAATGGTAAAGATAAGTTTTTATACCCTGTTTAGACTTGATCTTGGAATAAAAGATATAACGTTGGAAATAGATAAAGAAATTTCACTTGAAAAACTACTCCTATTAGCAGAGAGAAAGATAGGTAAAAAATTCACATATAAATTAATAGAAAATGGAAAACTCTTAAACACCGCTATCGTACTTGTAAACGGGAAAAACGTTCATCACTTAGAGGGGCTAAAAACATTGATAAAAAATGGAGATAAAATAGATCTGTTTCCTCCTGGTGGAGGAGGATAATAACTGTGAAGTTCATATCAAGAAACGCCCTCGTTTTTAATAAAAACCAATTAAATAAAATAAATTCCTCTACGGTTGTTATAGCTGGAGTTGGGGGATTGGGTTCTATCGTTAGCGAAATACTCTCAAGGATGAATATAAAGCGACTCATAATAATAGACAACGGTATTGTAGATGAACCTGATCTTGAGCGGCAAACTTTATATGACTATAACGATATAGGAAGAAGAAAGGTTGAAGTTGCAAAGGAAAAGCTAATGAAAAAGACTAAAACATGTCATATAGACACTTTTTTTGAAGATATACAGGAAAACAAGCTATCGAGTATATTAAGAGAAGCAGACGGTTTTGTAGATTGCCTTGATAATTACGAGGGTAGATTTGCACTTGAAAAACAGCTAACAGAAAAACAGTTTCTTATCCACGGTGGGGTTGAAAATACCTACGGACAAATTACAACTATAATAAAAAACAAAACACCCCTTTTAAGTGAAATATATTATGGATTTAAAACAGAAAACAAGATAGTAGGGGTATCTACAACAGCTGTATTTATCATAGCAAGCCTTATGGCTCAAGAGGTGATAAACAATATCATAGGCACCCCAGAATTAATAAACAAGCTTTTGGTGGTAAATTGCGGTGATTTTTCTTTCTCAAAGCTAACTTTAAAACGATAAAGAGGAGTAAATGAAGGACATCTTTAACCTAAAAAACAGCCAAATAATACTAAACGATGATGACGATATAAAACGGGTATATATTGAACTAACGAGCGCATGTAATTTCAACTGCAAAATGTGTTTCAAGAATGCATTTACTGAAAAAGATGGTTTTATGGACAAAAGAACACTTTCAAATCTAAAGAAATCTTTAACATCTCTACCTAAACTAAAAGAGGTTGTTTTGGGCGGGATAGGAGAACCATTAATTCATAATGACTTAAAAGATATTGTGACTTTCCTGAAAGAAGAATTAAAAGTATACGTTATACTGGCTACAAATGGTTATCTACTTGAAAAATTTAGCGATTTTTTTCTAAAAAAACAGTTAGACAACATAGTTATATCAGTTGATACAACAGATATAGGGCACCTAAGCGAAAACATCACATATAAAACAATAAAAACACTTATAGAAAACAGAAAAAGGCTCAAGCTTGATAAACCTGTCATTTCTATAGAAGTGGTTATAGATAGGTTTTCATTGAAAGATTTAACGGAAACTGTAAAGAAATTTGCCAAAATAGGCGTAAAAGATGTTATAATTTCTAATTTATTACCAACTAACATGGCATTTATAGACAGGACATTATACCCAAGTGAAGATAAAGAAATATTAAAGGACCTTCTTAAGGTAGCAACGGGAAATATGTCAATGACCCTTCCTTATTTTTCTATAAAAACAGAGAGAAAATGTAATTTTATTGACAAAAAATCAACTGTTATAAGATGGGATGGGGGCGTTGCTCCCTGTTATAGATTTTTGCACTCATCAAAGGAGTTTGTTCTTGGCAGAGAAAAAACAATCTATACTCATACATTTGGCAATGTAAACAGTGAGAATCTATTAGATATATGGAATAAAAGGGATTACAAATGGTTTAGATTTACCGTAGAGAATGCCCTTTATCCGTCGTGCATAGATTGTAATTTTAACGATTCCTGTAGCTTTGTAAAAGATACAGAGATGGACTGTTGGGGGCTATCTCCATCGTGTGCAGATTGCCTGTGGTCGAGAAATGTAATTATATGCCCCTGAATTAAATAACTTACTTTAATTTTTTGCAAAAGTTGGGTATGTTTTGGTAAATGGGATTTGATGAGGCAGCATTAAATTATTTTTATAGTTCAGACCATAAAAAAGGTGATGATCTTGAATTTTGTAGAAATTATTTTAAAGGTTATCATTTCAATAAGTTCTTGGATGTAGCTTCAGCTGCAGGACACTTTGCTAAAATATTTAAAGCAGATGTAAAAGTGATTTGTGACTTAAGTCTAAATATGCTCAAGGTTGCAAGGGAAAAAAATAATTTTGATAAACTTGTACTTTGTAACGCCTCCAGCCTGCCATTCAAAAATAAAGTTTTCGATATTGTAGGTTGTAGGATTGCGTTTCACCACTTTAAAGATTCAATTATGTTTTTTTCAGAGATAAAAAGGGTTTTAAAAAATCATGGATTTTTTGTTTTGATAGATAGTATTGTAGATATAGAAGATGAGGCATTAAACAAAATTGAAATTATAAGAGATAAAACCCACATAAGAAGCTACACAATTAAGGAAATTTTAACTCTTTCTTCAGGTTTTAGGCTTTTAAGCTTTCACACTATATTCAAAAAACACAACTTTGAAGAATGGGCAAAAAGGCTTTCACCGTCAAAAAGCCACTTTGATATGATAGAAAAAGCTTTTTTGAGATTGCCTGAACACATAAAAGAGCATCTAAAAGTAGAAATCAGAAACAGTCGTGTGGTCTCATATACCGATAAAAAAGGAATTTTCATATTTCAGAAGGAGGATTATTTATGAAATCAATTATTTTGTTTCTTGCTTTTTTATTTTTAATGCCCCAGGCTTTTGCCAAGCAGCCAATAGTCGTATTCCACGCCGGAAGCCTGTCTGTACCATTGAAAAAGGTTGCTCATGCATTCGAGAAAAAATATCCTATGTACAAAATTGTACTTGAGGCAAGTGGATCAAGGATGGCGGCAAGAAAGATAGTAGACTTACGCAAACCCTGCGATATCATGGCATCTGCCGATTATTCTGTTATAGATAACTTGCTTATTAACACTGGGAATGCAAAATTTAACGCGCTGTTTGCAACAAATGAAATGGCTATAGTATTCACTAACAAATCACGTTATGCTAATACGATAAATTCAAATAATTGGACTGATATCTTGCTAAAAAAGGATGTAATAGTAGGACATTCAAACCCAAACGACGATCCCTGTGGTTATAGAGCCATGTTAGTTGTTAAATTATCTGAAAAGTATTACCATAAAAAAGGTCTTTTTAAGCAGTTGTTTGGATACCCTGATTACTACCAAGATGGATTCCAGAAGAAAGGCAAGATAATAGTTAGACCAAAAGAAACAGACTTAATAGCACTTCTGAAGATGCATTATATAGATTACATCTTCCTTTACAAATCAGTAGCTATACAGCATCACCTAAGATATATAGAACTACCTAAAGAGGTTTCCTTATGTTGTAAAAGCTACGATAGGCTCTACAAGACAGTCTCTTTTAGAATTAGCGGTAAAAAACCAGGTGAATTTATAACTAAAAAAGGCTCATCTATGGTCTATGGCCTAACAATACCACAAAATTCAAACTCACCAATAAACAAAAAAGGTGCTGTACTGCTTGTTAAATTTATTCTTTCAAAAGAAGGGCAAGATATAATAAAATCCTGTGGCCAAGGTATAATAAACCCACCAATAATAAAAGGAAATTATTCAATACTCAATGAAAATTAAGCCGCTAAATATCTTGGCTGTTATATTATCATTAACCCTTGTAGCCTTTTTATCAATTCCGCTTTTTGAGATAATATTCTCTCTTCCACCATCAAAACTTATTATTGCCTTAAAAGATAAAATGATACTATCATCAATACTGCTAACGCTTAAGGTTTCAGCTTTTGCTACCTTAACAACAACTATCTTAGGGCTTCCTTTATCTTACATATTGGCCAGATATAATTTTCCTCTAAAGGGGTTAATAGAAGGTATCGTTGATGTTCCCGTTATGATACCACATGTAGCAGCAGGCATAGCTCTTCTAATGGTTTTTGGCTCAGAAGGTATATTTGGAGAAGCTTTTCAAAAATTAGGCATAACCTTTCTGGATACCCAATTTGGCATATTGATCGCCATGATGTTTGTATCAGCACCTTTTTTTATAAATGCAGCCAAAGAGGGGTTTAAGAAAATCGATACAAGAATCGAGCAAGTCGCAAGGACACTTGGGGCAAGCCGCTTTCATGTATTTTTAAAAATTAGCTTACCTCTTGCAAAGAAAGATATACTTAACGGAGCATTGATGATGTGGGGAAGAGGTTTGGGCGAGTTTGGTGCGGTTGTTATAATAGCCTATCATCCAATAACAGCTTCTGTTATGATTTACGATAGGTTTAACTCATTCGGACTTGACTACGCCTTACCTGTTACCACCCTACTTGTAATAATATCGCTGACCATTTTTATAATTGTAAGATTCTTATCGAAATAGGCTTTTACATAAAATCAATCAAATCTTTGAAAAAGCAATAGATTTTTTGATATTATTTAAAGATGTCTAAACGCTACTTGATTGTTCAAACTGCCTTTTTAGGGGATGCGATACTCACAGAACCAATGATAGAAACAATAAAAATCAATAAACCTGACTCATTTATTGGAATCATAGTAATTCCACAGAACACAGAGGTTTTTACTCTAAACCCAAAAATAGATTTAATAATTCCATATGATAAACACGGCAAAGACAATGGTATAATAGGGTTTAAAAAAATTGTAAATTCTATCAAAGATTATAGATTCGATTATCTCATATCGCCCCATATGAGTTTTAGAAGCAGTCTACTTGCATTCTTCTCAAGAATCCCTAAGCGTATTGGTTTTAAAGAAGCAGACGCAAGTTTTCTTTACACCCATAGAGTAAAAAAACCTAAAGGTCTTCATGAAATAGATAAGAACTTAAGGCTTCTTGAGCCTCTAGGCTTTAAAAAACTCATCAGAGATATTAGGCTATATTGGGGTGAGGAGAATAAAAAATTTATTGAGGGCATATTTGAAGCATATAGCATATCATCAGAAGATAAAGTTGTTGTAGTTAACCCATCATCTGTTTGGCCAACAAAAAGATGGCCTAAAGAGTATTATAAAGAACTGGTCAAAATGCTTGCTGATGAAGGTTTAAGAGTTGTGCTTATAGGAACACAAAAAGACATTCAAATCTCTGATTTTGTTAAAAATTCAGACTCAAGAATTGTTGACTTAACGGGCAAAACAAGAATAAAAGACCTATTCTATCTTATAGCCTGGTCCAATCTCTTGATAAGCAACGATTCAGCACCTATTCACATAGCAAGTGCATTCAACACGCCTACTATCGATATATACGGTCCAACTGTACCGGAGTTTGGCTTCTACCCATTAAGTGAGAGAAGTAAGGTAATTCAAATAATAGATCTACCATGTAGACCTTGTGGAAAACACGGAAGCATATCCTGCGCTGAAAAACACTTTAAATGCATGATAGAAATAAAGCCAGAAGAGGTCTTTAAAGCAGCTTTGGAACTATTATGAGATTCCTTATTATTAGATTTTCATCTTTAGGTGATATAATTCAAACAACGGCTTTAGTACACACCTTGAAAAGCCTCTATCCTACATCTACTGTCATATATGTCACAAAACCCGAATTTGAGGAATTACTAAAAAACCAACCTTATATAGATGAGATCTATAGTTTAAAATCGAACATAAAAGACCTTGCAGACAACATAAAAAATGTTGATTGTATCCTGGATTTACACAAAAATCCAAAGAGTATTATGTTAAGTAAACTTATTAAATCAAAATGCATAAAACGGGTTAAAAAGCACACAATATATAGAAGAGCATTGGTTTATAAAATACACCATCCACTCATACAAAGAAAAACCCAGGACAACATAGAAGACCAGCTCAAGCTCCTAAACATCAAAAACGACTCCTCAATAAAACCCAGATTGTTCAGTGAAGTTAGAAAAAAAGACAATGTCGTGGGTATAGCCGTTGGAGCTAGATGGGAAACCAAGATGTGGCCAAAAGAATATTTTAAAGCTTTAATCAAGCTAATCTTGGAGAAAACTGATAAAGATGTCTATCTCTTCGGCTCAAAGAGCGAAAAGCCTATAGCTGATTTTATTATAGACGGTTTTGGAGATAGAGTAAAATCCTTCGTAGGGGAATTATCAATACTTGAAACAATACAAAAAATGGCCTTATGTAATGTGTTTATATCAAACGATTCCGGCTTGATGCATGCTGCTGTAGCCTTAGATATTCCCCTTGTTGCTATATTTGGCCCAACAGTTAAGGGTTTCGGTTTCTTCCCTCGTGGCAATTCGGTGGTTTTAGAAAAAGAACTATCATGTAGGCCATGTTCTCTTCATGGCTCAAGCACCTGCCCCACAGGAAGATTTGACTGCATGTTAAATATATTGCCCGATGAGGTGTTTGAGACTATACTAAAAATAGAAAATGATAAAAAGAATCATAAAGAAGGGCAGAATCCCCATAAAATTATGGACAGATGAGATAGAGGAAGGGGCACTTAGGCAGGCTGAAAATTTATCCAATCTTCCATTCGCTTATAGCCATATAGCTATAATGCCTGACGTTCATGAGGGTTTTGGTATGCCAATTGGAGCAATTGCAGCCTTTGAGGACGTGGTTATACCCCATGCGGTTGGTGTTGATATAGGTTGTGGTATACATGCAATTAAAACAAACTTACCTCAAATTAACAAAAAACAACTCCAGGCTATAGTTAAACTCATAAAAAGTGCAATACCTTTAGGATTTAAGAAACACAAACTACCCCAAGATAAAAACCTTATGCCCAGCCCACTCTCAAAATTAAGTAAAAACTTTGTTACTTACAAGGAATACGATAACGCACTATACTCTCTTGGAACATTAGGGGGCGGTAATCATTTTATAGAATTTCAAGAAGGTAGTGATGGTTTTATCTGGATTATGATACACTCAGGCAGTAGAAATCTAGGTAAACAGGTGGCAGACTATTATCACAGGCTTGCCAAAAAATTAAATGAGAGAATGGGCTACCCTGTTCCTGAAAGCTATGAACTCTTCTTTTTAAGTACAAAGTCACAGGAAGGACAGATGTACCTTGAGGAAATGAACTTTTGTATTGGGTATGCCAAAGCAAATAGAAATCTTATGGCTAAAAGGATCATAGGCATAACAGAAACAGTCTTGAGCAAAAGAGACATTGTTATAGAAGAACATGATGTAATACACAACTACGCAAGCTTAGAGAAACATTTCTCAAAAAAGGTTTGGGTTCATAGAAAAGGAGCAACAAAGGCATCTGAGGGTGATATATGCATAATACTAGGCTCCCAGGGCTCAGAATCCTATATTGCCATAGGTCTTGGAAATGAAGAGAGCTTTAAGTCCTGCTCACACGGTGCAGGCAGAATCCTAAGCAGGCATAAGGCAAGAAAGAGCCTTTCTTTGGCCAATGAAATAAAAAAACTTAACAAATTAGGCATTATACACTCTCTCAACTCAAAAAGGGATTTAGATGAGGCACCTGGCGCTTACAAAGATATAAGTAAAGTAATCCAAAATCAATTAGACTTAATAAAACCCATCATACAACTAAGGCCTCTAGCTGTAATAAAGGGTTAAAAGTTAAAACTTTCGCCAATTTTACCTATTAAAGGTAGAGGCTTAATTTTACCAAGAGCGGCATTGTATATGCCAATTAAGTTCAAAATAAACAGAATAACAGATGCTATCCAACCCATAATCACCCCTGCAAATGGGATAAACCACAAAAAACTGGCAAGTATACTGCATATAAGAAGGGATAGACCCTGTTTTACATGGTAAACGGTATATGGATTGTTCTTCTGCACAACGGCAGGTATGATGATTAAAAGACCCAAATAAGCTAACCAGGCAACAGCCCTTCCCTGCTTTATGTAAATATCCATATTCGTTGTTTTACTCATCGTGATTTATTAACACCCTTCCTTTTGCAATATTTGCTAATGATACACTTAGAACAAAAAGGAGATATAGGTCTGCAAATATTTTGCCCAAACGGTACAAGTAAGTCATTAAACTCTATCCAGTATTTTTTTGGTAATATTTTAGACAGGGCAAATTCAGTCTCCTCTGGTGTTTTTGTATCAACCAATCCAAGCCTATTGGATATTCTATGAACATGAATATCTACACAGATTGCAGGTTTGCCAAACCCTTTGGCAAGCACGAGATTAGCCGTCTTTCTTCCTACATTAGGCAACTTAAGTAATTCATCTAAATCATCTGGAATTTTACCGCCATAATTCTCTATTATAATCCTGGCTATTTTCTTAAGGTTTTTGGCTTTTGTTTTATAAAAACCAACTGGATAGATAAGCCTTTCTATCTCATCCTCATTAAGTTCATTTAGTTTATATATGTTATCTGCAATATCAAAAAGCCTTATCGATGCTCTAAGTGTTGTTTCATCCTTGGTTCTAAGGCTTAAAATTGTTGAAATTAACACCTTATAGGGGTCTTTGTCCTTTGCAACCTGAGTTACAACAGGTTCGACAAAGCCCCTATAGGCCTCTCTTAAAAGTTTGACTACATCATCTATCTGATCTGCCTTCATAATTTCGGGTTTATCTTTATTTTGGTTTGTTTTTTGAGTTTATCGATAAATTTCTCAAGTATCTCGTTTTCTTTCTCCGAAATTAACTCGTTTCTTATACTTTCTTTTAGCTTATTAAATTCTTTCTCATCAAATATCTTATCCGTAACCTCAAAAACGTAGATCTTTTTTCCTTGCTGGCATTTATCTGCATAGCCCTTACCCTTTTGGAAAATTCTACTCATAATATCCTCTTTTAGAGAACAGGGGAATTTATCTGTTGGCATGAGTTTGCTTAAGTTTTTCACCGTTTCAACCTTAAGCTTAAAAGCTAAAGCAACATCTTTGAGTGATTTAGAAGCCTTAATCTGTTTTAGTATATTATCAGCCTGAGCCAGGGCAAGTTTGATTGCCTGCTTTTCTATGTAATCTTTCTTAATTTTATCCTTCACCTTATCAAACGGAGGTATATAGGATGGTTTTTTGTCTGTTAATTTATAAATAACGTAACCAGCACTGGATAGATCAGGTCCAAGGAGAGCACCCTTATTTGAAAGAAGAGCATTTTGAACCATTTTAGCAGTAAAAGGAGTCTGCGGATTTTTCAAACTCATATAGTCAGTTTCTTTAAAAGGCAGGCCAAACTCTTTTGCTGCCTTCTTCATAGACTCTTTCGAATCTCTTATTTTAACAAATATCTTATCCGCCTCAACAAACCACACCTTTTTGGCCTTGTTTGTCTTTAAATAGTCCTTTATTTGGTCTTTAACACTCTTAAAAGGCCTTACAAACGGCTTTTTTATATCTTCAACAAGGGCTATATGATAACCAAACTTTGTCTTAAATGGCTTAGAAATTTCACCCCTTTTAAGTTTAATTATATTATTCCAAAATTCATCAATAACCATATCCTTTGTAACATAGCCAAGCTCTCCGCCTACATTCCTTGTATAATCATCTGAGGAGTATTTTTTGGCTGCCTCTTTAAAGGATATCTTTTTATCTTCAAGAAGCTTATAGACATCATCAGCTTTTTTTCTAAGCTTTGAATCCGTTTGATTATCCTTGCTTGAAATCAGAATATGGGCAACCTTTATTCTCAAAGGCACCTTAAAATAATCTTTATGGGCATTGTAAAATGCCTCTGTTTCATTATCCGTTACTTTGATTTTCTTTTTAACATAGCTCAAAGGTACAACGATATACTCAAATTTGACCATTGTTGGTATACGATAGTCGCTTTTATGCTTTTGATAAAATTTATTGAGTTTCTCATCATCAACCTTAACTTTACTTTTAAAAGAACTTATATCAAACGAAACAAAATCAAGATTTATTTTGGAGTAGTTCTTATCAAAGAAGGACTTTACATCTTTATCGCTTACTTTCACATCTTTAAAAAGTCTCTTTTTTAACTTATCTATGTACAGAGCGGTTTTTAAAGAATCCTCGTAATCTTTAGGGTTTATATTGTTTGCCTTCAAAAGTGCCAAATACTTCTCTTTAGAAAATTTACCGTTGTAATAAAAAGCCTTGTTGGATTCAATAGCTCTGAGCACATCCTCGTTGCTCACTTTTATGCCCTCTTTCTTTGCCTGCTGAAGAAGCAGTGCCCTTTCAACCAAAATATCTATGGCCTTCTGTTTTATATTTAACTTTTTCAAATCATCATCGCTAAAATTACCACCCTTAAGTTGAGTAAGCATCTGGACGTAAAAATTATAAATATTGTTGTAGGTTTTTTGATAATCTTGAAAACTTATTTTTGTATTGCCAACCTCAATAGCCGTGTTGCTGCCCATCGTAAAAGGTCCTCTAACAAAAAGATAAGCCCCACCTATAATAAAAGCTGCCGCAGCAATCCAAAGCACAATGGCAAATCTCTTTATGTTGTTTCTCAAAAAGTCAAGCATAAACAAACCCCCTTTTTAAAAGTATGCCCATTATACACTCGATTTTAAAACCCTGCAAAGCCTTTTCATAGGAAGCCCTATAACAGTAGTTTTATCGCCTTCTATCACCCTCATAAAGCTTGAGGCCCTACCTTGTATAGCATAACCAGCCGCCCTGCCTTTATATTCACCTGTTTCTAAGTACATCTCGATGTCGGTATCACTTAGTCTGTCAACTTTAATCAAAGCCCTCTCAAAAAAGCTTACAGAGTAGCTATCCGATATAACACTAACACCGCTGAAACACTCATGGAGTTTACCAGATAGGCTTTTTAGCATCCAAAAAGCTTCATTTCTATCTTTAGGTTTTCCAAATACCTCACCATCAAGAACTATAACAGTATCCGCACCTATTACGGTTAATCCTTTTTTATAAAGCATTAGAGCCTTAAGATAACTCAACCTGAAAACGTAATCTTCAACAGATTCACCATCAAGTCTTGTCTCATCGATTTCAGAAACTCCAAAAACGGCATTAGGCTTACATTTTTTTATAAGCTTCCTTCTTGCTTTAGATCTACTTGCAAGCAGTATCATTTAAAATATTCCTGGCTCTTCTGTTTTATTATATTCATAAAACTCCTAACCTTGCCAATCACATTGCTCTCATCTAACAAAAACTCAATAATTTTTGCGTTATTTTCATCCAGCTTGGATGAAAAGCCAGCTAATCTCAGTGTATTTAATACCTTGAATAGATAAAAATAGATCTCTTTGACCTCCTTTAAATCAAAAAACCCAAGTCTGGTTATTTTATCAATCAATTGCGGAGTGTTCATGCCCAGTTCAATGCATTCATTTTCAAAACATATAGCCTGAGTCAAAAACTCTATATTGGTCAATCCACCCCATGAGCTTTTCAGATCCACTCCGCTCCCCTTATTCTTTTCAATCCTATTAAACATCTCATAAATAGATTTTTTATCAGGCGGATTCTTTAAAACAAACTCCCGATAAATTTCCTCAACTATACCCTTTTCAAATCCGCAATAAACTATCCTTGATTTCTGGGCTGCTTGCTTTTCCCATTCTTGAGCATCCTTTGAAAAATACCTTTTTAAATAATCAACATCAACCACCAATGAACCTTTATCACCAAAAGGTCTAAGTCTTAAATCAACATCATAGAGCTTTTTTAGCTCTTTTATAATCTTTACGACCTTTCCCTCCTGCTGCCAGGCATCCTCTTTTGATGCGAAAACCAAATCCAAATCACTACCAACAAATAGCTCATCTGTGGCAAGTTTTCCATAGGCAATAACACATAGTGAGTGATTATCATCGTAAACTTCAACTACCTGTTTTATAAATCTACGCGCCAGCTCACTAACCACGCCAAAATCACTATGTTTAAATGAGCCACTCAAAATTCTCAATGCAATTTCAAACTCAAGCCTTTCCTTCTCCTTTTTTGAAACATCTTCTATTTTTAGCTCAGAAGGAGCAAGTAAAACATCCAATAAAAATGGATTAGATACAAATTTATCCGCATAATCTATACTCAAAAGCTTTACAAAAAGCTTAAAGAGGCTTCTATTAGAAAAGATCGATGCTGTATAAGATGGATTTATCTTATCAAATCCAACAACCACATTTTCAAACCTTTTTATATCTTTGCTTAAATTAAACGCCTCATAAAATAATTCATTTATCGTAAAAGGTTTAATATCACTTGCCAAAAACTTTTTAACAGCACTAACTATAATATTCGAAACCCTTTCAGCTTCACTTAGACTAAAGCCAAACTCATATAAATAAGCCTCTATATCCTCTGGTGAGGACAAAACTGGAAGGGATTTATCTTCAATAAATATTTTCCTAAACAAAATATGGACTCTATCGGTGATTTCGTTGTATTTATCCAAAAACTCATCCAACTTATAGCCCAGCTTAAGAGCAAGTTTTTCTAACCCCTCTCTACTTGATGGAAGTGTTTGTTTTTGTTGTTCCTCTAATAATTGTATTTTATGCTCAATTCTTCTTAAAAATATATACGCCTCTTTTAAAAATTCTACATTTTCAAGCAAACCTAAAGAACCCAACATAGCCAAACCATCAACTGTGGATATATGCCTGAGTTCCTTGATCTTACCCGCATATATGAGCTGGAAGTAGTTGACAATAAACTCTATTTCTCTTATGCCACCTTCACCCTTTTTTATATCCTGTTTTTTAGGGTCAACTAAATGAATTTCCTTTTTTGGCGAATACTTTTTTATCTTAAACAAAAGTCTTCTTATCTCTTCAATGTATTCAACATCAATCGATTTTTTGTAAACAAATGGCTCAATAGCTTTCAAAAACCTCTCACCAAGAGCAAAATCTCCAGCTATGGGTCTAACTTTAACAAGCGCAAGCCTCTCCCACGGCTGACCAAAGGTCTCATAATAGGTTTCATATTCATCCACGCTCATAGAAAGCGGATAAGCATTGCCACCGGGTCTTAGCCTAACATCCACCCTATACACAAAACCGCCTTCTTTGTTTTGATTTAAGATAGAAACAACCAAAGAAGCAAGCCTGTTAAAGAATTCAGCATCACCATTATGAACAAATAGGAGGTCTATATCCGATGAAAAATTAAGTTCCTTATTGCCTAATTTTCCAAGCCCCATAATGCAAAATCCATCTTTTTTGTAGTTTTTTTTGAGTTTTTTATAAGCTAAAATTATAGCAATCTCTGCTAATGCATCGGCTAAATTACTCAACTCCTCCATTATCTCTTCAAAGCTGCATGCATTAACAATTTCACGGGTAGCTATACGCAGGTACTCTCTCTTTCTGTAGTGCCTCAAAAGATATTCCATTCTATCAATTGTTGTGGCTGATAAAATAAATTCTTTGGCCTCTGCTAAATAAATTTCTTTTGATTTCTTTAAAGCCAATGTATCGTTTTCTATTAACCAGAAAATATATTCTGGGTTATTTATTAGAAAAACAGAAAGAGTATTTGACTGACAGAATATGCCAAATAATATTTCTCCTACTACCTTAAATGACATTATAAGTTCAAATATGGTAGACTTTGCCGTAGAATTAGCCAAAAAATCAGAAAAATAAGAAAAAGCAGCATCCCTATCGGGGCAATTAACCATAACGGAGTATAAATTAGGCAACGCAGATTTGAACTCACTTAGCAACTTATATTGTGATGTTATGTGAAGGATTATACGATAGGCCCTCTTTTTGTCTTTAAAGAGGGCCACAAAACGCTCAAGTAAGGTTTCTATATAAAACCCACCCCTTACATTTTCATGTCAAATTCTACTTTTTGCTTAAATTTATCAGTTGAATCAACCTCTTTCTTTTGTGGAATTAAAGCACCCTTAAACATCAACAAAACAGGTGAAGCTATAAAGATAGATGAATATGTTCCAGAAATTATACCCACAAGAAGTGCAAAAGACATACCTTTTAAGGCATGACCACCAAATAGATACAAGGATAACACAACAAACAAGGTTGTACCTGCCGTAAGAATTGTCCTTGAAAGAGTTTCACTTACACCTCTGTTTATTGCTTCAACATTTGACAAATTTCTGTTTGTTTTCACCTTTTCTCTAATCCTGTCAAATATAACTATAGTATCGTTTACCGAATAACCAACGATTGTTAGTATTGCAGCAACAACATCCAATGTAAATTCATATCCAAAAATAGATAAAAATCCTACCGTTATCAAAACATCGTGTAGAAGTGCAAGAATGGCACCCACAGCAAATCTGTATTGAAATCTTATGCTTATGTACACAAGTATAGCAATCAAAGAAAGAGCTATAGCTATTAAACCTTTGTCTCTAAATTCTTTTCCTACTTTTGGGCCCACCATATCAACTTCTAATATCTTATAGGAACCTTTAAATTTCGCATCAAGTAAAGATTTTAATTTACTTTCAATAGATTCTGTGGTCGAGCTAGTGGATACCTTTGTATAGACTATATACCTCTTACTACTTCCCCCAATGCTCTGAATTCTTGAATCTGCAAAAAACCTTGAATTCTTTATAGCGCCCCTCAAATCAACGACATTCACGGGTTTTTCAAATTCAAGTTGAATAGATGTACCGCCCTTAAATTCTATACCCAGCTTAGGTCCTTTCCATATCAAATGACCCATTCCAATAACTATCAAGATCAATGATATGGCGATTGCAACCTTGAACTTTGATACAAAATCAATCAAAATTCCGGGTTTTATAAATTGAATCATATCTCACCCCGTATCAAATACTTAACTTGGAAGGCTTGAACCTATCCAACACAATATCGAAAATTGTTTTAGTGAATGTAATAGCAGTAAACATGTTAGCCAAAAGGCCTATAGCCATAGTAATGGCAAATCCCTTAACTGGGCCACTACCAAATTGATACAATATCAAAGCTATAATAAGCGTTGTAATATTGGCATCTAAAATGGTAATAAATGCCCTCGCATAACCAGTATTAACTGCATCATGTATACTCCTGCCAATGAGCAGTTCCTCTCGAATTCTCTCATAAATCAAAACATTGGCATCTACCGCCATACCAACGGTCAATGCAATACCTGCAATTCCTGGCAATGTAAGTGTCGCATGGAGCATAACCATAGTGCCAAAGATTATGATAATATTGAGAATTAAAGCCAAATCAGCCAAAAGACCAGAAAGCTTGTAATAAAAAATCATAAACAGGATAACGGCCAGAGCACCGAATATCATGGCCTTTTTACCCTTCTCTATGGAAATCTTACCTAAAGATGGACCTATGGTTACCTTTTGAAGAACCTTAACCGGCGCAGGCAATGAACCACTTCTTAGAACCAAAGCTAAATCGTGTGCCTCCTCAAGTGTAAAATTACCAGTAATCTGTCCTCTTCCGCCACCGATTCTACTCTGAATAACCGGAGCAGAATAAATTAAATTATCCAAAACAATCGCAAGCCTTTTTCCTATATGGGTTGCTGTAAAGTTGGCAAATATCTTGGCACCCTCAGAATTCAACTCAAAAGCTACGTAGGGCTGATTCATAGTTCCGCCAAATCTAACAGTAGCATTTGTTATCATATCTCCCGTGATCACAGGCTCTTTTTTTACAACAAATGGAACCTTCGTATCCTCACCTGTGGTAGGATCCCTCTGTATCTGATAAAGTATCTCATCATCCGCAGGTAGCTCTCCATTTAAAGCATCTGCAACACTAACTTTATCATCAACCAGATGAAGCTCAAGCCTTGCCGTCTCACCAAGCAACCTAACAGCCCTATTTGCATTCTTTATACCTGGTAAATCAACAACTATATGATCGCCTCCGGCTCTAACAACGGTAGGCTCTGTAACACCAAACTGATTTACTCTATTCCTTATAACGCTGATAGCCTGTTCTATAGCCCTTTCTTTAATCTTTGCCACTACATCTTTTTTAAGCTGAATTACTATAGGGTTAGAATCAGAGATAACAGCATAGTTTGGAAAATTACTAATTATCAAATTAATAGCTTTATCCAAGTCGTGAGTGTCAACCAGGTGGATAGTGATTTTATAATCCTTTAATGATGGAACTACACTGTCTGCAGCTATCCTTGCGTTGGTTAATTGCTGCTGTAGGTTATCCGCAGCCCTTGATAATACAACATAGACAGCTTTATCAGTATCTACGCCTAAAACAAGATGCATGCCACCCTTTAAGTCCAATCCTAGGTTTATGGTATCTGTAGGCAATATATTACTAAACATAGATGAAAAATCTTTTGCACTTTTTTTACCTATAAGTGTAGGGAGCGTGTATGCCCCAAAAACGGCTACAACAACTATAATAATTGTTAATTTTATCCATATGGAGGTCTTCATTTTAATCCTTCCTTACTGTTTTGAGACTACACTATTCTTGCTTATCTTTATTTGAACCCCATCGGCTATTTCTATCACAAAGTTGTCTTCATTAACCTTTGTTATAGTGCCGTATATGCCGCTTGATGTGATTATCTTATCTCCTCTCTTTAATGAATTTATAAACTCCTGATGCTTTTTTCTCTGCTTCTGCTGAGGTAGTATAAGAAACACATAAAATACCACAACAATCAAGATTAGTGGTATTATTTGTGCCCACATGCTGGGCTGAGCAGCTGAACCTGCCGCAAATGCTTCGGGAACTAAAGAAAACATACACCCTCCTTACTTAAGTTTTCCCAGAAAATAAAATATGACCGTTAGGATTATACTTAAAATGATACTGCTTGCAAGGGGAAAGTAAAAAGTAAAATTATCCTTTTTTATAACGATATCTCCAGGGAGCCTACCAAAAGGTATCTTGGTAATATTTGGTAAGTAGCTAAACAAAACCCCTACAATAATAAAAATAACACCCAATATCAAAAATATCTTACCAAATCCGCTCATTTTTCCCCCTCAACATAGCAACTGCATATGAGCTTACACCTTCCCCCCTTCCTTCAAAGCCTAAAAGCTCTGTTGTGGTCGCCTTTATATTAATCAGACTCTCGTCTATTTTTAAAGCTTTTGCTATATTGGAAGTCATAGCTTTTTTGTACTGTTTAAGCTTTGGTCTCTGCATAACAACTGTAGCATCAATATTACCTATCTCAAACCCTGCCTCATCAATAATCTCCCTTATTCTCTGCAAGAAAAACAAGCTCTTTATATCTTTGTATTGAGGGTCGTTATCAGGAAACAACTCACCTATATCCCCTGCACCCAAGGCACCAATAAGAGCATCACATATGGCATGAGTTAAACAATCGGCATCTGAGTGCCCTAACAATCCATAATCATATTCTATGTTAACCCCGCCTAATATCAAGGGTCTACCTTTTACCAACCTATGCACATCAAAACCAAAACCTATCCTAAAAGACATTCAGCCAACCTTAAGTCTTCCTTAGTGGTTATTTTAATATTTTTCCTTGAGCCTTCAACTATTTTAACCCTACCGTAAAACTTCTCCCACAAGGCAGCCTCATCCGTGAAAATATCATTGGAGTTAATAGCAAACTCAAGTGCTTTAAGCAATTTGACCCTTCTAAATGCTTGAGGTGTTTGAGATATATAAATCTTATCCCTATCCAATGTATTAACACTAAAACCGTTATTGGAAAGCTTTAATGTCTCATAAGCCTTAATTGCCACGATTGCAGCATCAAATCCCTTAACTGCATCCACAAGTCTGCTGACCATATCTTTATCTATTAGAGGTCTTGCTGCATCGTGAATTAGAACGAAATCTCCTTCTGATGCTAAAACCCCATTAAAAACAGAGTGCATCCTCTCCCTACCGCCACTTGTAACCTTAGCAAGATTAAAACGTTTTGATAAGAAATCTAAATCTTCATCTCTACCAACAATAACAACCTCTCCAAATTCTCTTAAAATCTCAATGCTATAGTCAATAACCAGTTTTCCATTTAGCTGCTCAAACTGTTTTTTAGAACCAAACCTCCTGCCGCTTCCAGCAGCTACAACTACACTTGAAATTTTCATTTCAATATCTCAAGATTATGAAATACATCCTCAACAGCCTTATCTGTAATATCTGTGTAAATTTGAGTTGTAGTTATGCTTCTATGGCCTAACATCTCCTGAACCGCTCTTATATTTGCCCCATTTTCTATCATATGCGTTGCGAACATATGCCTTAGCATATGGGGGTGAACATCTATACCCTCTTTTTTAAAACTCCTCTTTATCAATTTCCAAAGGCCCTGCCTACTGAATGGCCTACCCCAACTGGACAAAAACAGATAATCGTTATTGGATGAGTTTTTTATATTTTTTCTTGCATTTTCAATATAGGATTTCAACCTCTTTAGTGTGCCATTGCCAACCGGCACAAGTCTTTCCTTTGAACCCTTTCCTCTAACTCTGATAAAGCCAGCATCAAATATAATGTCGGATACCCTTAAATTCACCAACTCGCTAACCCTGAGTCCTGAAGAATAGATAAGTTCAACAAAAAGACCAGTTTTTTTATCCTCCATCACCTTTTTTATGGTTTCAAATGGGATATACCTGGGCACCTTTCTTGAGTATTTCTTGTTTTTTATTGAAGATACATCTATGTTACATAGGCCTTCTTTGGTTAAGAATTTAAGAAATGAACGGAAACTGGATAGTTTTCTGTTAAAACTGGAGGGTTTATAATTCTTCTGAGAAAGCCACAAAACAAAATTGCCAACCCCATTATCATCCAACATCTTATCTTTAAAAAAATTACTTACAAGACTAAGGTCATTAGCATAACTTGATATTGTGTTATCAGAAAAACCTCTAACCTTTAGGCTAAATAAAAATCTATCTATAAGCCTATCTATATCCATACTTTTTAGCTAACTTCAATACATCTTTTCTGATGTTTTTTGAAGATACGATGCCAATAGAAACAGTATCCGAAAATAACCTTCTTGCAACAAATTTCAAATCTTGCAAGCTGACTTTTTCTATATTCTTTTTATCAAAAACCCAAATAGGCTCCTCTACCCCAAGCATATAACCCTGAGCAATTTGAGAAGCCACACTTTGAGGCGTCTGTAGACCTATGAGCCTTGAGCCAATCAAGTACTCCTTAGCCATTTTAAGCCTGTCTTCACTTATATACTTATCATAGGATTTTATATCCTCTAAAACTCTATTTATAGCATTTAAGGTAAACTCATTCTGTGTCTGAAGGCCTATAACAAAAACACTTTTTTTTGGAAGCTTGTAATTAAAGGCAAAAACCGAGTAAGCATAACCGTGCTTTGTCCTTATATCCTTTGTAATAAACGCGTTTAATTTACCACCCAAGATATAGGCCAAAATCTCTGCAGCATAGAAATTTTTTGAGGGGTAGTCAAAAGAAGGAAAGGTAAAATATATATAGCTCTGTCTTGTCTGAGGTTTTATTATATCGGATACATGCAAGCCATATCTAAACACAGGCTCGTCAAACCTGGCTTTATTATCCATTGGTTTTATAAAAGAAAACCATCTACTCAGCTCTTTCTTAAGCTTTAAATCACCAAAAACATCTCCAGACAAAACCAAAACCATATTATTTGCTCTAAAATATTTTTCAAAAAATCTCTTAGCATCGCGGTTGGTTGTACCCTTTAGACCGTTGAGTGTTCCTATACTGCTATGGGAATATTCAGGCTGAGCAATTAGGTTTACAAAGGCTGAGTGTATAGCCAAATAATCCTTATTGTTCTGTAAAGATTTGTACGCATCTATCGTTTCTCTTTTAACAATAGAAAAATTCTTCTTATCAAATCTGGTTTTTAGAATCTCACTTATAAGGTAGAACATTTTATTCATGTTATCTCTAAGTGTGGTAGCAGATATGGTGATATACCCTTTTGAAACAGAAACATAGCTATCTATGCCATATTTATCAAAAAGCTCTCTTAGTTTCTCCGAGCTTAAATGCCGCGTATCGCAGCTTTCAAGGGAAGCTGCCACAAGCTTAGCCTGACCGAATCTGTTAGTTTCATCAAAGAAACTACCCGCTTTAACTTTTATAACCAGACTTATGATGGGCATATTAGAGGTTTTAACCGTTATATAAGGAAGACCATTGGAAAGCTTGCCTTTATTAAGCTCAACCCCATAGGCATTAAAAGCTACAATAAAAACCAAAAAAAGTGTAATTAAACTTTTCATCTCAAACCACCTCTAAATGAGGTAATGGGTTGTATCTTTTTACCCTTTTCAGGAATTAAAAATACATCGCTTTCCTTCTCTTGGCTTAAATATTCTTTGGACACTCGCATAATATCCTTTTTTGTTACTTTATTTATAAGATTTAAGTAATTCCTATAATAATCAAGCAAGTCAAAAGCAGCATAGAATGCAAACATCCTATTTTTACCCCTTAAGGTCTCCTTTGATAAATAATAATCCATTTTTGCTTTCTGTTTTGCAAGATTGAGCATATCATCACTAAACTTACCCATTTTCAATTTATTAAGCTCTTTAAATATGGCATTTCTGGCTTTTTCAAAACTAGTTTTCTTTGCTAAATCTGCAAATATCTCAAACAAACCAACATCATAAACCCTACCCTCATTGCCACCGTCTATATCAACAAGCAAACCCTTTTTTCTAACCAAATCATTATAAGCCAAAGCCGTTTTTCCATCAAACAGCATGTAACTTATAAGGTCAAGCACCACCGTATCTTTACTGCTTATCGGAGGTATTTTAAAACCCATAGCAAGCTTTTTAAATTGAGAGGTTTTTTTTATGTAAGCTATACGCCTTCCAAGCTGCAAAGGCTCTTTTGTTATATGTCTTACAATTCCCTTACTTTTATGTAGCCCAAAAAGCTTTTTAACAAGCCCTAAAACCCTATCTTTATCAATATCCCCCGATATAACCAAAACAGCATTATTCGGCGCATAGTATTGCTTGTAATACTCCTTTAGCTGTTCTATTGTATAGTGCCTAATATCGTAGGCAAATCCAATAGGAGTCCACCTGTAAGGTGAGGCCTTATAGGCTATATTATGGAGTGTGTAATACAAAAAGCCATCCGCTGAGTTGTCTACCCTCCAGAGCCTCTCTTGATAAACAACACTTCTTTCTTTTAAAAATCTATCGTTTTTAAGTAGTAGATTTTCCATATTATCGGCATAGAAAGCTAAAACCTTTCCAAGGGCATTTTTTGAAATTGTGCAAAAATAGAGCGTATAATCAAACGACGTTTGGGCATTATCTATACCGCCGAATTGAGATGTTAACTCATCTATGTATCCATCTTTAAAATGCCTTGAGCCGCGAAAATTCATATGCTCAAGCATATGAGAGATACCCGTTATAGAGTTATACTCATCAACACAGCCAACCCTATATAACACAGTCACATTAACTATGGGAAAATCGTGTTTCTCTTCTATATAAACATTTAGGCCGTTTTTTAATGTGTAGTGGTAATATTTAGCATTGGCTTGCTGTATGAAAAGTAGTACTAATGCTAATATCAATACTACTTTACGCATATACCAAAACCCCAAAAACCAATCCTGTAGTATTACCAAAGTTGACTTTTGGAACCTCCTTTTCTTTTGGATTTTCCACCCTGAAGTAAACTGCAGGTTTAAAACCCATCTTAGAGGCTATTATACTCTTCGGGAATGATTTTATTGTAGTATTATACACTCTAACTGCATCGTTGTAACGTTTTCTTGCCACAGCTATTCTGTTCTCTGTGCCTTCTAAATTGTCCATTAAACGTGTAAACTCCTCATTTGCTTTTAGCTCGGGATACTTTTCAACTATAAGTAATAACCTTCCAATAGCACCCTCAAGCTGATTGCTTGCTCTGATTTCATCTCTTGGTGTCTTTGCATTCAGAAGATTTGCCCTTGCCTTTGCTACATATTCAAATATTTCTTTCTCATGTTGTGCATACCCCTTAACTGTGTTGACAAGATTCGGGATTAGATCAGCTCTTCTTTTAAGCTGAACATCTACATCACTCCATGCAGCATCCACGCTTTCTTTAAGTTTTATTAGCTTATTGTAGGTGGAATAGTAGTACATACCCGCTGCTATAACCAAAAACAATAAAAATACAATTACTCCAAGTACACCTTTCATTTATAACCACCTCCACATTTTTTACCAACTACCACCGACGCCTCCCCCACCTGTTGAACCACCACCAAATCCACCACCTAAGCCACCACCAAAGCCTGAGCCCATACCTGAATCCCAATCACTTCTATACCCCCCAAAAATACCGCCAATAAACAAAGGAAATAGATAGGGAGACACAAAGAATAATAAAGCCAAAATTAAGATTATGTCAACTAAACTAATATAACTGCCCTTTGCCTTTTTCGGTTTTGCATAACCGGTAATTTTAACATTGTAAGCTTTGGCTATGACACCAACAATAGCCATAGTGCCATTAAGAATACCCTTGTTGTATTCACCCTTTTTAAAATAGGGGATTATGTATCTATCCCTGATTCTACCCAAAAGACCATCTGGGAGGATGCCTTCGAGCCCGTATCCTGTATTTATCCTGAGTTTTCTATCTCCGATATCAACCAAAAATAAAAGACCGTTGTCCTTACCCTTCTTACCAATGCCCCATTTTTCAAACAACTCAACCGAATAATCAAATATATCGCCATCGTCCAATTTCCTTATCGTAACAATAGCAAACTCAACGCCAGTTTTTTGCTCAAGCTCTCTTAAGACAGCTTCAAGCTTATGCTTTGTTTGAGCGGTTAAAACCGATGCAAAATCGTTAACATACCCAACAGGCTTTGGTATATCGTAAGCAAACGATGGTATACCCAAAAGCATTATGAATGCAACAACGTTAATCCAGTACCTTATCGGCAATCTTGACAAGTCCATCAACCTCTTCTATGTATTTTTTGAATATCTTTAACAATTTATCAAACGGTATCTTTGGTGTGTCCCTTAAAGCTTTAAATGCATCAAGTTTTATGTTAAATTCCTTCTCAAATTCCTCGATCAATGTCGCATCATTAATAAGCTTACCCCTTAATCTTAAAAGGTTTCTTAAGATAAGTAAAAAGTTATACATAGAACGGTAGGCTATGTCGTCCACAACCTTTCTATCCAGAGGCAAGTCAATAAAAGCGCCCTTCAATATCAACAGCTTGCTTCTTAGTTCATACTCTATCTGTCTCCTTAAATCCTCATCTTCAACCTCAATATTACTTATGAGATTTTCTCCATATACAACCTCTCCATTCTCTTTAAGCTCAAGCATCTCCATGCAAAACACATCAGCAGACCTTCTGAAAAATTCTTTATCCACTACAAGTGGGGTCGAAAACTGTTTCTTGTATTTGGTGTAAATGCTTTTTATCTTGAACAAATCATCAGCAGAAACTTTATCCAAAACAACAAACACGCCGTTTTTATTTAAAAAAGATGTCACACCTATGTTATGTCTGCCCACACTTATCAGCCTATCGCCAAAGGTCTCTTTTAGTTTCTCTATAAACTCATTCATCGGCCTCTCCCTCTTTCATCAAAGCGTAAAACTCATCCTTAAAGCTTCTAAACCTTCCGTTTAGTATAGCTTTACGTGCAGATTTTACAAGGTTAATGTAATAATAAAGATTGTGAATACTTGCAAGTGTATAAAACGAAAGCTCTTTGGCCTTATGCAGATGCCTTAAATAGCCCCGGGAGAAATTCCTGCATGTATAACACCCACAACCCTCCTCAATAGGTCTATCATCATCCCTATACTGCTGTCTTTTTATGTTAACAACACCAAATCTGGTAAATAGCGTGCCGTTTCTTGCATTTCTTGTTGGCATAACGCAGTCAAACATATCGACACCCATGCCTATAAGCTCTATTATATTCTCAGGCCTTCCTATACCCATAGCATACCTGGGCTTATTCTTGGGCAAAAACTCATTAACAATAGGCACAACCCTATACATATCCTCAGTTGGTTCACCCACACTCAGCCCGCCTATGGCAAAACCATCAAATTCCAAATCTTTCATAGCAATGGCCGCTTCTTTCCTTAAATCATCAAACACACCGCCCTGGACAATACCAAATAGTGCATTGACCGTATGTTCTCTTCTTGCCCTTATAGAACGCTTCGCCCAATTTATCGTAATGTCTAAAGATTTTTTCACATAAGACTTATCCATCGTATAAGGTGGGCACTCATCTAACACCATCGCTATATCGCTGCCCCATCTATATTGTAATTCAACCACATATTCAGGGCTAAAAAAATGGTTTGAGCCATCTATGTGGGATTTAAAATAAACACCCTCTGGGTTTATATTTCTGAGATCACTTAAGCTAAAAACCTGAAAACCACCGCTATCGGTCAAAATCCCCCTCTTCCATCCCATAAATCTATGCAGGCCACTAAGTTTCTCTATTGTTTCGATACCTGGTCTTAAATAAAGATGATAGGTGTTTGAAAGCACAATTTGAGCACCAACTGCCTTCAACATACAAGGCAAGATGGCCTTAACCGATGCATTAGTCCCAACAGGCATAAATATAGGCGTTTCTACCTTGGTATGACCCAAATCAATTGTACCAGCTCTAGCCTGCTTATCTTCTGCTATTAATTCAAAAGAAAAACTCATTTTATACGACCTATATACAATTTATTATCTTCAAGTAAGGGGGCAAAGATTCTATTTCCAACAGTAATAATATCGGCTGCTGGAGTATGAAAATCTTTAACTATCTGGTAATGCTTAAACGAGATGTCTGTCTTTATAACTTTTCCGGTTTTATAGTCTGAAATAAAAACACCTCCATTGTCTATAGAAATACCATCAAATCCTGTTAATCCTCTTAACTTAAAGCTTTTTATAAATCTTCCATCAAAGGATATCTCATCAAGCAAAGGCTTAACAAAGGATACAACAATAAATGCTTTATTTTCTTTCAAAAATACTATACCGTTTGGCTCAAAATCATAATCCCAGCTAAAAAACACGCTGCTTTTACCATTTCTGTCAATCCTGAATATGCAATTTTTAACTGTATCTGTTATATAAGCCTCACCGTCAACCACATATACATCGTTTAGAAATTTAGCACCCTCTACAGGATAACATACCAAACCCTTTGCTTTGAAATCATAAATGCACAATCTTGTTAAATCTGCAATATAAAGTTTATCGTTATAAGCAAAAATCCCCTTTGGAGCCTTAAGATCGTCTATGAATTCATACTCTAAAATATTTCCATATCTGTCTAACTTTGTAATAAAGCCATCTTTGTTAGGGCTTGTAGGAGATGAGCCTATATTGGACACGTATAGGTAATTTTTATAAAAACACACACTTTCTGGGTGTTTAAGTCCTATAACTTCACTGTCATTTACAAGTTTAAATCCAGCCAACATCACAAATCCTAATACCAAAACAAAGAAAAATAGCTTTTTGTCATTTAAAAATGACATCTTACAAACCTACCTTTAACTTCTTTAAGTGGTGGCTTTTTATTTCTGCAAATCTCTTTTGCTTTACTGCAAGTCTTTATAAATGGACACGCTGCATCCTTATCTATCTCTATCTGATTAAATCTGTCTTTTGAATAGTGCATATTTAGTCTGGGCGTTGCATTTATCAAAAATCTTGTATAGGGATGCAGTGGATTAGATTTTACATCAAGAATTTTTCCTTTCTCAACTATTCTGCCACCAAACATGACTATTATATCGCCATCAAACTCCAACAGCTCCATATCGTGCGTAATGAAAATGATGGTTATATTCTCATTTTCATTCAACTTTTTTAACAATTCTACTATTTTTAGTTTTGTTATAGTATCTAAAGCTGATGTAAATTCATCCGCCATAACTATATCGGCATTAAGTAAAGCCATAGCTATCAAAACCCTCTGTTTCATACCTCCACTTAGGTTATGTGGGTATGATTTTAGAATTCTCTCAACGTCAACAAAACCCACCTTAGCTAAAATCTTCTTTATGCTGTCAAGGTCGTCTTTTATCTCTCTTAGTTGAGATTCTATACTAAAAAGAGGGTCTAAAGAATCGGTTATATTTTGCGGCACTACATCAATTTTGCCATCTATATCAACCTTGCCATCAAACTTAAGACCATAAAATCGATATAGCCCGCTTATTATCCTTGCAAGTGTAGTTTTACCCGTTCCCGATTCTCCAACAATAGCCAATATATCGCCCTTATTTAGGTTAAAACGTATATCCTCTAAAACTTGATGATTACCGTAGAAAGCGGAATTTATCTCTACATCACATATCATTGAGTTTTCTTAGCTCTTCCTCCTCGCTGCGAGCCTTATCTTTTAATCTTTCAAGCAAAGTAGGGTTTTTTAGTGATAAAATCCTTATGGCAAATAAGGCGGCATTTTTTGCACCCTTTTTGCCTATACCAAAGGTAGCAACTGGAATTCCCCGCGGCATCTGTGCTATAGAAAACAACGCATCAAGCCCCATAAGATCACTTGCTACAGGAACGCCCAAAACGGGTTTGTTGGTATAGGCTGCAATAACACCAGGCAAGGCAGCAGAAAGGCCGGCAATAACTATCGCAACATCAAACTCATCTTCTATAATCTGAGCTACCTCTTTTGTGAGATTAGGTGAACGATGAGCAGACGCAATAAACTCTTTATGGGTTACACCAAATTCATCAAGCACCTCTCTGGCTGCATTCATTATCTCTTCATCACTTTTACTACCAGCGACTATTGCTACCTTCATTTCCCCTCCATCTAAAGCTTAACAAGTTGTTCTATCTTTAAGTTTACATCTTGAAGTGTGTTAATTATTTTAATAATGCTACTCAATAACTCGTATATTTTAACTATCCTATTGGTCAAATCATCTATAACCTCTGCATGCTCATTTATAGCTAAGCTATTCTCATTTAGCGATTCTGCTATTTCATTTGAACTCTCATTAATTTTGATAAAAGTCTCTGCAAATTCATTAAAATCCCCTCTTAATTGATCTAAGAATTCTTTAACCGATTCAACCCTTTCTACAGTGCTTGTTAGTTTGTAGTTAAACTCGTATAAAATTTCCTGAATATTGTTTGTTATGCTATCTGTCTTGTTTGCAAGTTTCTTTATCTCATCAGCTACAACGGCAAAACCCTTGCCTTTTTCGCCGACTCTTGCTGCCTCGATTGCAGCATTTAATGCCAATAAGTTAGTTTGCTTTGCAATATCAGATATACTGCCTGCAGCTTTATTTATATCCTCGGTAACGGTGGTTAGACTCTTTATACCATTTACAAAATCGTCTATCTCCGACTTTCTTCCCTCTATTTCATCATTTCTTTCTGTAATCTTGTCCGAGATAGAGTTTATATTTAGATTAAACTCCTCAAAGTCTGAGTTTATCTTTGATACATTATTCGCCATACCCTTAAGGTTACCTTCCATTTCCTCAAGAGAGGCAGAAAATGTTTTCATCTGATCTTCTAAATACTCTACACTGTTAGATATAATTTTAAAACTTTCTACGGTGGCAGTTGATACAAAGGAGCTCTTTACAACACCCCTTGAAAGCTTTCTTATGGCATTCATTGATTTCATATTATTCTTTACTGCCATATCTCTCACCTACTCAATTCATCTATTATATCTGTACCGCATTTAAGGTTTCCTAACCAATTTAAAAACATTTCCACTGCCTCATCCCTAAATACGCCACCATGCTGTGGGGCTATCATCTTAGGTGATAGAGATCTCACTTTATTTACATAATAACGACACGCATTTGATGAAGCTATGTAACGTTTATGGAACCCTTCCATTAATGCAGTATGGGCATTAAAGTTATCTTTATCTACAAATAGATATTCACCACCTTCATTAAATACAGCGGCACCTATATCGGCATTGAATAGTATTTTTGATTTTGAGTCAAATACTATGTGATTGCCAGGTGAGTGCATAAAGTGTGCCGGAATCACTTCAAGATCCCCTAACCTCTGACCACCGTCTGGGATTCCTTTTATCCTGCTAAAATCCGTTATACCAAAATGAGGAAGAAATCTAACCCACAAATCAGAGATATAGACATTTGCATTCGTAACAGAAAGCCACATCGGTATGCCTGAACTGACATCAGGGTCTTGATGAGAGAAAAATATAACATCTATATCATCTAAATCTATGTATTTGGTAACATTGGCAACAACCTTGGGGAAAATATGTATGCCACCTGGATCTAAAAGCACACCCTTATTGCCATCAATTATAAGGTATTGATTGGTTTGAATTAATCCAGTTTCTAGCCTACCCCATCCAAGCCAAATAAACTTATGTTTGCCATCATCATAAAGTATTTCACCGTTTTCCATATCTATCTCGCTATTTGGTTTATTGTTATATTCACCCATATCAACACCTCCTTTGCAAAACTAAATCTTTCTTTACAAAATTAGATAACACAAGGGCATAAAAAAGTCAACTAAAAGCACTTATGTGTAACCATATAGGTCCCACCATACTTACCTTTATCCCTCATTCCGCACCTCTTTCTCCATTTATACCATAAAACCCCATATAATTACTACCCAATAGTTCCAATATCAGCCTATGCTTGTTTTCCAACCCAACAATCTGCTCTTGCCCATTAAGTAAGAGTAGATGTATAGCAAAGAAGTTCTCAAACACCCATCTTGCAGTGGGATTCTGAATGGGTTTGCCAAGTTGATTGGGAAAGGATTTGTTTTGATTTTTAAGCTCACTTCTTATTCTGTATTCCAAGGCAGAATAGACAAGCAAAGAGAGTGTCATTATCATAAGCATTGCTTCAATGCGTTTTGGGTTCTTTAGAAACATGGCATCGCTTAAAAACTCTGGTGATTTTAAGAACCTAAAGCCCCTTTCTATTCTCTGTTGAGATTTATACTCATCAAGCAGTTCCTTGGCAGACAGTGTCATATCATTGGTTGCAAGGATAAAAAGGCCACTCTTTTGGTTCTGTTTTTGTTTTAGGTATTCTTCATTTGGCTTGGTCTCTATAATCCAGTAGTATTCATAGTGGTCTGGTTTAGCATTTGGTTTTGGTCGTCCTCTTGTTTTGTATTTGGGCTTTGATATGAGTTTAGCCTCTGATATCATTATGCATTCTAACTTCTTTGTTTTTTCTTCAAATGCTTTTCTTGCATCAGCTTCACAGAAAAATGCTCTCTTTTGTAATTTCTCAATGAGTTTTGTTTCCTGTTTTTCTTTTTCTTGATACTCTTTCTTTATCGTTTTGTCCCCTCTTGATTTAGCATAACTGCTTTTGTATAAAACCCACTGTTGTTTCATTCCTTCATAATCTACTGTGTACTGGATAGCCTGATAGTTCTCATCAAGCTGAATAAATTCCTCTTCATTGTGGTTTTTGAGTATCTCTTTTGCCTGTTTTAGTTTCGATGGAACCCTTGAGATGAAAAGCATGTTGTTTTTCTTAAACTCTTCCATTGTTTTAGAACTAAAGAGGGCTGCATCGGCTATCACCTTTGTCTTTGTATTATTAGCATTCTTTAAAGAGTTAATATGCTCCTTTACTATATTGGCAAATGCCTGTGTATCTATTTTATTACCATCTGCAGGCTTCATCCATATGGGAATGCCTGCTTTGTGTTCTACTATAAGATTTAAAACCACCTGATTGAGCTCTGGATGGTGGTCTCTGCTGTATCCCTGGGTGATAAAGACTGGGGTTGGCTCATACTCTTCTTCTTTTCCTCCTTTTCCCCATTTTCCTTCACTGTTATTTCCCTTTTCTTCTTTTCCATTTCTTTCTTTTACTTTTCCTTTTTCTTTTTCTTTTTCTTCTTTCGTCTTTTGGTTTGGATACTTACCGTCAAGATGAAAGCTTGCGCTGTCTAAGTGTATGGTAGAGGGTGTAAGGTTCAGTATTTTGAGTGCCCTGCTTGCTATCTTTTCATACAGTTCACTTACGCCGTATTCAAAGAGCTTATCTAATGTTCTACCAAGTGCATCATCGTTGAACCAAGGGAAGTCAACATCCCTTCCGAATAATCTCTTTAGTGGTTTGTCTTTGAAGAAGAGAGGAGTTAGGTAGAGTTGCTTGTTGACATAACCAAGACCGTTAAGGATCATTGCCTTTGTTGCTTCGCCATAGCTTAGGTTCTTTGATTTGCTTGATGATGGTATTTCATCATCTATGGTTTCTGCTATCTTTAGTTCGTCTATCATACCAGCTATTAGTCCTAAGTGATCCATGTTCTTGATAACTGCTTTTTGTTGTAACATTTAAATACCCCCTCTTTTTAGAGGGAGATGTAAGCATTTTCTGTTCCGTTTATTCTAAGACCCTTTTCATTCTTTTACTCTGTGCATTTGGGTTTGGTCAAATAAGATAGAGGTTTGAGTGCGGAAAGGGGGGTAAAAAGAAACTAAAATTAATTTTATATGGCAAAATTTTACAGTGTATAAAATCGTTATCAATTTTTTAGAGTTGTTTTATGCTATTTTCTTTTATAGAATAAAAATAAGGGCAGTTAGGAGGAATAATGAAAAAAAAGATAAGCCTACATAAGCTTTTTATAACTACGATTGTAGGAAGTATAATAGTTACATCATTTTTTATAGGTGTTTTTTGGATATTTGACGTAAAATCAAAAATGAAATCCACTATAGAAATAACACAAGAACTGTACAAAAAAGAAAAGAAAGAAATGTTAAAGCATAAAATAAGTTCTATTAAAAATTACATAAACAAAATAAGAAAAAACGAAAAGCAAAAGTTTATAAAAAATCTAAAAGACAAACTAAGCCTAAGATACAATGTAGCCATGACACTGTACAATGTAAATAAAAACAGGAAAAATCAAGAATTAAAACATGAATTCTTGAGTTTCTTAAAAGTTGAGGGTAATATAAACGATGATATCTATTGCTTCGTCATAGATAAAAAAACCAACAAAACACTTTTTAAAGGCTTCAACTGTATACCGAAAAACATAAAAGAAGGGTTTATTGAAACCACTTGCAATGGAGAAAAGATGATAGGATATGCAAAAACCTTCAAACCTTTAAATTGGCTTTTCGTATATTTAAGTTCATTAAACCGTATAGAAGAAAGAATAAAACAAAACATAGTTAAGTATTTAACAAACTACAGATACGGCGAAAAGAAGCATGGATATATATTTATTTCTAAGCTGTTAAATATAAATGGTGGTGACTGTTTTGCAAAAGCTATTGTAAATCCAAACAAACCAGAGATGGTGGGTAAATGCATGTCAGACAAAATAAAAGATGCCAACGGTAGATTCTACAGAAAAATGTATTTAAGAGATTTAGGAAAACAAGGGTACTCTTTATTAGAGTATAACTATAAAGTACCACACTCAAATGAAAATGGACTCAAACTTTCGTACATGGAGATTTACAAACCGTATAACTGGATAATAGGAACAGGATATTATCTCAAAGATTTAAAGAAAGATTATTTAGAGGCAATTGAAAATAAATTTAAGAGAAACCTGCCTCAAAGAATAGCAACTATCATAATAATAACATTTATAGCTATATCAGTCTTATTAATTCTGTATGCAATACTAACAAGAACAATACGCTCAGATATAGAAACGCTCCATAACTTCTTTGTTAATTACAAGAAATCCAAAAGAATTGACACAAAAAAGATAAAAACAACGGACATAGAAAAAATAGCCAACCAAATAAATGATATAACACAAAAAATAGAAATCTACTCTCTTGAAATTGAAAGACTGCTTAAAAGCTATAAAAATCTTGTAAAATACATGCCAGATTGTTTGATACTTTATGAAAAAAAAGGAGATGAAATAGTTGTAAAAGATGCCAACAAATGTATTGAAGATTATTTATTAAAAGAACACAAAAATGAAAACATAGTAGGGGAAAATATAAGCAAGGTATTTACAAAGGTTCCCTACCTCACACAAAAGATAAAAGAGGTTTTTGCAACACAATCTGTAATAGAGACAGACTACCACGTAGATAAAAATGGCCAAAAGCATTATTTTTCTTGCATAGCTTACCCCCTTAATGAAAACGAATGTGTATCTGTAGCCAAAGATATAACCGACAGTATCTTACTATACAGAAAGTCCGAAAAAGAAAAAGAAAAACTCAAAAAATTTATAAACGTAATCAATACAGGTGTCTTGGTATTAAACGAGGACGGTAGCGTTGTATACATAAACGACATCGCAAAACAAATATTAGAGATAGATGAAATGTTTAATTTAGAGGATATATACATAGTCTTAGGTTTAAAAAATTGGGGAATAATAACGGGCAACATAAAAATAATAAACGAAGGGCAAAACGGCTGCAAGAATTGTAATGTCAGTATAACAACCAAGACCGACTCAGAAAAATGGCTTGATATGTCTGTAGGTTCTATAGAAATGAACAAAGAAAAATTATATGTTGTTTCTTTTTATGATGTAACCGAGAGGTATAAAAAAGAAAAAGAGGTTGAATACGTAGCATTTCACGATTCATTAACCAATCTCTACAACAGAAGATTTTTTAAGGAAGAAGTTAGGAGAATGTTTAATAAAAGAAGTTATCCACTTACAATAATTACCTATGACTTAAATGGTCTAAAGATAATAAACGACGCTATGGGACACCAAAAAGGCGATTTTGCCATAAAAAAATTAGCCCAAATTTTATTAGCTGAAGCCAGGGCAAGTGATGTCGTAGCCCGTATCGGTGGAGATGAATTTGCGGTAGTAATGCCTAACACAACAGAAAAAGGTGCTCTAAAATACATAGAAAGAGTAAACAAAAAAATTGAAAGATTCAACAAAAAAAGTGATTTTTTTCTCAGTGCTTCGTATGGTTATGCAGTTCAGGAGGGCCAATACCCCAACCTAAAGGAATTCTTCTCAACAGCTGATGCCAATATGTATAAAAACAAATACTCAACACATAGGAAGGAAATAATCAAAAAAGTTATGGAATCTGTAAAATCAGAAAAGATAAAACTACCAAAAGAACTATTTGATCGATACAATTAAAGTTTTGCTTTGTTTGAATTTATATCAATTTTTTATATAATACTAATTAATAAAAACAAGGGGGTGCTTTATGTGGGAGCTTATAACCAAATCATTTGATTTTATGTTTAAGAAGCCGGTATTTTTCGTGCCCGCACTTTTTCCAGCTTTGGTTTCTTTAATTTTGGGTCTGCTTGGCTTGGGCATGATGTATTCACACTCAAATGTATCCTCATCCATTGGAGCAATTATTCTTCTTATTGGTGTAGCAATTACACTAATCGCTGTTCTCTTGGCAAACTCTGTAGTCATTCACATGACATATGAAATGGAATCATACAAAAGGGTCAACCTATCCGAAAGCTTTAATGTATCGATGGGTAAGCTTGGCGTTATATTTTTGGTTTCTACAATTGTAGGGTTAGCATCGGCAATTGGGCTAATGCTACTTGTTATACCAGGCATCATAGTAATACTGTTTACTGTTTTTTCACTTCAGGAGGTAGTGTTACTAAACAAGGATGTAAAAGAATCGATAATCGAGAGCTATGAGATTGTAAAGGAAAACTTTGGAAGCGTACTTGTATTTCTTTTGATTCTTATGCTTATTGAGTTGCCTTTGGGGTTCGTTCTCGGGCTTATACCGGTAATAGGCAGTGCAATTGCATCACTCATTTTAGGCACGCTGTCACCTATTGCTATAACCCTGCTCTATATTCAACTAAGAGGAGAACAACTTTGAAAGATGATTATTTTTGTTTACGGAACGTTGAAAAGAGGTTATTCTAACCATCATTTTTTAGAAAAATTAAAGGCTCAATTCCTTAGAGAAAGTCTGACAAAAGAAATGTACTGTTTAGCCGTTAATTTTGCACCCTTTGCAATAAAGGAATGCAAAAAAGAATTAAAAGGCAAAATTGTTATAGAAATATACTCCATAGATAAAAACAAAATTTCTCTTTTGGATGAGTTTGAAGATGCCCCAAGATTCTACGTCAGACAGCTAATAAAGGATATAAACAACCAAAAAGGGTGGCTTTATTTTTTACCCAAAGAAAGATTGAGTAATAGGGCGCATTTTTTGAGCCCAAAAAAAGGCATAATATGCTTCTAATTTTTCTACCAACTCCCTCCTCCACCGCCTCCAAATCCTCCACCGGATGCTCCACTGCCTCCAAATCCGCTTGAGCCTGAGGCTGCTGCTGAAGAACTCGATGGTTGGGAGGCTAAGGTTTCAGATAGAGTAGACATATCTCTATCCATCATGGTGGCAAATGAATATGCCGAAAATCTTGTATAGGGTGATTGACTTCTATACCATACTGGTGGCTCACTAACCAAATCATCAAACTTTTTTGACCATTCTTTGTGTTCACCTAAAGCTATAGCATAAGAAAGCGTATTATAAAAGTAGTCAGGGTCCTCATCAAGAAGCCGTTTTAGTCTATTTTTCTCAGCCTTTCTCATAAATTCTCTAAAACCTCTTATTATGCTAAATTGTTCAACGCCTTTTAATGATTTCTTGGGCATAATTTTTCCAAATATAAATAATACAACAGCTGTAACAAAGAAAGCAATAGCATAATTCAATCCAGTTTCAATAAAAAAGAAAACAGTTGAACCACCAACAATAAAAGCAAGCATTTTCAATATCAAACCAAATTTTCTTGTACCTTTTTCATATAATTTCAACTCTTTTATATAACTATCAAGACTATTTCTTGCCTCATTTATAGTTTCGTAAAACTTATTCTTGAGGGAGCTAACCCTAACAACATCTCTGTTATCAAATAAACCATAAAAGATAATTTTTTCAAAACTCTTAGCAGAATCAGGCAGGTCTTTTAACTTTTTTAAGATTAAATCCTTTTTCTTAAAAAAAGCCTTTTTGTTTTCATTCTCTTCAATTTCCAAATATCCCTTTGAAGCCCAATAGAATATAAGAGAAAGAAGATCTGAATTATTTATCTCATCATCAACAAGAACTCCAGCCTCAGCAGGTGTCATATCTTTAGGTGGCCTATAATAAACAGCAATGGGCTTTTTAACATCTCTACCAATAGCATACCAAATGGCATACAAAACCAAAAAAACAAACAAAGGCAAAGCAAATATAGAGTTATTATTTAAAAACAACCTAAGCCTAAGCCAAAACCCGGAACTGTTTATGTAATCTTTGGGAAAACCCAAAACAACCGTTAAACCCTCATGGGATTTTAAAGTATGGTTTAAATAGCAGCTTAGAACGCCATTGGAATAGGTAATATCTTCTGTATGTTTACTACCGTAAAGACCACTAAAAACCTTAAATTTAATATCATTTTTCGAAAGTTTTTTAGGCAAATACAAATCAAAAGACGATTTTAGAATGCTCACAGGCCAGCCGTTTCCCACGGCATTATAATAAAATTCAGCATGATTTTTAAAATAATTAATAACGCCAAACATACTGTAGTGTATCTTATAGACAGCATCCCCTTTAACATAGGCCTTTGGAGAACCTATCTTTATAATAAGCTTTCCGTCACTTCTTTTTATTTTGTACTTAAAACCATCTACTTCTACGTTAAATATAGAAATCTTATAAATCCTACCAAAGCTTCTACCATTTCCAAATGTCCTATTTACTCTGTATTCGTATGGAATAAATCTAAATATTCCATGCCTTGGCCGGTTAAAGTGAACTTTAATTGTTTCATCAATATCCACCACACCATTCTCATTCAAATATATATCAGAGTGAAAATCTTTTATGTAAAAATATTCTGCATGCGCCAAAAGTGGCAGAAAAACAAAAAACAAAACCCACTTAAAACTCAACTTTAATATTTTCCCTTTCACTTTCTTCAGTCTCGAAAAATTCTCGCTTGGAGAAATTAAATTGTTTTGCTATTAACACAGAAGGAAACGACTCACATAAAACATTATAATCCCTAACCACAGCGTTATAATACCTTCTTGCCATTTGAATATCATTTTCTACATCAGCGAGCATTTTTTGTAGTTCTAAAAAACTTTGATTGGCCTTTAAATCGGGATAACTCTCAGCCAAAGCAAAAATAGTCTTTAAAGCCCCAGTAAGCATATTTTCACTTTTTGCCCTCTCCTCAACTGTCTGGGAATTCATAGCCATATTTCTTGCCTTTATAACATTTTCCAACGTATCTTTTTCGTGTTTCGCATAGCCCTTAACTGTTTCAACCAAGTTAGGAATTAAATCATACCTTCTTTTAAGCTGTACATCTATATCACTCCATGCGTTATCTATCTGATTCTTAAGCTTAACAAACCTATTGTAGTAATATACAGTAAGACTAATAATCAATAAAATGACTATTAGTAAAATTAAACCAACCATAGCACCACCCCTTCTTTTTGAATTTATATCAATCATTTATATATTGTTCAATAAAAAAAGAAAGGCCAGCTACTATGTAAGTATGCAAGCAGCTGGCCTTTTAACTACAAAATAATAAACTAAATTAGGAGAGCAACTCCTCAACAGTTACATAATCGCCTACCCTACCAGTCATCTTTTCAACTTCTTTATTCACAGGGAGGGTTTTTTTACTAGGCCTCCAGTTTGCTGGGCAAACCTCTCCAGTTTTATATACATGCTGCCATGCCTGAATCTGTCTTATAAACTCATTAACGTTTCTACCTACACTTGGTCCTTGAACCTCTTCGGCGACAACAACACCATCAGGATTTACAAGGAATCTACCTCTCAAAGCTAAACCCTCTTCCTCTATTAACACGCCGAATTTCCTTGATACCTCTCCCGTTGGATCTGCACCTATCGTAAGCTTTAAATCTTTCAAAAGAGGTTCAGTCTCAGCAAATCTTTTGTGAGAAAATTTTGTATCTGTAGATACAGCCAACACCTCAACGCCCATACTCTGCAACTCATCGTATTTAGCATTCATTGCAGCAATTTCCGTTGGACATACAAACGTAAAATCAGCCGGATAGAAACATACAACTAACCATTTACCTTTATAATCCTCGCTTGATACCTTTACATACTTACCAGTCTTTGCATCATAAGCATCCATCTCAAACTCTGGAACCTTTCTCATTACCAATACGCCTGCTTGTGTCCTTTCCATCTCGCTTACCTCCTCAATCTCAATTTTTTCTTCTTGTTTCTCTTCAATTGCTTTAATCTCCTTTTCACAAGCCATCTTTTCACCTCCTAAAAGCTTCGATAAATATATACATCAAGAATAATTTTTTGTCAAGGAAAAAAATTATAATTTGTGAAAAAAATAATCGAGCAAAAATAAATGTTTAAAAAATAAGCTTTTTTCTTTACAAAAAGTATAAAAACAGAAAAATAAATGGTGCCGAGGGCGGGATTTGAACCCGCACGGGATTGCTCCCACCACCCCCTCAAGATGGCGTGTCTACCTATTCCACCACCTCGGCAGACGAGCATATATTCAATATATTATTTCTTATAAGTTGTCAAGTTTAACTTGAGCTGATAAAATAGCAGTCATGTTAGCCTACCAGACTGTTATTTTTGTAGTCTCTTTATTTGTGGTTGTTAAATCCGCTGATTACTTTACAGAATCCGCAGAAAAAGTTGGTTTGTTTTTTGGCCTATCCCCATTTATAGTTGGGGCTGTAATATTATCTATAGGAACAAGCCTGCCAGAGTTAGTCACAAGCATAGCAGCAGTCTTACAAAAACACTCAGAAATAGTAATAGCTGATGTTGTAGGGTCAAACATTACAAATATCCTATTGGTATTGGGTACATCCCTACTCTTTTCCAAAAATGAAAGACTAAAACATAATGCAGCTTTAGTGGACATTCCTATACTCATATTCAGCGCATTCTTTATTTATCTTGCCTTCAATGGTAAAAATTTTACCTACAGAGAAGGAATATTTTCCCTATCCGCTCTATTGGTCTATATTCTCTATGCGGTAAATTCTAAAAAGATAGAACTTGAAGAAAAAGTAAATAGAATAACTATAAAAGAACCGTTTGTTCTTATTGTTAGCTTGATACTTCTTAACATTGGCTCAAAGTATACAATTAAAAGTGTTATTGAGATTTCTAATATTATTGGCATAACTACAGGTGTAATAGCTGCAACCGTAGTAGCTTTAGGAACAAGCCTGCCTGAATTACTTGTAAGCGTAGTAGCATCTAAAAAAGGTAAATTAGAAATGGCTATAGGTAACGTAGTAGGTTCAAATATATTCAATGCTTTTGGTGTGTTGGGCTTCTCCTCGATTCTTGGCGATATCCGCGCAGATAAAAGTACCATCGAATTTGGGATACCATTCATGATTGCATCAAGCGTCTTACTTGGCTTTATAGTACAAAATGAGAAAATATCAAAGTGGGTAGGAGCAACCCTTCTTATATTTTACATGTTCTTTATCTATAAAATGTTTATTTAAAACATCCCTATAAAAAATTTTTATTCTACTTGACATTTTGTAAAATTAGGTTACTATTAAGTTAACTTATCTTATCCCTACCAGGGGGGGTGGGAATAAGATAGACAAGTATTGCTTGAGGAGGTTGTCATGCATGGATATGGATTTCATGGATTCTTTTGGGGAGGTTATATGGGTATATTGATTCTAATTTTAATTATAGCGGCTGTTGTATTCCTTATAAAAGCAACGACAAATTCACAAAATATGAAACATGAAGGAAGAAACTACTATAAAGAAACAATGAGCGAAGATTTAAAAGAAAGGAAAAATGCCCTAAACATTCTGAGAGAAAGATATGCAAAGGGTGAAATTTCAAAAGAAGAATATGAGCAGATGAAGAAAGATATTGTAAAAGATTAAAATTTTAGGAGGTTGAAGATGAGAAGAATTTTTAGTGTTGCTTTAGCTGGTATGTTAATGGTGGGAATTTCAGATACAGTATATGCACATCAGGCAACAAACCAAAACAATGGTATGATGAGCTCAGGTGAAATAGTATATTGATTTTTATGTATAAAATTAGGTTCCCAAACTTAAAATTCAACAGATAGGCTAACTTAAATTAACAAAAATAGGAAGGAAAAGACGTGAAAGACAAAGATAAAAAGATAAAGCATTATGAAGCACATAAAACGCTCAAAACAGCCCAGGGTCATTTGAATGCGGTTTTAAAGATGGTTGAGGATAATAGGTATTGTATAGACATATCAACTCAACTTATGGCTGTTGCATCTCTACTAAAGAAAGCGAATATGCAGATTTTAAGTAAGCACATAGAAACCTGTGTAAAAGATGCCGTTTTATCCAAATCTCAGGAAGATATAGACCAAAAGATTAAAGAAATAAAAGAGGTAATCAAATACCTAAACAAAATCTAAGGGAGAGGGCTATGTCTAAATATAAATGCCCCAAATGCGGCATGGAGTATGATGCACCGGGAAAATGCGAAATGGACGGTGCAGAACTTATAAGAGTAGAAAGCAAACCAAATGAAAACATTGACAATCGTACAAAACATCACAGCCATGCGCAGCACCATAAAATGATGGTAGAAGATTTCAAAAAGAGATTTGTTATATCTACTATAACAACGATACCTATATTAATACTTTCTCCGTTAGTTCAAAAAATTTTTGGCATTCATATAAGCTTTTCTGGCAGTGATTATATACTGTGGGCTTTATCAACATTTATTTTCTTCTTTGGTGGATGGCCATTCTTAAAGGGATTATACGATGAGTTGACATCAAAAAAGCCCGGTATGATGACGCTCATCGCTCTTGCAATAACAACAGCTTACTTCTACAGCAGCCTTGTTATTTTTGGGGTTAAGGGTAAGGTATTCTTCTGGGAACTTGCCACGCTTATAGATATTATGCTCTTAGGTCACTGGATAGAGATGAAATCCGTTATGGGAGCATCAAATGCATTAGAGGAACTCACAAAACTTATGCCTGAAAATGCTCATCTTCTCTTAAAAGACGGCTCTATAAAAGAAGTCCCCGTCGGTGAGTTAAAATCAGGCGATATAATCCTGGTTAAACCGGGTGAGCAGATACCCTCAGATGGTATAATAACAGAAGGCTCCACATACATAGATGAATCCATGATAACAGGTGAAAGCAAACCGGTAAGCAAAGCAAAGAACCACACCGTCATAGGTGGCTCTATCAATATTGACGGTGCAATTAAGGTTAAAGTCCAGATGGCGGAAAACGGGTCATTTCTATCACAAATCATTGAACTTGTAAAACAGGCTCAAGAAAGCAAATCAAAAACACAGGATTTAGCAAACAAAGCAGCATTTTGGCTTACCATTATAGCTCTATCTTCAGGTGCAACTACATTTTTAGTATGGTTTGGTATTTTTGGCAAAACAGTTGAGTTTGCACTTGAGAGAATGGTTACGGTTATGGTTATAACATGCCCACATGCCTTAGGATTGGCCGTTCCTTTGGTTGTTGCGACCTCAACAGCTATAGCAGCAAAAAATGGCCTTTTAATTAAAAATAGAGCCTCTTTTGAGATGGCAAGAAATCTGCAGGCTGTAGTGTTTGACAAAACTGGGACACTTACAAAGGGCAGTTTTGATATAACTGATATAGTAATCTTCAAGAATAACATAACAAAAGAGAAACTACTTGAATATGCTGCTGCTTTAGAGAGCTATTCAGAACATCCTATAGCCCAAACAATAGCCAAAAAATTAACACAAAAAGTGAATGTAAAAGATTTTAAATCTATTCCCGGAAAAGGCGTTGAAGGAATAATAGACAACAAACGCATAATGGTCGTGAGCCACAACTACCTCAAAGAGAAAAACATAACAATTGACAAAAAACTCATAAAAAACCTTATTGAATCAGGGAAAACAGTTGTTTATGTTTTGATAGATAATGTTTTATCAGGAGCCTTGGCGTTGGCTGATGTAATAAGAGAAGAATCAAAAGAAGCCATATCAAAACTGAAGTCCATGGGTATAAAATGCATAATGTTAACTGGTGACAGAAAAGAGGTTGCAAAATGGGTCTCAGAAAATGTTGGTATAGATGAATACTTTGCAGAGGTATTACCGAATGAAAAATCCCAAAAAATAAAAGAAATAAAGAATAGAGGGCTCATTGTTGCAATGACTGGTGATGGTATAAACGACGCCCCTGCATTAACAGAAGCCGATGTAGGTATAGCAATAGGGGCTGGGACAGATATTGCCGTTGAATCAGCCGATATTGTCCTTGTTAGAAACGATCCAAGGGATGTTGTTGCTATAGTGCATCTTGCAAAAGCAACTTACAAAAAAATGGTTCAAAATCTAATGTGGGCAACAGGTTACAATGCACTGGCTATCCCTCTCGCAGCAGGTGTTCTGTATAACTACGGGATACTCTTATCTCCTGCTATTGGAGCGGTTTTAATGTCTTTAAGCACTGTAATTGTTGCAATAAACGCAAAATTATTAAAAAACAAAGCCTACACTTTTGACAAGTAATTTAAACTTTGCTATTTTTAAATAAAGGAGGATTAATTTTATGAAACTAAATAAATTTCAAGAGGAGTTATGCAACTCTAACAAATGGGATTTTTCAAATCTCAAGGCTTTGTTTTTAAACTGCACTTTGAAAAAGTCTCCGGAGCTCTCCCATACTGAGGGTTTAATGAATGTCTCAAAAACGATAATGGAAAAAGTTGGCGTATCTGTAGAAATGATTAGGGTTGTTGATTACGATGTAGCATACGGTGTATATCCGGACATGACAAAGCTGGGTTGGGAAAAAGATGACTGGCCCATGCTTTATGAAAAGGTAAAAGAAGCAGATATACTAATTTTGGGCACGCCAATTTGGCTAGGCGATAAATCATCTATCTGCACAAAAACTATTGAAAGGCTATACTCAACATCCGGCGATTTAAATGAAAAAGGGCAGTACATATATTACGGTAAAGTTGGAGGATGTATAATAACGGGAAACGAAGACGGAGCAAAACATTGTGCGATGAATATACTCTATTCCTTGCAGCATATAGGTTACACCATACCTCCTCAAGCAGATGCTGCATGGCTTGGAGAAATTGGTCCTGGGCCATCGTATCTCGATGAAGGCTCAGGTGGCCCGGAAAATGATTTTACAAACAGAAATACAACATTTATGACATGGAATCTTTTACATTTTGCGCTTATGCTTAAAAACTCAGGCGGCATACCGGCATACGGCAACCAGAGAAGCAAATGGGATGCAGGCTGTAGGTTTGAAAATCCAAATCCTGAATACAGGTAGGAGTATAGAAAATGAAAAATAAAATTATAATCCTGCTATTGGTAATCTTTACAATTATCCCTTTAAGATTGATGGCAGCCGAAAAACCGATAATCGTAAGCTCTAAAATCGACACAGAGGGCGCTCTTTTAGGTAATATGATATACTATGCTCTAAAGTATAACGGGTTAAATGTAAAAAATAAAACAGGACTTGGCGCAACAAACATTTTAAGAAGAGCCATAAAAAGCGGTGAGATAGACATATATCCAGAATACACAGGAAACGGTGCTTATTTCTTTCCTTATTTGGATAAAACCATATTCAAAAACTTCAAGAAAGGCTACGAGGCTGTAAAAAAAGAAGATTTAAAAAAGAACAGTATTGTCTGGCTAACACCGGCAAACGCCAATAATACATGGGCTTTGGCAACAAGAAAAAGTTTTGCTCAAAAAAATAAGATATACTCACTTGAGGATTTTGCAAAATATGTAAACAATGGAGGTTTTGTAAAACTCGCCTGCTCAGAGGAATTTGCAACAAGAAAAGACGCTCTGCCTGCTTTTGAGAAGGCTTACGGTTTCAAACTTAAACGTTCTCAACTCATTATACTTTCAGGCGGCAATACAACCCAAACAGAAAAAGCCCTTGCCCGCAAAATAAATAATGTAAACTTTGCAATGGCATACGGCACAGACGGTTCACTTTCTGCATTAAATTTAATCGTTTTAAAAGACACAAAACACATAGAACCAATCTATGCACCAACACCGATAATAAGAAAACAAACACTTGATAAACACCCTGAAATTGCCAAAATTCTAAAACCCATTTTTAAAAGCCTAACAACAGAAACCCTTCAGGCTCTCAATGCAAAGATAGCAATAGAAGGAATTCCTGCTGCTTTTGTGGCAAAAGATTATCTTAAAAATAAGGGGTTTATAAAGTAAAGCGCATTATCCGAAACTCTTCGCTGCTGCCGATTATAAATTTCTTTGCAATCGGCAGCCTTTTATATTTTGTTAGATTCTTAAGCTACTACCCAAACCGAATAGCGCAAAGCAGAGGTGTGCTCTTTTACAAAATTTCTCCTGATACTTTTATCGTTTTGGAATTATTCATATTACTATCTATTTTTTTAAACCTCATACTCAAAAAAAACAAAGAATGCATCAATATTTCTACAACTGTTTTAATAGTAATTTTGTTCCTATATTCAGGGGGCAGTTATGCAAAAGAGGTTTTTTTATCAAACCACATTGCGCGCATATCGTTTGCAAGTGGTTTTTGGATAAGCCTATTTTTTATATATGTGATCGTAATAGATTCCCTAAAAAATACAAAACCTGTATATAAAATAGGTGTTGTATTGCTATTTTTGCTTGTTTTTACCTTTTTTACAGTAGGCGGTTTTTTGGATAAGATTGATATAATGAGAGAATTTTACGTAAGAAAATCCAGATTTATAAGTGAAATCTCCACTCATATGTATTTATCATTCGCAAGTGTATTAGCAGCATCGATTATTTCTTTTCCGCTTGGCGTTTTAGCCTACAAGAAAAGAAAAACCACCCAAAAGATTTTTGCAATCTTAAACATATTTCAAACAATACCCTCAATAGCGATGTTTGGGGCTCTTATTTTACCACTTGCATACCTATCAAAACACAGCAGGGTTTTATCAAGTATGGGTATTTCGGGAATCGGTTTTGCACCTGCTTTTATAGCACTTGTTGTGTATGCAATGTTACCTTTGGTTAGAAACATCTACTCAGGTTTAAGAAATGTTCCTGAGGATGCAAAACAGGCAAGTATGGGGATGGGCATGAACGGAATCCAGTTGCTTTTTATGGTTGAAATACCCCTTGCCATAGTAGAAATTCTAACGGGTTTAAAGATATCACTTGTTCAAACAATAGGCAATGCGGCTTTGGCTGCACTGATTGGCGCAGGTGGCTTGGGCGTTTTTATTTTTCAAGGCTTGGGAGAGGCGTCAAGCAGCCTTATTATGCTCGGTGTTTTACCTTTGGTTTTTATAGCTATAACAGCAGAATATATAATGAATGTAATTATTATGTTTGCCTCTAAAAGGATGAATGGATATGATTAAAATCGTAGATTTAACAAAAACATTCAACAACCACACGGTTTTAAACAATATCAACCTAACGATAAAAAAAGGAGAGCTTTTTGTGCTCATTGGGCCATCGGGAAGCGGAAAAACCACACTTCTAAAAATGATAAACAAAATGGAAACCCCTGATGCTGGTAAAATATTTATCAATAACGAAAACATTTCAAAAATTAAGGGTACACAACTAAGGCGAAAAATAGGCTATGTTATTCAGAGCATAGGCCTTTTACCTCATATGAGCGTAAAAGATAATATACTTATTGTTCCAAAGCTTATAAAAATGGATAAAAGTATGGCTGAAAGAAGGGTTTATGAGCTGCTTGAACTTGTGGAGCTTGAGCCTGAACAATATATAAACAAATACCCTCATCAGTTATCCGGGGGCGAGGCGCAAAGAGTGGGAATAGCAAGGGCATTGGCAGCCGACCCACCAATCGTTTTGATGGATGAGCCCTTTGGAGCGCTAGATCCAATTACAAAATCGCGCTTGCAGAACCAAATATGCCAAATACACAAAACGCTCAAAAAAACTATAGTGTTTGTAACACATGATATAGATGAAGCGATAAAGATAGGCCAAAGGATAGCAATAATCAAAGACGGACAAATTATCCAAACAGACTCACCGCAGGATATGCTCTCAAAACCAAAAAACAGTTTTATAGCAACATTTTTGGGCTCAGATAGAGCCTTAAAGAAACTCTCAAAATTACTCGTAAAGGAATTTAAGAAAAAAGCAGATTATGTTTTACAAGATGAGAAAGAAGAAGTTATTCAAACAAATAAAAAATATGTATGGGTTGTTGATAAAAAAAGCATACTCAAAGGCTGGATATATCTATCGGAAAACGCTAAACAGTTCACTGAAATAGACCACAAAACATTTGCACTTAACGATAACGAAACATTAAAAGATGCCGTATCAAAAATGGTAGCACAATCTGTCAAAACACTACCGGTGTGTGATAAAAACGGAAAACTCACAGGCGAGATAAGCCTTACAGACATTGTCACAAAAACATGATTATTCCAAGAAAAACGCTTTCTCTGGCACTTTTGATTATTATATTTGACAGCTCAGCTTATAAAATAGGCTACTTTCTCAATTCTTTAATACATTCACACTATAAAATCGCGTATTCTGAGTCTATGTATTATCTAACCTTTCAGCATGTGGCAATGGTTGTTATAGCAACTTGCGCCTCAACCATTATAGGTGTTTCTCTTGGAATTTTGGCAACAAGGAGTTTTGGTAAAAATCTGCTTTATCCCATTAATCTCATATCATCCATAAGCCAATCCTTTCCTCCTGTTGCCGTCTTGGCTTTGGCTGTCTCCTCAGTCGGTTTTGGAATAAAGCCTACAGTCATAGCGCTGTTTATTTACGGGCTTTTCCCGATTATACAAAACACCATAGCGGGCATCATATCGATAGACAAAAGCATAAAAGAAGCCAGTATAGGCATGGGTATGTCGGAATGGGACTTGCTCATTAAAGTAGAGCTACCACTCGCACTTACAAGTATACTCTCAGGTATCAGAACAACCACTACAATAAACGTTGGAGTTGCCGCCATTGGTGCCGTTGTAGGTGCCGGTGGACTTGGAGCTTTGATAATTTCAGGATTGATAAACGAAAATCAATTCTTCATAGCATATGGTACTATATCCGTTGCACTTTTGGCCTTATTGTTTGACAGCATTATAAATAACATAGAAATGTTTACCACCAGAAGCTACAAACTTTAATTAAAGCCATGCTTTTGAGAATGATATCTTTTCTGTTTCCATCTTGCCGGCGGGTATTTTTCTTTATATTTATCGAAATAAAGATACGGTTTATCCGTATCCATTTCAATCGTAACAGATCTACTCAATTTAGGCTTAAAATACGCTGGAAGGGATTGGGAAACATACCACTGACCATTTTTTAAGAAATAATACACGCTTCTTTCAATATCGAAATAAACATATGCATCAGGATAGTAAATATAGCGATGCTGAGCCCTATAACCCCACGCCGGGGCATGTGGAGGGGGAGAATGTTTAACCTTAAGAGCAGTGTTATTCCATCCAGTAACCACACCATTATCAAATGTGTTGCAACCATAAACAAAAAATACTGAAAATATAAATAGAAAACCTATATTTAATTTTCTCATAATTTTTTTCATTTTGACTCCTTTAAAACTGTTTTTAAAGTTTAACATAAAAAAATTCTATGTCAAATTTTGATTTTTCTGCTATAATTTAAATAAACAAATCAAGGAGGATGTGATATGAGAGAAAAAGTCGTTCTTTTGAATTTAATAATTTTAATAATATTCTTCGCCAATGCCACAGTAAATGCCAAAGAAAATCTAATAATAACACCCTACCCTAATTCCAAAGTGCTTTATCACACAAAAAAGAATTTCGATGAACTATACATATTAAAAGCCCCTCGAGGCTTAAATGAATACACTCTTAATGAGTGCAAGAAGGTTGAAATTGATGGAGCAGTTGAAAAAATTGTTTATGGCCTACCGGGCAATATAAGCGCGTTTGAAGCTTTTAAAAATTATGAATTTGCACTAAAAAAGGCAAACTTTAATATCCTCGCCCAATTAAGAACAAAAAACATACGATATTTCATAGAAAAAGACTGTGGTTTCCCTGACATAAACGGTTTTGGCAGTGAGCAAAACAAGGATCACTTTTATATATCAGCCCAATCTCCAGATAAAAGCGAGTACATTATGGTATACGTTGGCGAGGGTTATAGAGGGCGTCCAGGCAAAGCAGCGATAGGTATAGTAAAACTCAAACAGATAGAAACAGGCCTTGTAAAAATTATAAACGCAAAAACAATGAAAAAAGAGATAGAAACAAAGGGACACGTTCCAATATATGGTATATACTTTGATTTCAACAAAGCAACGATAAAACCATCATCAGAACCAACTATAAAAGAAATAGCTAGATTATTAAAAGAAAACCCCTCTTTAAAGCTGTATGTTGTTGGGCATACTGATAGCATAGGGGATCTAAACTACAATATGAAACTATCAAAGAAAAGAGCCAAAGCCGTTGTTGATGAATTAGTCAAAAAATACAATATAAATCCAAACAGATTAAAAGCTTTCGGTGTAGGACCTTTAGCACCAGTAGCATCAAACAAAACAGAAGAAGGCAGATCTAAAAATAGAAGGGTTGAATTAATAGAGCCATGAGAAAAGAGAAAAACAAGAAATACTGCATGCTATTTGCATCCTTAAACCCAATGTCTAATTCTAAAAACTTGACAACATGCAAAAGTGGTATATTATAATTAACTAACAAAGTAATATGCAAAGAAACGGATCTTTTACAAAAACAGGAAGTTTGACTTAAAAGAGTCAATCTGATAGAATTAATTTGGAAATGGTATTTCTAACAGCGTGAATTTTAAGATAAAGGGGGTGATAAATTTCTCTAAAAAAGGGAAGTATTTGCTTATATAAGGATTAGGTGAACTTAGGCTAAAAGAAAGAGAAAAGGAGGTTAAGGTATGAGGGAATTTAGAAACAAAAAGGGTTTTACACTCATTGAGTTGCTCGTTGTTGTAGCAATTATTGCAATCTTGGCAGCTATAGCAATACCGCAGTATGCGAAGTATAGAAGGAGTGCTCAAGATTCAGCAGCATTAAGCGATTTGAAAACCATTCAAACAACAGCAGAGGCATATTACGCAGATAATATGCATTATCCATATTAATTCAAGGAGGCGATTATTATGAAAAAAATATTAGCACTGTTTATGAGTGTTTGTTCTATGGCGTTTTTTGCTTCTGGAGTTTATGCTTTTACACTAGGAGGAACTGATACTACAGATATTAATCTTTCCGCAAATGTTGAAGCTGGTTATTACGGCGGAGGGGATGGTTCTCTTTACATAGCTGATACATATAACCCTAAAGGAAACGGCAAAGTATATGGAACTGGAAGCGCATATAGCAAGATATATTATACCACCACTACTAGTAATTTCGTGTCTGGCTCTAATGCAAGCGGTTTATCTAGCGTAAATTTCAGCGGGTGGAGCACTTTAGGTGAATAAGCTAATACTTTAATTAAATTTAAATCTAAGCCGGTAGAATTATGAAATTCACCGGCTTTTTTGATTTGTAATATAGATATTAATCAGTAATGAAAATAAGGAAGAGTGGTATATATCTTTTTTTTATATTGTTCTTTTTTTCTTTAACTTTTACCACAAGCTCTTACCTGTTTTTTAAATTAAGCCTTAAATTTCATATCATCTCCATCTTTTCTTTCGTTGCATTCTTTTATTTTTTTATGATAAAACAGATTTGCTTTTCTTGCTTATCACTTTTTATTCTAATTTTTCTAATATACTCCTTTTTTGATACATATTTTGGCTACTATAAACTCGATGGTATGCTTTTTCTCTATTTTCTTTTTATTTTATATATAGTTTTTATATTTTTTGAACAATCTGACTTATGTTTAAAAATCACAAACACAAACCATAAAAAAAACAAAACCTTTTGGCATCCTATTTTTGACAATCCTATTATTGGAGGTATCTTTTTAATTTCTTTCATTGATGCAGCTTATAGTTATTTTGAATTTTGCTTAAAATCGCTTAATTTTTTTGGACAAAAGATTGTTCCATATTTTATACTTATAACACCGGTTCACTCAATCGGCGGTTTTCTATATCAACCCAACCTAAACTCGCTTTTGATAAATACAGGGTTAATAATTACAGCTTTCTGGACAGTAAAACAAACAGATAAGAAAACCTTCCTTAAACTACTCATAATATACGTCTTTTTCACATTTGCCGCGGCACTCACATCATCAAGAGCAGGTTTGCTTGCCGTTTTGTCTGTTTTTATATTCATCTTTATACATAAACGATTTTTTAGCCCTGATATGCCAAAAAAAGAAAAATACACGCTAATCATGCTGTTTGTTACATACATAGCTGTATTCTTCTTTAACAGATATTCACCTTTTGTCAAGTTTGCCCACCAAGGTATGATTGGAGATAGCTCTGTTGATCAGCGTCTTATGATCTGGCTTGCAACAATATTGCTGTGGCTTAAGCACCCATTTTTCGGCACAGGCCTTGAAACATTCAAATTTTTAAATGACCCCTATCAAATAGTATCCTGCAAAATACTGAAATTTCCTTCTGATATTATTGGCAATTTTACATGGGCACACAACGAACCTATTCAAATTCTTGAAGAACTCGGTATTTTTGCTTTTTTGAGCATCGTCTTTATGACTATATTTTATTATATCAAAGTATTGAAAAAAGAAAAAAACATAGAAAACCTTTTAATTCCATCATTGATTTTGGTTTTTATCGTTCAGGCAGGTCTATCTTGGCCATTGCGTCACCCGGCTTTGCTTACCTTGTTTTTTATTATCCTGGCTTTGGCGGATAAAAGCAGGTTTTTTACACTTAAAGGTTTTTCAAAGAATATCTTTATTATAATACTATTTATAGTTTATATTTTATCAACAATATATCTATTTCCTCACATAAAAAATGATGTTTATTTTACATTCAAAATACCAAAAACAAAGCAAATAGATAAAAAACTGGATCTGCTTTACAAAGCCTCGCAGGATGATTACCTTTTTTGGATAGCATCTTCTCGCTTTATTTATAAAGCTGTTCCCTATTATCTGAAAATTACAACAGGAATAAACCACATACCCCTAATAAAAGAGGATATTAAAATCATAAAAATGACGACAAAAGATAAAAAAGAGGCGGAAAAATTAAAGAAAGAAATTTTGCAAGAGGCAAAAAAGTTAGAAAAGCTCCATAAAATCTGGCTAAGTGAATATTATCTTGCATTGGCATATCTGTTTGACGATAATTTAAAAGAAGCAAAACTTCATGCAAATAAAGCAATAGAAATGAATCCTAATCCTCCATATCTCTGGAATCTATTACATTTTATAAATGTAAAATATGCATCTTTAAAAACCGGAAAACCAATATCCACATTTTTGCCTTCCAAAAAGGAAGTTGAGGAATTTCAAAAACAATTTAGACTTATGACTGAAAAAATTAAAAAAGATCAAAAATAAACTTATTTTTTACTCAACCAGCCCAAAAAACACCAAATACTCCTTTTGCACTCCATAGGTTGAAAAATTGCTTTTCAACTAAATTCTATTTATTGCTTACAATATTTCTCATAAAAGTCTTTAGAACTCAAGGTCAAAATATCAGGACTGTAAAAGTCATTATCATTTGAAATTATCAAATCACACTTTTCCTTTTTAGCTAAAACATATTGCAAAGCATCCTCAAAATCTTTATAGTTCTTATAATTCAACATCAACTCACAAACTTCCTCTATTACAGTATTAGAAAAGTCTATAATTTTCAAAGTCTTGATCATATTCTGGATGTTTAAAAGAGCCTGTAATTTATCTCTTTTAGACTCTATGTAATAAATAGTTGTAATTAAATCACAGCTTGTAAAAATCTCACTTCTTGTTTTTAAGAGATATTCATATGTGGCCACACTGAACCTATGCATTGGTCTATCAGCATTAAAAATGTCTATAAAAATATTCGCATCAACAAAAACTTTCACTCGCTCATACCTTTCACTTTTTGCAATATTTTAGGATCATCTTTGTCAAATTGCTCTAAAAATGGATTTTTTCTATCTGATAGTTTAATCATATTTCTAAAAGCTTTCAATTTCTCTTCTGTTTCTTTATCACTTTTCTCTTCCAAAAACTTCTTAAATTCCATGGCAAGCTTTGCGGAAATAAAAACCCCTTTTAATTTTTTGCTTTTTTTATCCTCAATCTCAATATAATCAAACTCATTCAATTTATTTAAATTGCTTATTAAATCTTTAACCCCCATTTTTGCCGTAATCATTTTTTTCTCCCTTTTCATTTTTATTTATTATATTCTTTCATAGAATAAAATCAACATTAAATATTTAATATTTTGCAAACAAAACCATATCTACAATCTTTCAACACCCGATGTATTTATTCATCAAGACAAAGCAAACACTATAAAATCAGGCAAGATTGAAAAAATTAAAAAACCAATCAAGAATAACTTTTTCCTATTTAATTAATTCAACAAACACCTCTTCTAAATCCTTCTTCACAGGCTCAATGTCAACAATTTTTACATTATAGCTTTCAATTCGCTTTAGTACCGCTATTAATTCATCTTTTTTGCTCTCAATGGAGTATAAATTCCCTGATATTTTTGCGCAATTTAGCTCATCAATACATCTGTCTATTATCACATTAAACCCTGTTGTAGTCATAAATTTAATCTCTTCCCTTGTGAGACTTTTTATTGCTTTTCCCTTGTTGACAATTAGAACCCTTGAGCAGATGTCTTCAATGTCTGGTATAATATGAGAGCTAAAAAATATGGTTACGCCCTTTTCGTTTAACTCCTTCATCTTATTTTTGAACAATATCCTTCCTATCGGGTCAAGACCGCTCATCGGCTCGTCCAATATCAGAATTTGTGGTTCATGGATTAACGCGGCAGCAAAGCCCACCCGCTGAATCATACCTTTACTGTACTTTCTAATAGGTCTTTTTGCCGCTTCCTTTAAACCAAACTCCTCAAGCAACTGCCACGCCTTTTTGGAAGCCTGTTTTTTATCTATACCAAATACAGAAGCCGTAAAAATCAACAGGTCAAACCCAGTTAATGTGTCGAAATATTGGGGATTTTCAGGCATAAAACCGATATTTTTTTTAGCTTCAGGGTTTCTTGAATCAACTCCAGCTATTTCAACACTGCCACTATCTGCTCTAATCAAGTCCATCATGATCTTTATCGTGGTGCTTTTGCCTGCGCCATTTGGACCTAAAAATCCCAAAATCTCACCCTGTTCTATCTCAAAACTCATACCGTTTAATGCTTTAAATCTCTTGGTTTTTAGCCTGAATGTTTTTTCCAGACTGTTAACTCTTATCAGTGCCATTTTTTCTCCTTCTGTTTTTTGAATACGAAATTACTTGTCGTTTTTACCCTGCCATCTTTGTCTATGTAATAAATCCCTCCGTATGGGTCTTTTGGAATTTTTTTCAAAAATCCATACTTTAGAAGCACTTTTATATCTTTTGGATTTCTGTGAAACTTCTGCCTGAAGGCTTTTACTGCTCTTTCTATTTCATATATACCCTCAAGCGCTTTTAACCTTATCTCATACACCTTTTTTATACTCTTCTTGCGCGTTATCTTTATCATAGTTTTTAGGTAGTTTATCGCAAGGGCAGTTTGACCACCCTCATAAAAATACCTCGCCGCTAAATTGGTAAACAAAGAGGAACCTGAGATTTCAGAGGCTATTTTGTAATAATAGGCGGCTTTTTTATAGTCTTTTAGAAAATAAGCGTAGTTGAATCCTAAAAAAAACGGAACTTTAAAATCCCATGTTCTATATTTCATGACATACTTAAGCAGTCTGTTTGTGGCCTTTACATGTCCAACATCCCAACTAAAGGTAGCCTGAGCAAAATAGTAAGCATCCTCATTATAAGGATTAAGCAGAATCGATGTCTCTATAGTTCTATAAAGGTTGTAATACTCAATCTTTCTAAACTGCCTCTTTCTAATAAAATCCACCTTGTCGCCGTAGTAAATAATAGACTTAAAAGACAGATATTCGCCCACAAACCACCTGAATTCACCAAGAATTATCTTGTAAAATTTTCCGTGGGGGGTGTATCCAAGTTTCTCAAACAAAGGTCGTTTAAGCATGTCGTTCCGAAAAGTTGGAGCAAAAACAGCATATAAAACCAATAGAGCAGTGAAAACTATGTAAGTAAAGTATCCAGACAAGCCTTTAAGTTTCATGTTAGATCCCTTTTAGAAAATATCATAATCGCAAGTGTCATGATAATGGCAAAATAGATTGCAAAATAAACCAAAGTTATTAGCAAACTCTTTTGTGATATATGCAAAGCATAGGCAGCGTTGGCCGTAAAATCAAAAGCAGAAAAGTTTGGCAAGATATAATAGATAAACTTTATCGTGGTTTTTACCAAGCTTGATACATCCGATGAGCTTTTTAAGATATAATCATACACGCCCTGAATGGAATTTCCAGCTAAATACATGAGAATTGTGGAGAATATTGGAGTAAAGAAGGATGTGGAGAAAGACGCAAAAAGGAAACCAAAAGCCAAAATCAAGATATATTTCAAAAGGGAAAAATAGTAAGCGCAAAATATGTTAAACCAAACGATAGGAAGGCTTGATTTATAGAAACTTGCGGAAATTTTTATAGCCACTATGCCGAGCAGGAAATCTATTGTCGTTATCATTAGCATTATAACCGCAAAACCTGTGAATCTGCCAACAACATAGGATGATCTTTTAACGGGCAAACTCAAGAGCGTGAATGTGTATTTCCTTTCTATATCGCGCCATATTGTATACACTCCTCCAAAAATCGAAAGAACAAGTAATATAAAGGAATTTAGAGTTATAGACATGGTTATGGATATCTCTTGCAGTTGCCTCATGGAAAAATAACTGAAAATAGGTATAAACGCATATACCAAAATCAAAGAACTAATTAACAAGAATAACCTATCCTTCAAAACAGTCTTTAGCGTAAAGCTAACAAACCTAATCATTCCACCTCCCCGTTATTAAAAAAACACTTAAACACCCAATTAGAACCTATAAGGCAATTTTCAGAATAATTATAATTCCAAAACACACAATAGACAAGCTCATTAAAAGGAACACCGTTTGCTAAATATACAGCGGGAGGTGAAAAAATGTTTAGTGGTGTTTATGATGCTGCAGGTGGTATGGTAATAGAAATGCAAAGAGTTAATAACATTACAAATAACATAGCAAACCTCAACACCCCAGGTTTTAAAAAAGAAGGCATAAATGTTAAGAGCTGGTCAAGAATTTGGGGTATGGCTAATGCAAATCTACCTATACCTCCAGATACCCAAGCAGCAGCGAATTTCATTAACGAAACAAAAAACTCAACCCCACATCTGGATACAAATTACATAGACTTTTCCCAAGGCCCCTTAAGACACACGGGAAATAAATTAGATTTTGCATTGGAGGGCAAAGGATTTTTTTTGGTTTTAGCACCTAAAGGCATACAATACACAAGAAACGGCCAATTCGAAATAAACAAAGATGGAATATTAATTCAAAGGGGCACCGGATATCCGGTAGTTGGTGAAAACTATCTTATAAACCACAAGCTAATAAAAATCACTGGCAAAACAATCCTCATAAAAAACGACGGAGAGGTGTATTCAGATGGTGTAAGAATAGATAAATTAGCAATAAGAGACTTTGCCAACTACACGAACCTAAAAAAAGAGCCAAACAGCATGTTTAGCCCTATAAACGGAGAGTCTCCTATACCAGCACCAAATACATTTTTAAAAGAAGGCTATCTTGAGATGAGTAATGTAACCATAGTGAATGAAATGGTAAAACTCATAGAATCACAGAGAAATTTTGAACGATATCAAAGGGTTATAGATTCATTAGGCAATGAGCTACTCTCAGATATTGCAAGAAACCTAAGCAAAGTAGGATAATTGGAGGTAAATAATGATTAGGTCTTTATGGACTGCCGCAACAGGCATGGAGGCGCAACAATTAAATGTGGATACAATTGCAAACAATCTGGCAAACGTAAACACTGTTGGATTTAAGCGCAGCAGAGCCGATTTTGAGGATTTGTTATACCAGATGGTAAGGCAACCCGGAGTAGCATCTACAGCAAACACCGTAGAACCAACAGGAATTCAAATAGGATTGGGTGTAAAACCTGCCGCTGTTGTAAAAAATTTCTCTCAAGGAAATTTCAAAGAGACAGGAAACCCTTTGGATATAGCCATAGCTGGGCATGGTTTTTTCCAAATTCAAATGCCTGATGGCACTACAGCCTACACAAGAAGCGGCGCATTCAAGATAGACAACAATGGAAGAATAGTAAACAGTGAGGGCTACCCACTCATACCCCAAATAACGATACCAAACGACACCGTAGCCATAAACATAGGAAACGACGGAACTGTGTCGGTACTTGAGGCAGGTCAACAAACCCCCAGCCAGATAGGCCAGATACAGCTTGCCTATTTTGTCAACCCAGCAGGACTAAAAGCCATAGGGCACAACCTATACCAGGAAACAACGGCATCAGGTACAGCTACAGTTGATAATCCAGGTTCAAACGGCTTAGGCACGCTTGAACAGGGCGTTTTGGAGATGAGCAACGTCAGTGTTGTTCAAGAAATGGTTGAAATGATAGCAGCCCAAAGGGCGTATGAAACCAATGCAAAGGCCATACAAACCTCAGATGAGATGCTACAAACTGCTAATAACGTTAAGCGTTAGCCTCATACTGCTTTTATCAGGCTATAGCTTTGGTTGCGATGTAGTTTTAAGACAAACTGCAGTTGTAAGCTCATCTACAATTACACTAAAGGATATATCTTCATCATGTCCTGAAAAATACGCAAATATTCAGCTTGGCGCCTCACCTTACATAAACAACTCAATAACTCTAACCAAACCCTACATAGCTGCTATTTTAAAACGTAATGGCGTAAATTTAAAATTATGCGGCTCAACTAAAATAAAGATTTACTCGAAAGCATTCCTTCTAACAAAAAATAAAATATCGAATTTAATTAAAAGAAAAGACCTGGTTTTTATAACGCCACTACCAATGAAATTTAAACTCTATCCATATAACCTAAGACTACTATCCCAAACAAAAAAAGGAAACATAATTATCTTTAAGATAGCACTCCTGAAAAACAACAAAATCTTTAAAAAAATATCCATAACGGCAAAATGTAGCTCAAAAGGGACTTTAATTCCAGTAGCAGCAAAAGACATAGAGTCAGGCAGCATAATAACACCAGATGATATAACCTTCAAAACTTCAGACAGGGTTTTATCTACCTATTTAACCAATAAACCATCCATAATAAATAGAGTTGCTATATCTTTTATTAAAAAGGGCTCCCCTTTCACACTATCAAATACAAAGAGATTCAGACCTGTAAAAGTAGGAGATATAGTCAAGGTTATGGTAATATCAGGCAACATAGTAATAAGAACCACAGCAAAAGCATTGCGTGGTGGATATAAAGATGAGATAATACCCATCATGTATTTAAGTTCGAAAAGGGTTTTTCCGGCAAAAATCATTGGGAAAAAGGAAGTCTTAGTGCAATGAAGATAGCTGTATGTATTAGTGGGGCAAGCGGAGCTATTTATGCAAAGAGATTGATAGAAAACCTCAAGGAACACGAGCTTTTTATTGTAATATCAGAGATAGCAAAAAAAATTTTCAAAGATGAGATCGGAATTGAGTTTGACGAGTTTATGATAAATTTTAAAGCCAAAATATACGACAATAAAGATTTTTCCTCGCCACTTGCTAGCGGCTCTTTTAAGATAGACGCATGTGTTGTTGTGCCATGTTCTGTTAAAAGTTTATCGGCTATCGCAAGTGGGTATGCGGAAAACTTAATAAGTAGATGTGCTGATGTCTGTATAAAGGAAAAAAGGAAACTTATTCTGCTTGTTAGAGAAATGCCCTTTTCTTCTATTCATCTTGAGAATATGCTTAAACTTTCAAATCTGGGTGTAACAATAATGCCACCCTGCCCCGGCTTTTATTACAAGCCAAAAACAATAGAAGACCTTGTTGATTTTGTTGTAGGACGTATACTCGATCAACTATCAATAGAAAACAACCTATTTAAAAGGTGGGGATGGTAAAAAGAAGCGCAGCCATTAAAGGTATAAAAAGGTTAAATCAAATAGGGTTTATCTTAGCAAGATACGGCCTTGGTGAATTGTTAGAATGGACACGTATAAGAAAATCAAAGAAGTTAGATGAGTTTACCGTAGCCCAAAGATTCAGAAGGCTTTTAGAGGATTTAGGTCCTACATTTATAAAATTTGGTCAACTTTTGAGTACTCAAGAAGGCATATTGCCATTATCGTTCATAGAGGAGCTAAAAAAACTCCAGGATGATGTTGAGCCGTTTGGTTTTAAGGATGTAAAAAGAATAATAGAAAAAGAGCTTGGTAAAAGGTTAGAGGAGATATTTGACGAGTTTGAAGAAAAACCAGAAGCAAGCGCCTCATTGGGGCAAGTACATAAAGCAAAACTAAAAAATGGCAACTATGTTGCCATAAAGATACAAAGGCCGGGCATTGAGGAGATCATATCCTCAGATATGTTCCTTCTAAGACAGCTGGGCGCTCTAATATCAAAGAGGATCAGGCAGCTATTCCATTTCGATATAATGCCCTTGATCAATGAGTTTGACAAAACGATCCACAGGGAAATGGATTATGAGGTGGAGGCTCACTACATAGAGGTCTTTAAAAAGAACCTATCAAAGTTTGATTATGTATATGTGCCGGATGTCTATTGGGAGTTTACAACACAAAAAATAATAACAATGGAATATATTTTTGGTTATAAAGCAACGAACAAACAGCTACTGATAGATAAAGGCTTTGATTTGTCAAAAATGGCAACCAAAGGTGCAAAGGTATTTTGGTATCAAATATTCGATGTTGGCCTGTTTCATGCCGACCCGCACCCCGGTAATATAATTATAATGGAAGATGGAAGAATATGCTATATAGACTACGGGATGGTTGGTAAAATCAATGACGATGATAAAATGGCCTTGATAGAAATGATCTCAGGTTTCATTGAAAAAGATGTAGACAGAATAATATATTCAATTGATAATTTTACAAGCACTAAAGAAGCTATAAATGAACAAGAGCTAAAAAACGACATAGATGAACTCATAGAAATGTATCATTCACTACCCCTAAAAAGAATGAATCTATCCCGTATGCTTAGAGAGATATTCTCAATTCTAAGAAAACATGGAATTTTGATTAAAAGAAGCTCATCAAGGCTTTTAAGGGCTATTATCATAGCAGATGGTGTGGGGCGAGACTTCAACCCAGATTTCAACTTCGTAGAGATAGCCGCTCCCTATTTCAAACGTTTCGCAAAAAAATTCTACTCACCATTAAATATAATTAAAGTTCTTCTGCGCCCCAATCCAGACTACATTATGGCGGCAAAGAAACTACCATCAACAGCCAAACATTTGATGGACAGCTTACAGAAGGGATCCATAAAAGTAGAGGTTGAAGTTGAAGAATTTCCACGATTAATTGACACTTTTAGGCATGTAGCACGCCAAATAGGCATAAGCCTTATTATAAGTTCAATTGTTATAGGTATGTCTATTTTGTTGTCTTACAAGATAGGCCCAAATTTCCATTCAATTCCAGTTGTATTAATAATAAGTATAGTAATTATTATAGTTTTAGCACTTGGTATAATAGATGCAGAAAAGAAGCTTTAAACAATTATACCACTGATGTTTATGTGCTGATTTGTGGATAAATCTATCTCAAATGGTTCTATTCTTTTACGCCTGTCATCAAACATAACCCTAATAACAGGCCGCGATAGATTATCTTCGTTTATTTTTGAAACTATACCTATATAATTTTTAAACCTTCCTGTAGAGATAATCACAGTAGTCCCGAGGGGATAAGCCGGTATAATTTCAAACATCATTTTCAAAACTTCTCTGTTTATATGGGTCCCAGCCATCCTTTTCATAATAAAAAATGCCTGGTCTGGAGTATAAGCGCTTCTGTATACCCTTGGAGACACAAGTGCATCATAAACATTAGCCGCATAAACTATCTCAGCAAGAGGCATTATATAACCCTTTTTTATCTCCTTTTTAGGCAAAGGCATGGTGTTATCACCCTTTAACCCCCTCGGGTAGCCCTGGCCGTTTTGTTGCTCATGGTGCTGATAGACTATGTGTGCAGCTATTATGCCTATATCTGCTATATCTTTAAGTGTAATATACCCGAGTGTAGGATGGGTTTTTATCAGTTCAAACTCTTCTTTAGTCAATCTCCTTGGCTCTTCATATAAGCTTTTATTAATAAGTAATCTGCCTATATCATGAAGGAGCGCTCCCTTTGCAAGTTCTGTAAGCTTGCTCCTGTCATATAAAAATTTATCAGCAATAGCAACAGATAAGACAGTAACATCCACACAATGCTTAAAGGTAAAATCACTATGGCGTTTAAAACTTACAAGCCCACTTAAAATTTTATTATCTAAAACCTCATCAACTATCTGGTATGACATAGCAGCTATATTCTTTGTTAGCCTTGAATTAACCAGCTTTTCCTTTATTCTACCTTTTTCTATTTCTCTTTTTATTTCACTGACTGTAGTCTTTTTTAAACCTTTCATTTCGCTTATAGGCACACTAAAAAGTGCCCTTATGTGTTGAATAGCTTTTCTTCTTGTCTGTTCTTTAACATCATCTTCTACCACTATATCAGTAGTATCCGGATCTTCAATGAAAACTGTATCATACCCAAGCTTTTTAAGCTGATCTATATAAAATTGAGTAAGTTTGACGCCTCTATTCAAAAGAACGGTTCCGTTATCGCTTATTATAGCCCTACCAAGAACCATTCCAGGTTTTAAAGAATCGACACTCAGCCTATACATATTAGTTCTGCTTTTCCTCCTTAATTCGAGTGTAAGCCTTTAAGAAGCTGTTTATGCTGTCTTTTATATTCGAAAGCACCCTTACCCATTCATCAAGATTTGCCATACCTTTATCCGTTATTCTATAAATTCTCTTTGCTGCCCCTTTTTCCTTAACATTCCATCTTGAGTTCAACAGACCTTCTTTCTCCATATTCCTTAATGTTTTATAGACATAACCAAACTCATGGGTCTCGTATTTTACACCCATATCTTTTAATTTTTCAATCAATTCATATCCGTGAGCCTCTCCTTCTGCTAAAAACAGAAGCAAGAAAGCCCTTAAAAACCTTGGGGGCCTTTCTCCAGGATAATTTTTACACCAACCCTTTATCTTTACATTAACTTCACTCATACAGCACCCCCTCCCTTTTTTTATTTAAAATAATACCTTATGGTCGTAAAGTCAATAGGTAATTATCAAATAAGTTTTTGAAACTAATTTAAGTGAATATAACTCTATAAGAATAACCTTTATGGACTTTTTCTATAACGGCTACTGTTTCCTCTGAAGGCCCAACAATTTTATAAAAATCACTTTCCAATTCAAAGCATTTTAAAATCTTACAAATAGGAAAACCATTCTTTATTTTACTCATCATATTTAGTTCTACTACTATCTTTGGCATAAAAGACAAAGCTTTGGAAACTTCAAGCACATTTGGGTTATATACATCCCCAGCATCATCCACACTAAATGGATGGACATACAGTCTTCTTAAGCTACTTACAACACCACCTATGCCAAGTCTATTCCCTATGTCGTTAGCTAACGAACGAACATAAGTTCCCTTAGAGCAAGTTATCCTTAAAACAGCCCTGTTTTGTTTTACAGAAAGGATATCTATAGAGTGGATATAGACCTCCCTCTCTTTTACCTCTACAGATTCACCCTCTAAGGCATACCTATAAAGCCTTTTGCCATTAATTCTGACATTGGAAAATGGTGGTGGTTTCTGTTTAATTTTACCAACAAACTCTCCAATCACCTTATTAAGCTCATCGCCATCTATACTTTTAATTCCCCTATTTTCTAAAATTCTACCCCATATATCGTAAGTATCACTTCTTAAACCAAAACTAAATTCAGCCAAATAAACCTTATAACCATTTTCGAATATACTTAAAAGCTTTGTAGCCTGATTTGTAGCACATACAAGAAGTCCACTTGCCATTTTATCTAAAACACCAGCATGGCCTATTTTCTTTATTCCTGTAATTTTTCTTAGCTTTCTTATAACATCAAACGAGGTAATACCAGAAGGCTTATCTATCAATATTACACTATTTTTCATTTTCAAGGAACGAAAACGCCTCTATAACTTTTTTCTTTGCATCCTCAAGTTTTGCCTCTATTGAGCCACCCGCTGCATTCTTATGACCACCACCGTTAAAATGCACCGCAACATCACTAACATCTATATTACCCTTAGAGCGTATGCTTATTTTAAACTTATCAGGCTCGTCCTCTCTTAATAAAATACCAACTTCTACACCCCTGATGCTGCGGGCATAGTTTACAAACCCTTCCGTATTATCAGCCGTAGTATTGGTTTTTCTAAACATCTCCTGCGTTACATAAGCTATTGCAAGTCTTCCATCATAAAAGAGCTCAAGAGTCCCAAGAACAAGGCTCAAAAGCTTAAACGTTTCCAACTTTTCCGACTCATAAATATTGGATGCAACAAACCAGGGCTCCACTCCCCTTTCTAACAAGTCGGCAGCTATTCTAAATGTCTTGGGTTTTGTTGATGAGTATCTAAAAGACCCTGTATCAGTTAATATACTTAGATAAAGATATTCGGCTGTAGCTTTTGATATAGGAATATTAGAAATCGTTAATATATCCCAAACAAGACAACCAACTGCAGAAGCCTCAGGCTCAATTAAGTTTATATCACCAAAACCAGGATTGGTCTTGTGGTGATCTATGTTTATAAATAGTTTATCCTTAACATAACCATCACTCAAGCCACAACGGGATATCTCAGCCGTATCTACACTTATAACAACCTCAACATCTTTCGAGTTGCTTACAGGCTCAATAATTTCATAGTCCTTTAAGAAATCATAGGTGTAAGCGGGTTTGGTTGGATTTTCTACATAAACCTCTTTGCCCATCTCTTTAAGCGCTCTATATAAAGCCAAAGAAGAGCCAATAGCGTCGCCATCTGGATTCTTGTGGGATACAATTAAAAACGAACTTCTACTCTTCAGTATCTGACCTATCTTCTTTTTTATTTCCACTTTCTTCCTCTTCTATCTCTCTTAAAATAGAATCTATTTTAAATCCATAATTTATCGAAGCATCGTATTCAAAAATTAGTTTTGGCATATATTTCAACCTAACCTTAGTTGCAAGATTTTTCTTTATAAAACCCTTTGCAGACTCCAGTACATCGAGTGTATCCTTTTGGGTCATCTCAGTCATACTTGAGCTAACAAATATTTTTGCTATCCTCAAGTCCTTTGTCATTTCAACATCTGTAAGTGTTATGCTTCTCAGTTTTTCGTTGCCGCTCTCAAACTCAAGAATTTCAGAAACGGCCTTCTTTATTTGGCTTGCAACCCTATCTTTCCTTTTAAAGCTGCTATTCTTGCCAATCATAACACATCCCTTCTTACATCAATTATTTCACACTCAAAGTTGTGTTCCCAAAAATCCAGAATCTTATTAAGTACCACATCTACAAACTTGGAACTATTACTAACAACGGCAATGCCAATAGTAGCCATATTAAGCACATCGTTGTTGTCAACCTCAGCGACAGAAACGTTAAAGCTGTTTTTAGTCTTTTCAATAAGACTCCTAACAACACGCCTTTTATCCTTTAAAGAAAAACTATTATCTATCTTAAAATCCACTTCCATTACACCTACTATCACAGCTCCCTTTGAACCTTAACTATCTGGTAAACCTCTATTACATCGCCTTCTTTTACATCATTGAAACCCTCTATTCCAACGCCACATTCATAACCCTGGGCAACCTCACTAACATCCTCTTTAAAGCGTTTCAAAGAAGATATTCCACCTTCATGAATAATCACACCATCCCTTAGTATTCTCACATTTGCATTTCTTACAATCTTACCGTATGTTACATAACACCCAGCTACAACGCCAACCCTTGGCACCTTAAAGGTTTGTCTAACCTCAACCCTTCCAAGAATCTCCTCTTTCTCTTCAGGAGACAACAGACCTGACAATGATTTTTTAACATCATCAACTATTTCATAGATTACCTTGTATGTCCTAACCTCTACTTTCAGATCATTTGCAAGCTTCAAGGCTTCCTGAGTAGGTCTCACGTTAAAGCCTATAATAATAGCCCCTGATGCTTTGGCTAGGTTTATATCTGTTTTTGTTATAGCTCCAACAGCCGAGTGAATTACCTTGACTGTAACCTCATCCGTTGAAAGTTTTGAAAGGGCGTTTGTTATAGCTTCAACTGAACCATAAACATCGGTTTTTAAAATTATGGGTAATTCCCTAATTTCGCCACCCTCTATCTGTTCAAATATATTTTCAAGGCTTACCGTTTTCTGAGATAGCAGTGTCTGTTTTAACTCCTCTTGTCTTTTTTCAGCTATCTCTTTAGCTTTCTTTTCATCACTTACTGCAATTAAGGTATCTCCTGGTTCTGGAACACCATGAAGACCCAATATTTCTGCCGCAAAGGATGGGCCAACCTCCCTTACCTTCTTGCCCTTATCATCTACAAGAGCCCTCACCTTTCCATACTGGACACCAACAATAAAAGAATCACCCTGTCTTAATGTTCCCTCTTTAACAACCACTGTAGCAACAGGGCCTCTGTTCTTATCAAGTTTTGCCTCAACAACAACAGCCTTTGCTCTCTTATTGGAATTGGCCTTAAGCTCCATCATCTCAGCTTGCAGTAAAATTGCCTCAAGCAACTCATCTATCCCTATTTTTTTCTTAGCACTGACATTAACGAAAAGATTACTACCTCCCCATTCCTCTGGGACAACCCCGTAGTTTGAAAGTTCCTGCTTTACTCTCTCAGGATTAGCGTTTGGCTTATCTATTTTATTCACAGCAACTACTATAGGCACATTTGCCGCTTTTGCGTGATTTATTGCTTCTACTGTCTGTGGCATAACCCCGTCGTCTGCCGCAACCACCAAAACAACTATATCCGTAATCTGTGCGCCTCTTGCTCTCATTTCGGTAAATGCCTCATGCCCTGGCGTATCCAGAAAGGTAATGTATTTACCGTCAACCTTTACAGAATATGCAGCAATATGTTGGGTTATACCACCAGCTTCCCTTGAGGCAACATTTGTACTCTTTATAGCATCTAAAATTGATGTTTTACCGTGATCGACGTGTCCCATAACGGTAACAATCGGGGGACGCTCCTTTAGATCCTCTGGATTATCTTCAATTTCTAAAAGCTCCTCTTCAAGCTCTGAAGTAGACGTTTCTTCTTTTAGCTCAAAACCATATTCTTCTGCTATAAGCCTTGCAGCATCTTCCTCTATTATGTCGTTTTTTCTTGCCAAAACCCCCAACTCAAATAGTTTTGAAAGAATATCAGAAAAATCTACTCCAAGCTCACTTGCAAACTCAAATACAGTCATTCCCTTATGAAACTCTATTTCATTACTCTTTTCCTCAGGCTCCTCTTCCTTTGTAGCTTTTTTATATTTCTTTCTCTTTTTGAATTTCTGGGGTAGAGATTCCTCTATAAGTTCCTTTTTCCTATAAACGGCTTCTTTCTTTTTAGGTGATTTTTTAGTTTTTTCTTCCTCTACATCTTTATCTTCTGCATCTTTCTTTTTCTTTTTTCTCTTCTCATCCTTTTTTTTTGACTTTATTTCCTTAATTGCTTCTTTTTTGGCTTTATTCCATTCCTCTATAAACTTTTCAGCCTTGTCCTCCTCAACACCGCTGAAGTTACTTTTTACCTCTATACCCATATCGTTGAGCTTCTTTATTACTACATTACTTTTTGTATTTAATCTTCTCGCTATTTCATAAACCCTTATCTTTTTCATTGACTACCTCCATCATCCTCGTCAGCAACCTCACCGCCGACAATTTCACCTTCCTTGTCCGATATCTTGGCTATATCTATATTGTATCCGGTTAGTTTGGCTGCAAGCTTCGCGTTAACACCACCCTTACCTATAGCCATAGAATATTCCGCATCATCAACATAGACTTTAGCCTTTTTCAAATCCTCATCTATCTCAACCGATATCACCTTAGCAGGCGACATAGCATTTCTTATGTATATCGATGGGTCAGCACTCCATTTTATAACATCTATCTTCTCATCCCCCAACTCCCTAACGATAGCAGCAATCCTAACGCCCTTGGATCCAACGCATGTTCCTATAGGGTCTATCCTTGAGTCTTTTGAATAAACAGCAACCTTAGTCCTTCTTGATGGCTCTCTTGCTACAGCTTTTATCTCAACACTGCCCTCTCTAACTTCGGGTACCTCTTTTTTAAACAACTCCTTAACAAAGCCAGGATGTGTTCTGGATAGTATTAGTCTTACCTGTTTTGCTTCTTCTAAGACATCAAGCACATAGGCCTTTATATGTTCACCTACAACATACTTGTCATTTATACCTTGCTCTCTTTTGGGTAAAACACCTATTGCATTTTTAAAGTCCACTATAACATTATTATTTGAGCCTATACTCCAAACCTCACCAACAATTATTTTACCTATATACTCTTTGTATTCCTCATAAGCTTTATGTTTTTCTATATCCCGCAAGAGTTTTGTTATAACATTCTTAATCGTTGTTACTGCTATTCTACCCAAACTCTTTGCATCAACCTTTTCTTCTACATAATCACCCACTTTAGCGTCGGGTTTTATGGCTTTAGCCTCCTCTAAACTTATCTGGCTATCAAGCATCGGTTTTTCAACAACTTTTTTCTTCACATAAACATCAAATATTTCATTGTCCACATCTGTTTCTATTCTAACATCAGCTTCATCACCATATTTTTTTTGTATAGCTATCTTTAAGGCCTCCGCCAAATACTCAACAACCCTTTCCAAATCTATCTCATGTTCTTCCGAAATCTTCTTCGCTATCTGCAATATCTCGCTCACCGTTTACCTCCTAAATCTCGTCAATCCTTGCCTTTTTTATGTTGTCAAACTCTATCCTCACCCCTTCAATAACAATCTCATTGTCATTGCATTCTGTTAATATACCCTTAAAAACCTTTGAATTATCAACAGGAAAGTGTGTATGCACAACACATTTTTTTCCGATGGCAGCCATAAAATGCTCTTTGGTTTTTAATTTTCTATTTATACCAGGGCTTGAAACCTCAAGCGTATAACTACCACTAAAAGGATCCTTGACATCCAAAAGTGCAGATATGTTTCTGCTGGCCAATTCGCAGTCGTCTATTGAAACACCTCCAGGTTTGTCTATGTATATAGTAATTTTCTTTTGGGTTAGTTCTATGTCATACACACTATAGCCCAGCGACTCAACGACCACAAAAATATCCTCTTTCAACTCCTCGCTCAGCATCTTTTTACACCTTTTATTAAAAGTTTTGCAATAAAAATTATTTTTCTTTTAACTTAACCGACAGAAGAGTATTGTAAAGCAGCATGGCTATCGTCATAGGGCCAACACCACCAGGCACAGGGGTTATGTAGGAGGCTTTCTTGGATACATTTTCAAAATCTACATCACCTACTACTTTACCATTAACCCTACTTATGCCCACGTCTATGACAATAGCACCCTCTTTGACCATATCCTCCGTTATTAAAGACGGTTTACCTACAGCCGATATAACTACATCAGCCTGTTTTGTTTTTTCCTTTAAATCTTGAGTATAAACATGGCAAACCTGAACAGTTGCATTAGCATTCAGAAGCATCAAAGTCATTGGTTTACCTGTAATATTCCCAGCTCCAACCATTACAACATCCTTGCCTTGTAGCTCTATTGCATATTCCTCAAACATCTTCATAATACCCAAAGGTGTACAGGAGCTAAATAAAGGATTGCCCCTTGCAAGCCTGCCTATGTTGTAAGGATGAAAACCATCTACATCTTTAGTATAATCTATAGCCTCAATAATGCGCTCCTCCCTTATATGGGAAGGAAGGGGCAACTGAACCAATATGCCATGCACCATAGGGTTATTATTTAGCATCTTTATAACATCTATAAGCTCATTTTCCGTAATCTCTGCTGGCATCCTGTGGTTGATTGAGTATATACCCACCTCTTCGCAGGCTTTTGTTTTCATATTAACATAAACTTGACTTGCTGGATTATCACCTACTAAAATAACAGCCAATCCAGGTATTACACCCTTTTCTTTTAAAATTTTAACCTCTTTTTTTATCTCTTCTTTTATCTTTTTCGATAGCGCTTTACCATCTAACAAAACCATCAGCTCACCTTTTCTATTCTTGTTATTATAGACCCGTTCCTAAAGATAGTAACATCACCCGTTGATTCAGATACAACTATACTTACGGCATTTGTTACGGCTGTTATAGAGGCCGCTGCTATATGTCTTGCACCCAATCCCTTGGGTAGATCTTCAACCGACGCAGAAACCGAGATGTAAGCACCAGCAGTCTCCACAACGCCATTACAATCTATCACAATAGCACCATCAAGTAAACTGTATTCTTTCAATGTATCGTCAAGGTTTGCCTTTAAAATATTTCTTTCATCAGGAGAATAACCCTTAAACGGATTAAATATCATCTGCTTAATATTTTCAAGCACCTTTTCTTTATCACCTAAAACAAAGATTGCTCCAACGCTTTTGCCTTCTCTACCCTGGTTGGCAAGCTCAAGAGCCACTCTTAATACCCTTTCAAACACTTCAGGCTTGACGGACTTCTCTAAGTCTATATCCCCTTTAAAACTTAAAAGTTCTTTCTCTTTGGATATATCAATAAACATCAAAGTATCAACTCCACTAGATGTCCCGCTTAGAGCTATAACATCATCTTCCTTAGATAAAATACCTGAAGATGTACACATCATTAAAGCTATCTTTATTTTATTTACCCTGTTAAAGATAATGGATGGAACCTTTATTATTTGACCTATTTTCTCGATTTGCTCTACAATTTCGCCGTTTTCCTCGTATTCATCTTCTTTCATTACTATTATTTTCTTTACTCCATTATTTTCCTTAAAAAGCTCATCATCCTCAATGTAATCCGCGATATCTTGATAGTATGCAATTAGAGTTACTTTTTGTAGCGTCTTTGCTATCTCAAGAGCTTTGTTTAGAATTGTCTTTCTTGCTTCTGGTGTTATCATTATCTTTTTTCTTCTCCTTAATTTTTAAAGTAATATCAAAAGTAAAATCTGGGCAGTGGAGAGCAACACTATCACCAGATGAAAATCTTTTAGCACATGTTGCTCTCCATGCACAAACACTACAACTTATTAATTTATCTTCAGGCATCTCACATTCTCATCAAAGCTTTATTTATTGCATCCAAATAAGCTTTTGCCGAGGCTTCAATAACATCTGTCGATGTTCCTCTACCTATAATAGTCGTATCTATACTTGGGAAGTATACTTTCACAGTAACCTCACCTATTGCATCCTTACCCTCTGTTAAAGCCTGAATATCGTAGCTAATAAGTCTACCCTTGACATATGTAATCCTCTCAAGGGCCTTAAATGTAGCATCAACGGGACCATCCCCTAAAGCAGCATCTTCAAACTCCTCACCGTTTTTTACAAGTTTAATTGTAGCCGTAGGTGATGCGGCATTTCCAGCCACAACCTGCAGAGAAACAAGTTCATACACCTGAGGTATAAGTTTAAATTTATCCTCAATAAGCGCCATTAAATCTTCATCGTATATCTCTTTCTTCTTGTCAGCCAACTTTTTAAACTCAACAAATAGATCATCTATTTGTTCTTTAGTTAGGTTATACCCAAGCTCTTTTAGTCTTTCCTCAAGACCGTGTCTTCCAGAATGCTTACCCAAAACAAGTTTGCTTGTATCTATACCCACATCCTCCGGTTTCATTATCTCATAAGTGCTTTTCTCTTTTATCACGCCATCTTGGTGTATACCGGCCTCATGAGCAAACGCATTCTTTCCAACTATAGCCTTATTTCTCTGAACCTTTAAACCAGTCAGTTTGCTAACCAACCTACTTGTTGTATAGATCTCTTTTGTGTTTATATCAGTATAGCAATCTTTATAAAAATCAGCTCTAACCTTTAAGGCCATAACTATCTCTTCTAAGGCAGCATTGCCAGCGCGCTCACCTATACCATTTATCGTGCACTCTACCTGATTTGCACCAGCTAAAACAGCAGAAAGTGAATTGGCCACAGCCATACCCAAATCGTTGTGGCAGTGAACACTTACAACAGCCTTGTCTATATTTGGAACTTTATTCAATATATAATTTATAAGATCATAGTACTCTTGAGGCGTTGTATAGCCCACAGTATCTGGTATATTTATTGTACCAGCACCAGCATTTATAGCACCTTCAAATATCTCACATAAATAATCCCAATCACTCCTTGTTGCGTCCTCAGCAGAAAACTCCACATCGTCTGTAAAGTTTCTTGCGTATTTAACAGCATCTATAGCTGCTTCTTTTACAGCCTCATAGCTCATTCCAAGCTTTTTTTCAACATGCACAGGGCTTGTTGCAATAAAGGTATGAATCCTTTTTCTCTTTGCATTCTTTAGAGCTTCTGCCGCTGCCTCTATATCCTTTTTCACTGCCCTTGCAAGCGATGCAATTATTGGTTTTTCGAGAACCTTTGAAACTTCTGCTATTGACTCCTTATCGCCCGGACTTGCAGCAGCAAAACCAGCTTCTATTACATCTACACCCAACCTTTCAAGCTGTTTTGCTATCGCTACCTTTTCATTTATATTCATGCTTGCACCAGGTGATTGCTCACCATCCCTTAAGGTAGTATCAAATATTACTATCTTCCTGCTCATAAGCCACCCCCCTTTTTGGTTTAATCAACTTATATAGATACTCCACAGGCCCAGAAAGCATATATCCAACAACAAGAGCCGGTATAAATATGTAAGGTTTAAACACTATCAGAGAAATAATAATAACTATTAGGGCAAATATTCGAATTGATATGGTTTTATCGGTACTTGCCTTTTTCATGCTTCTGTATTTTAGAGGGCTTATCATTAAAAAGGCGAGTATATACATAGTAACCAAAAATAAAACATTGTATTTATGTGAATTTATTCCGAACTTTATAAAAACCAGCACAAAAGCAGCAACAACACTTGCACCACCCGGTATAGGTAGTCCTATAAAACTATCCCTATGCGTTGTCTGAACATTAAAACGGGCAAGCCTCAAAGCACCGCATATCATAAACAGAAAAGCAGCTATAACACCTAAACGACCAAAATCTTTCAAAACAAACACATACATAAGAAACGCCGGTGCAACACCAAAACTTACAAGATCACTTAACGAATCGTATTCAACGCCAAATTGACTTTCTGTATGTGTAAGCCTAGCTACTTTACCGTCTAGGTTATCAAATACTACAGCAAACATGACTACCCAGGCCGAAAGCAAAAACTTACCAGAATGTGCAAGCAAAATACTATAAAAACCAGCTGCTAAATTTAGGCTTGTAAATAGATTTGGTAAAATATAAACGGCTTTACTGCGTTTCATTTAAACAGCCCCAAAACTGTCTTTCCCGCCCTAACCTTCTCTGATAAATAGACAACCTCTTCGAATTCATCTTCAATGTATACATCGACCCTTGAACCAAACCTTATAAGACCTATGATCTCTCCACGTTTTAACTTATCATTTGGCTCTTTATACACCGCTATCCTTCTTGCCACAAGACCTGCAATTTGCACAACAACTATCCTTTTACCGCAAGCTGTCTCTATAAAATACGCATTTTGCTCATTATCCGTTGATGCTTTATCTACATTTGCAGGTAAAAACTTACCTTTATTATAGATACTATCCAAAACAACTCCGTCTGCCGGAGCCCTATTTATGTGAACATCAAACAGAGACATAAACACACTTATGCGTTTAGTCTCTTTCTTAAAAAAATAGCGCTCATAGGCATCGCCTATAAATACAATTTTACCATCTGCAGGGCTTATAAGGGCGTTCTTCAAAATAGGCGGCTGTCTTTTTGGATTTCTAAAAAAATAAAGACTAAAACCACCAAATAGAGCACCCGCTATAGCCAGACTCTTTAATCCAAACTTATAGAAAAGTAAAGATGAGGCTATCCCTCCTGAAATAAATGGATAGCCCTCTTTTGCTATAATATCGCTTTCTTTAGTTCTTAGATTCATCAATAGCCTTATTCTCCTCAATCCAAGGCATCATCTTTCTTAAACGCTGACCTACCTTTTCGATTAGATGATCTTTATCTTTTTTGAGCAAAGCATTAAATACAGTTCTTCCGCTCTTATTTTCTAACACCCACTCCCTTGCAAAGCTTCCATCCTGTATCTCTGATAAAATCTCCTTCATTCGCTGCTTTACGCTATCATCTATAACCCTAGGACCCCTTGTAAGATCACCGTATTTGGCCGTATTGGATATAGAATACCTCATACCCTGGATTCCGCTCTCATACATTAAATCAACAATAAGCTTAAGTTCGTGAAATGTCTCAAAATATGCCATTTCCTCAGGGTATCCAGCCTCAACAAGCGTCTCAAATCCAGCCTTAACAAGAGAAGTAACGCCACCGCACAAAACGGTCTGTTCACCAAAAAGGTCTGTTTCTGTCTCATCTTTAAATGTAGTCTCAATAACACCAGCCCTTGCGCCACCTATAGCTGCTGCATAACTCAAGGCCAACTCCTTGGTGTTACCAGAATAGTCTTGAGCCACTGCTATAAGCATAGGAACACCCATACCCCTTTCATATTCCCTCCTAACAAGGTGCCCTGGACCTTTGGGTGCTATCATCATAACGTTTATTGTAGGCTTTGGAACAATCTGCCCGTAATGTATATTAAAACCATGACCAAAGGCTATTGTATCACCATCTTTAAGATATGGCTCTATAGACTCTTTGTAAATCTCTGGCTGCAACTCATCTGGCGCTAAAATCATTATCACATCAGCCCATTGTGCAGCCTCGTGCGTTTCCATAACCTTCAAACCAGCATTCTCTGCCTTTTGCCAAGATTTTGAACCTTTTCTTAAACCTACAACCACATCACACCCAGAATCCTTTAAGTTGTTAGAATGGGCATAACCCTGTGAACCGTAACCTATTACAGCCACCTTTTTGGATTTTATCAAAGATAAATCCGCATCCTTTTCGTAGTAGACATTCAAAGCCATTGACCTTCCTCCTTATCTTTTCTTCTCTCTAATCATAGATACTTTTCCTGTTCTTGCAAGCTCTTTTATACCCAAAGGCTCAAGTAAACTCAAAATTGCATCAATCTTTTCAGAATCCCCTGTAACCTCTATTGTATATGAGTTATGTGATACATCAACAACCTTACCCCTAAATATATCAACTATCCTTAGCACTTCAGCCCTACTACTCATATCCGTATGCATTTTTATTAGAGCCATCTCACGCTCAACATAAGGGTCATCGCCATATTCTATCACCTTGATAACATCTATAAGTTTATTTAGCTGTTTTCCTATTTGTTCGAGAATCTGCTCATCGCCATCTGTTACTATAGTCATTCTTGACAAACCTTTTTCGTTTATGGGTGCTACCGTTAGTGACTCTATGTTATAACCCCTTGCAGCGAATAGATTTGCTATTCTTGAAAGTACACCAGACTGATTTTCAACTATAACTGAAAATATTCTTTTCATTGCCCCCACCCCTTTAAGTTAGTAGCATATTGTTAAGTGGCGCACCTGCAGGCACCATAGGATAAACATTCTCTTCCCTTGCTATAATAACATCCAACAAATAAGGACCATCGTGATTCTTAAGCTCTAAAAGTGCATCCTCAACCTCTTCCTTTTTCTTGATCCTTCCTGCTTTAATACCATAACTTTCCGCAAGCTTAACAAAGTCAGGCTGAACTTCTATATCTGTATTTGCATACCTTCGACCGTAAAACAGCTGCTGCCATTGTCTTACCATCCCCAGATAGCCATTATTTAAGATTATTGTCTTTACCGGTTTATTATAGGCCACTATTGTGGCAAGCTCCTGCTCGTTCATCTGAAAAGAACCATCTCCAGCAAAAACGTATACCGGTTTATCTGTTGCAAATGTTGCACCAATTCCTGCTGGAAATCCATAGCCCATAGTGCCAAGTCCACCTGAGGTTAAAAGCCTTCTGGGGTTTTTAAAGGTATAGAATTGAGCTACCCACATTTGATGTTGGCCAACCTCAGTTGATATTATTGGATCGTCATCTTTTGTTAATTTTGCAAGTAATTCTATTACGTACTGGGGTAGAATCTCCTCTGTTTCGGTATTGTATGCAAGTCTATGCTCATTTTTCCATTTCTCTATCTGTTCAAGCCACGGTTTTCTAACCTCTCTCCAATTAATAGAGGAATATTCATCAAATAACGGAAGCATCTCTTTTAAAACCAGCTTTGCATCGCCCACCAGTGGATAGTCCACTTTTATATTTTTACTTATACTTGTCGGATCTATATCTATGTGAGCAACTTTAGCATGAGGAGCAAATTCGCTAACCTTTCCGGTAACCCTATCATCGAACCTTGCGCCTACAGATATTAAAAGATCACAATATTGAATAGCCATATTTGCCCTGTATGTGCCGTGCATTCCAGCCATACCAAGACTTAGTTCATCATCCTCTGGATAAGCGCCAATACCCATCAGAGTTGTAAATACAGGAATATGAAGTTTTTTTGCGAGTTTATATATCTCCTCATGGGCACCCGACATAATAGCACCGCCACCAACATAAAGAAGCGGTTTTTTAGCCTGTGCTATAGCTTTTACCACTTTTCTTATCTGCTTTGGGTTTCCATGATAGGTCGGATTATATCCCCTTATATGAATACTTTCAGGGTATTCAAAATCGGCTTTTGCAACTTGAACATCCTTAGGAAAATCAATTAAAACAGGTCCCGGTCTGCCTGTAGTTGCTATATAAAAGGCTTTTTTTATTGTATATGCCAAGTCTTTTACATCTTTAACCAAAAAGTTGTATTTAGTGCATGAGCGAGTCATCCCAACAATATCAGCTTCCTGGAATGCGTCATTACCTATTAAATGTGTTGGAACTTGGCCTGTAAAAACAACTATTGGAATTGAATCCATGTAGGCAGTTGCGATACCTGTTACGGTATTAGTAGCACCAGGACCGCTTGTAACAAGCGCCACTCCTGGTTTGCCTGTAACTCTGGCATAACCATCGGCCATGTGGACTGCCGCCTGTTCATGCCTTGTCAGGATAAATTTAACATCATCCTGCTTGTACAATTCATCATGAAGGTCTATTATGGCACCTCCCGGTATACCAAAGAGGTATTCTACACCTTCCTTTTTTAAGCTTTCTATAAAAATTTGAGACCCTGTAAGTTTCATCACCCCTCCTTAAAAATTTGAGTTATGGATTAAGATAGCTCCCCCCTAACTTTGAAGGGATATTATAGAAAATTTAATTTGTTTATCAAGCGAAAAATATTAAATTAAGCGACTCAACCTCTTCAAAGCTTTTACTTTATCATAATAACCTATTTTTGCTTTTGAAACAATACTTTTTAGGGTTTCTATGCTTTCTGAGTAAACCTCTAAATTAACAGGATATGGATGACCGTCCTTGCCCCCATGTGCAAATGAAAACCGGGCAGGATCTTTATAAGATGGTTTATCACCATATACCACCTCAGAAATCAAACTCAAAGCCCTTAAGGTTTTCTCGCCCACACCCCTAATACCGAGCAGCTTTTCAAACGTATTCGGGGATTCATGTGAAATCCTAAGCAAAACCCTTTTTAGCCTTTTAACATCAAAATCCATTGTTGTTATGTAATGTCTTTTTGGCATATCCAGATAAGCTATATCATTAAGCTCTTTTTCTATGATGTTAGCTGGCATATTTAAAAACTCAACACTATCCTTCTGGGTGTTTAGGCTCTCTTTTGCTGTTAGGTCCAACACAAGCCCTTCCTTTTTCTGTGAGCATATAGCCTTATGGGGCTCTTCGGTAAAGCTTTCTATATCCCACAGCCAATGATATCGCCTTGCAAAAGATGTCTTATCGTTAAGCCCCTGCTGTATAACACACCATCTATTGTTTTTTGTGAAAAATATAACATGGTGATAGAGCCTATAACCATCCTGAAGGGCTGCATTATCCACCTTGGCGGCCATTTTGCTTGCATATTTTAGCCTATCACCATCAAGGGAAAACCTACCTGATACAATATCTATCTCATCAGGTGTTTTAATGGCCGTTTTGCCCTTACCCCCGGCGGCAAATACACCCAACTCGCTTGAGATGCCATTATTAAGTGCTACCTTCAAAGCGCCACAAACTGTGGTGGTTAAACCACTTGAATGCCAATCAAATCCAAGCAAACATCCAAACGACTGAAACCAAAAAGGGTCGGATAACTTTTTAAGAAAGCCATCCTGAGAGTACTCAAGAACCAACAGGTAAATTAACTGCTCCGATAATTCAACCATTTTATCAAAAAGCCACTTGGGAGCCTTACCACCATGAAGCGGTAGGTTTGTAATCCCCGTTCTTGCCATAACAGAAGAATATCACAAAGAAAGTCTGCTTGGAAGAAAAAGCCTTAGACTTTAACTATAAATCAAAGTGTAATATTCAGTTATATTAAGTTATATTAATTGTTGACAATATAGGTCAACTAAACATAAAATTTTAGCATGAATGTTACTGGAAAGACGACAGAAGAAGAAATAATATCTCAAGTTTTAAACGCTATAACAAATGTTGGCATAATCCTATACCAAAACGAGGGAAGAATAGTATTCACAAACAACACGATAAAAAAGATAACCGGTTTTGAATTTCAAGATCTAAAGAATGCCCATATATGCAATCTGATTGAAGAACCGTACAGAGATATATGTTTTAGAAATGTCAATAAACGCCTCAATGGAGAGAAATTCACAGCCTCATACAAAAACGTTAAGCTAATTACAAAAAATGGTCAACTCAAGACAGTTAACATATATACAAATACAATCCTTCTGGATTTTAAACCTATAGGCATAGTCATCATTATAGACTCAACAGAGGAGGAAAACCTAAGACAAATATACACAGCATTGAAAGACATCAATCAGCTGATTATAAAAGAACCTGAAGAAAGTAAATTATTCGAAAAAGCATGTTCTATCCTGACAAACATCGGATACAAGGCTGCCGTTGTTGCAAAAATAGAGGATAATAAAACCATAAAAATCAAGTACCATCCAGGCAAAGCCAAAGAATTTTTTAAAAACGTAGTGGCAAGCGTTGATGGTGAATCCCCTTCTGGCAAAGGCACTGCTGCTTTGGCCTTTAGGAATGGAGAGATAATAATAAACCCCGATACACAGACAAACCCCATAATGGAATTCTGGAGAAAAGATCTTCTTAAATATGGCTTCCTTTCAAATTGCGCCATTCCATTAAAAAAACACAATAAAATCCAATACATTCTTCTCATCTTTTCAAATAAAAAAAATGCATTTAAGAAAGAAAACCTTGAACTTTTAAAAGAACTAAAAGGCAATCTTGAGTTTGCCTTAACAAAAATAGAGAAGGATTTCTACATAAATCTTATAGAGAGGGTTTTAGATAGAATTGATGAAGGAGTAATAATAACCGATAATGATTGTAAAATAGAATTCATAAATAAAGCAGCAGAAAGAATAACGGGATTTGAGCTAAAGGAGCTACTCACTAAAACACCCTCATTTGTCACAGACGGCATTAATGAATGCACTCAAAAAAATCAAAAAATAAAAGAAAATGTTGTAAAAGCAGGCAAGTTTAATACTGAGACAACTATAATAAGAAAAGATAAAACCTCAATACCAGTTGAACTAACGGTAGTTCCCATACGCAAAGATAAAAAACTCATAAAATTCGTCAGTTTTATAAAAGATATATCATTAAGAAAGCTACAAGAAGAAAAGATAGCACAATTAAATAACCTTTACAAAACACTCTATCGTATAAACGAGATTATCATATCGGCCAAAGAAGAAACAGAAATTTTGTCACAGCTATGCGGCGTGCTGGTTGAAAATCTAAATGCATCTGTTTCATTCTCTATGGTAATATCAGAATCAAAAATCCATCTGACCCACATTGCATTTAAGAACGCTGAATTTGAAAAATTCATTTCTGAGCTAAAAACAACAATAAATAATATTGAGTTAAAAAAAATGAAATCAATAGAACCTCCATTTCTTAGAGCTATTGAGAAAAATCATATAAAAATATCCAAAGATATAGATAAAGACAAAAAGATATCAAAAATATTTAAGAAAATAGCCAAACTCTACAATATAAGAAGCTGTTTTGCTATACCCATAAGTATAGACTCCAAAGTCGTGGGATGTTTGGTTGCTACATTCAATAAAAGGCTGAATGTAGATAAACAGGTTTATAATCTTTTGAGTCAGATGAAACAAGATATATCTGCAGCCTTAAGTAGAATAAGGCAACAAAAATGGAATAAAATAATTTCAATAGCCCTAAATTCTGGTTTCTCTTATGTAGTAATATTGGACAGATACTTTAGAATAATTTATATGAACGAAGAGGCCTTAAAGGTTCACGGATATACTCGAGAAAAGATAACGGGTAAAAGGCATTCCATATTTTCATCAAAAACTCACGATAAGGAATTCCTATTAAGATTGGCAAAAACATTAAGAAAAGGCCAGATATTTAGCGACATATTCACATATAGAACAAAAGATGGTAGACTCATCGAAGGTTATACTACTATCATACCATACAAAGAAAACAATCGAATTCAATATTACATAGCTGTTGGAAAAGATATAACAAAAGAAAAGGAACTTCAAGAAAAACTAATCTTTCTCTCAAAATATGACAATTTAACTAAACTTCCTAAAAAAGAAGAGTTTATTAAACAGGCAAATAATATACTAAAACAAAACAAAGAGAATACTATATGCTGCATGGCCATAATAGACATAAATAATTGCTCATATATCAATCAGATTTATGGATATAAAACCGGGGATTTAATTATACAAAAAACAGCAACAAGACTCACTCAACTATTAAAAAACAACGATATAACAGGTAGGCTTGAGGGCGATAAATTTACCCTTTTAATAGAGAACCTACCATCAGAAGAGGATGCAGTAGTCAGACTGAACAATGCCTTAAATGAGATAGTAAAACCCATAAAACTTGAAAAGTCCACCATTATTCCAACCTTTTACATAGGAGCAAGCTTTTATCCATTGGATGGCAAAAATGCCGAAGAACTCCTGATTAAAGCTGAAGCAGCACTAATGAGCGCTAAACGCTCTGGAGAAAATGAGATAGACTTCTTCAGGGAGAAAATCCAACAAAAAGCCGTAAAAATAGTAAAGCTAAGAAACAAACTGCAAGAAGCCATAAAAAACAAGGAATTTACACTCTTTTATCAACCCTACTACGATGTCAAAACCCAACAGATAGCCGGGGCAGAAAGTCTTCTAAGATGGATTCACGATGGTAAAGTTATTCCTCCACTTGAGTTTATAGATGTTTTAGAAAATTCAAACCTAATCATGGATGTAGAAGAACAAATCATACAAGAGGCCATAAAAACAATTGCCTCTTTAAAAAGAGAAATTCCTATATCCATTAATATTTCTCCAAAAAGCTTCAAAAGAGATTACATAGTGCCATTCATCAAGGAAACACTTAATGAATACAATATTAGAGGCGAGCTCTTAACAATTGAAATAGTGGAGAGGGTATTTTTAGAAAATACAGAATACACAAAAACCATAATGGAGAGATTAAGAAACTTTGGAATAAAGATAGCTGTTGATGATTTTGGAACTGGCTATTCATCATTAACCTACATAAAAGAACTTCCTATTGATATTATCAAAATAGATATGTCATTTATAAGAAATATGGTAAGCAGTGAGAAAGATTTAAAGCTTGTTAAACTCATAATTGACATAGCAAGACAATTTGATCTAAAAACCATAGCAGAAGGTGTTGAGACACAGGAACAATTTAATATATTGAGGGAAATGGGCTGCAACTATATTCAAGGATATCTCTTTTCAAAACCACTTAACAAGGAAACATTCCAGAAATTGTTAAAATAAGCAATTATAAGTTAAAATCTTAATATAATTTGAAACTGATGGGCAATTTTGGTATATTTTCATGATTATGAAATGGGAGGTTGTGCTATGGATCTGAAATCCTTAAAGGAACTTATGCGTTTTGTAGAAAAAAGCCAGTTTGTTGAATTTGAATACAAAGACGAAGAGATTCAGATTATTTTAAAGAAAAAAGAGGCATTTGTTGCTGAGAATGTCCTACCTCAACCGCAAGCCATAGTTGTTGAGCAGGAAAAACCCAAGGAAGAACCAAAAACAGAAGAAAAACAGGTAAAACAAACTCAAGAAGACCCAAGTCTTGTTGAAATTAAATCTCCAATGGTCGCTACATTTTACAGGGCACCATCTCCGACATCACCACCTTATGTGGAGGTCGGCGATGAGGTCAAAAAGGGTGACGTATTGTGTATATTAGAGGCTATGAAGATAATGAACGAGCTTGAGGCTGAATTCCCATGTAGAATTGAAAAGATATTGGTCGAAAATGCCCAAAAGGTCGAATACGACCAACCACTATTCCTTGTCAAGAGGTTGGATTGATGTTTAAAAAGATCCTCATAGCAAATAGGGGAGAAATAGCGGTAAGGATAATAAGGGCGGCAAAAGAGTTGGGTATAAAAACCACCGCCGTATATTCAACAGAGGATAAGGATTCCATGCATGTCAAATTGGCTGATGAGGCCATATGCATAGGGCCAGCCGAGGCATCCAAAAGCTATCTTCATCTGTTTAACATGGCGCAGGCCATAGTAAACTCCAAATGTGATGCCGTTCACCCAGGATACGGCTTTCTATCTGAAAACCCGGCTTTTGTCAGGGTATGCAACGACCTTGGTGTCACATTCATAGGTCCTGATGCAGAAACTATGGAAAGACTAGCAGACAAATCAATTGTAAAATCGATTTTAGAGGATAACGGCATACCGACTATTCCGGGAAGTAGAGGATCAATAAAAGACGAAGAAACACTTATAGAAACAGCAGAAAAGATCGGATATCCTGTATTGCTTAAGGCTGCATGGGGTGGCGGCGGCAAGGGCATGAGAGTTGTAAGAAGCAAAGAAGAGCTTATCGGGGCATACTCAGCCGCTAAGATGGAGGCAAGGGCGTCGTTTGGCAAAGAGGATATCTATCTTGAGAAATTTATCGAGCATCCAAGACATATAGAAGTGCAAATACTGGCAGATGAGTATGGGAATGTGGTTCATGTAGGTGAGAGGGATTGCACATTACAAAGAAGACATCAAAAACTATTGGAAGAGGCACCCTCCGTTGTCCTAAAAGAAGAGATAAGAAAAAATCTTCTATCAACCGCCGTTGAAGCCGCAAGGGTTTTAAACTACAAAAATGCAGGAACACTTGAGTTTCTGTTTGATGGCGAAAATTTCTACTTCATCGAGATAAATACTCGCATTCAGGTCGAACACCCTGTAACAGAGATGGCATACGGTGTTGATTTAATCAAAGAGCAAATAAGGATAGCCGCCAAAGAAGAGATAAGTTTTACCCAATCGGCTGTAAAACCCAAATTTCACGTTATAGAATGCAGGATAAACGCAGAAGACCCGGTTAAGTTTTATCCATCACCGGGCAATATAACCTCCCTTTTCATACCAGGAGGCCCTGGTGTAAGGGTAGATACGGCTATCAAATGCGGCTCAAACATCTCACCGTTTTACGATTCGATGATAGCAAAACTAATAGTCAGGGGAAATTCAAGAGAGGAAGCCCGCCTAAGGATGCTCAGATGCCTGGATGAGTTTGTTGTAGAGGGTGTAAAAACCAGCATCGATTTCTTCAAAAAACTCCTCATTACCGAGGATTTTATAAACAACAATTACGACACAAACTTTATAGACAAAAAAATTCTAAGCAAATACTAAACTTTAACTATTATCTTTTCTGAAACCTCGCCAGCCTTACTCAAAGCTTCAAAGGCCCGTTGAGAGAAAGCCTCAACGGTGTCCTTATCCTTTGAAAATGTAACGCCAAATTTTAAATCTATACTCAATCTGCAATCATCATCGTATTCTAAATTGCTTAAATGCTTATCTAACTTTTTACAAAACATAACCGTATCATCCCCTTCAAACACCCTTGTTAAGATACAAAAAAACCCATCATCACAATGAAACAACATATCGCTTTTTCTACAAACACTTTTAAGCTTATCTGCCACAATTTTATCGATTTTGTCCTGTTTTAACTCTATACAACTTGAATCTACATTCTTTCCGATTTTGCTCTCAAACATAATAAGGCTGTAATTTTCCTCATACCTTTGATGCTGAGTTAATATATGGTCTATCAAAAAGTACAATGCGCTTTTATTGTTAAGGGTGTTTTTACTCTTTAAGTCTTTTTCTATTTTATCCAAATCTCGCTTTTGAAAAAATTGCATCCCTCACCTCTTCCATAGTTTCTTTTGCTTTTCTAGAAGCTTTTTTTGAGCCCTCAATAAGTATTTCTTTAACCTTCCCTTTGTTTTTTATAAGCTGATTTCTTTTATCCCTTATTTCAGACAAACCCTCGTTCACATTTTTTGTAAGAAGTTTTTTGCACTCAACGCAACCTATCTGGGCCTTAGAACATGCAAGCTTTATTTCTTCCTGTTTTTCTTTTGGTGTAAATATTTTATGAAGCATAAACACACCACACTCTTCAGCAATGCCAGGATCTGTCTTTCTCTTTCTTCTTGGATCAGTAAACATAACTTTTATCTTTTTCTGCGTCTCTTCTTCACTATCTGACAGATATATGGCGTTATTGTATGATTTACTCATTTTCCTGCCATCAAGCCCCAATATCTTTGGAACCTCAGTTAAGAGAGGCTGCGGCTCAATAAATACATCCTTCTTGACCAGGTGGTTAAAGTGCCTTACAAGTTCCCTGGCAAATTCAAGGTGAGCTACCTGATCTAAACCAACAGGCACAAGATGTGCTTTATAGATAATAATATCGGCTGCCATAAGCACAGGATAGCCTAAAAAGCCATAGTTTGATGTCTTGGCTTTTCCAAGCTGGGCAATTTGGTCTTTGTATGAAGGCACCCTCTCAAGCCAGCCCACAGGGGTTATCATAGATAAAAGCAAAAACAACTCAGCATGTTCTTTAACCAGTGACTGAACAAATATGGTATTATTATCTGGATCAAGCCCAAACGCCAGCCAATCTATAACCATATTCAGAGTATTTTCTGTAATATCCTCTGATGCATCAAACCCTGTTGTTAAAGCGTGCCAATCCGCAACAAAATAGAATCTTTCATAGCTATCATCCTCTTGAAGCCTAACCCAGTTTTTTAAAGCACCGTACAGGTTTCCAAGGTGCAACGCACCGGTAGGTCTCATGCCACTTAAAATTGTTTTTCTCATGTTCCCCCTCACATTGGAAGTAGTATTTTAAAGGTCGTACCTTTACCTATTTCACTTTCTATATAAAGCTCACCGCCGAGTATTTCTATAGAGTGCTTGGCTATTGGGAGACCAACGCCTTTTTTCACACTACCGCCTGATTCAAATGGCTTGAAAATGTTTTTTATTATACTTTTGGGAATTCCAGGACCTGTATCCTTTATGGTTATCTCCACTGTATTTCTGACAGACTTAGAAGTCGCAACAGCAATACTCAACTCACCACCATTCTTCATCACCTTTACGCAATTATCTATTATGTTGTGAAGTGCAATTTTGAGTTTTTTCTCATCCGTCCTAATAGGCGGCATGTTTTCCACATTTAAGTTTACTTTTATATTGTTCTTTTTTATTTCCAAATCAAATTCACTTAACACAGCATCCATTAGAACATCAAGTTTTACAAACTTAAGTTCGACATTTTTGTCGCTCATTTCAAGCAGGTTGTTTATTATAGAGCTTATATTCTTACTTTCACTTTTTATATAATCAATATACTTTACAAGTTCCTCTGGATTTGCCCCTTTTTTTATTTTCTTCTCCAAAATAGATGCCATACCACCCAAACTCATCAATGGATTTCTAAGCCTATGAGCAACACTTTCTGTAAGTTCAAGAAGAGCATTTTCTTTTTCTCTTTTTATCAACTGCCTCTGCATTCTCTCTATCTTAAACAGCGAATCGCCAAGCTTTCTGTTTTTCTCCTTCAGTTCTTCATTGAGGGAGCCTATCTCTTCCAAGTGTTTTTCAGCCAAATCACTGAGTACGCCTGTAGGCAATGCTATTATAAAGAAAGGTATTATTCTGTAAATAATTTCTACAATGTTGTATATACCTATTCCATAGGTATAATTAAACATTACATAAAAAGCAGCACCAAAAAAGGCAACAAGCAAGGAGAGTTTTGTACCAAGCACAAAAGCAGACAATGTTATAACTACAAAATAACCTGAATAAAAAGGACTCGGAAAACCGCCGGTGTTGTAAGTGAAATATGATATTACAATCTGATCAAAGATAAAACTAAAAAGACAAAACACCTCGGAACGTTTACTATGCTTGGGTATGAAAAATCTTATAACAAATAAAGCCGTATAAATATAAATTATTATGTTATATACGTAAATAATCTGAAGTTTATTGAGATTTGCAAGATAGAGATTGGGATAGGTAACCCAAATGACAGCTCCGGAGACAGAAAGCAGCCTAACAAACAATATGAGGAGATTAGTTTTTAATACATCGGCAAAGTAGTCGGTTTTTACCATTAAATAGCACCTAAAAATTGAACAAAAGACGACATTCTGCTATAGTATAAGTTAGTTGGATTTTTTTGTTTTGTCAAATTAATGTTTTTTAAAAGGAACTGTTAATGCTAAGAAAACCTAAGTCCGGCAAGACACACTGTTCTGTTTATATCGAGAATCTCTCAACCGCAATTATACATCTGCTTATAGCTTTAAAAGCAAACGACGAAGCTATAGATAGTCAAATAGATAAATTCAAAGAACAGGTAAAAAAGATAAAATTTGAAGAAAATCCATCAAAAGTCATAGCTTTAAGGGATTCTATAGCAGATTTTGTTATAAAATACGATGAATATATACATCAGAAAAGGGATGAATTTAACAAACTACTTCTAAGCAACATCAGTATACTCATAACACTTGCAAAATCATCCGAAGCAGACACTCGTTGGAAGAATAGCCTTGATGAGGTTAAAGAACTTCTAAAAAATAAAATAGACATAGAGCAACTAAAAAAAACAAAAGATATACTCTTTAAACTTGGAACGGCAACAAAGGATTCCAAAGATATAGTTTACAGGGACATCGTAAATATTCTTTTTGAGCTACTTGATTTAGAAACCGACAGCCCTGATGCAAAACCCTATTTAGAAAAGGTGCAAAAACTCCAGACAAAGCTCTCATCAAGCCCATACAGATTAGACGAGAAGGAAATCAGGGATGAGATAAAATCCATAGTCGAAGAAAAAGAAAGACTTGAGGAAGAATACATAGAAAGCCTACAAAAAAAGCTCGACAAAGCCTTAAAAGCCTTGATCTACACTATAACTACTTTCACTACATCATCCAATAACTATGTAAACACATTTGAAGGTCATATAGAAGAAATAAATAACACCATAAAAAATGGTAACGTTGATGTAGATGAGCTAAGTAAAAGGCTTATAGGTATAGCTATAAAGATAAAAGATACTACACTAAATATGAAAAATGAACTTGAAGAATATTCAAAAAAGATAGACGAGGCAAAAAAAACAATAGAGGAACTCAAGGAAAAGCTAAAAAAAGCAGAAGAAAACCTTATCATAGACCCACTAACGGGAGTATACAATAGACGGGGACTTTTGCATTTTTTGAAAATAGAGATAGCAAGAGCCAAAAGATACAAACAGCCAATGTCTATCATTATGGCAGATTTAGACCATTTTAGTAGGGTTAATAATACATACGGACATTTAGCTGGTGATATAGTTTTAAAGGGCTTTTGCAAAACAGTAAAGTCATTAATAAGAGCAACAGATATAGCAGCAAGATACGGCGGTGAGGAATTTATCATAATATTACCAAACACAGATATAGATAGTGCCTACGAGGTGGCAGAAAAAATCAGAAATGCCATATCGAAATTAAAATTCAAATACAAAGATGAAACATTCTCTATAACCTCAAGCTTTGGTGTAAGCCAATACAAAGATGACGAAACCATAGAAAAACTCATAAAAAGAGCAGATGCCGCTCTTTACAAAGCAAAGGAAAAAAGAAATATTACTGTTAAGGAGAGTCAAATATGAGAGAAAACAGGTTAAACAAACTCAAAGAAAAAATGGAAGAGGCAAGTATTGATGCAGTTGTATTGTTTTCAGATAGTGATATAAAATACTTTTGCGATATAAATGTAGAGGGCGTATTTGTTTTAATAAAAGATGAGGTAAAACTCTTTGTAAGCAGTCTATATTTTCAAAAAGCCCAGGAAAAACTGAAAGAAGATGCTGTTTTATCCAATAGCCTCGACAATATAATAGAATACTTACAATCAAATAAAATAAAAAACATTGGTTTGGATTTTGCAAAAACCACAGTAAAGCAACTAAAAGCATTTGAGGGGTTTAATATAATTGATTTTTCCAACCAGACCCTCACAATCAGAGCAATAAAGGAAAAAGAAGAAATAAATAATATAAAACGAGCAGCATTAATAGCCAGGAATGCACTTTTAAAGGTTTATCCCACCATAAAAACAGGCATTACAGAAAAAGAGCTGGCAGACGAGTTAGCCTATCAACTAAGAAAAAATGGAGCAGAGAAAGAAGCTTTTGATACTATAGTTGCAAGTGGACCTAATGCAGCATACCCTCACCACAAACCAACAGACAGAAAAATCAAAGAGGGTGAGTTTGTTGTAATAGACTTTGGAGCAAGTATAGACGGATACAACTCAGACACAACATACACATTTTTAATTGGAGAAAAAACCGACGAGCTAAAGGAGTTGTTCAACGCCGTATTCTATGCGCAACTCTTTGCAACAGAGATGATAGCGCCTGGCAGAACCACGGCAAAACAGATCGACGCAAGAGCAAGAGAGGAATTGGCAAAACGCAATCTTGACAAATATTTTATCCATTCCACAGGACATGGCGTTGGCCTTGATGTGCATGAGTTTCCCTTTTTAAACCCAACAAACGATATGGTGATCCAGCCTAATATGATTTTCACCATAGAACCGGGTATTTACATACCAAACAAGCTCGGCATCAGGCTTGAGCATATGGTTTTGGTTCATGAAAATGACACAGAGGTGTTAGCCTTTGCACCGTTTGTGGAGGCGATGTAGAAGTGGTCGGGGCGGGCGGACTCGAACCGCCGACCCCCAGTACCCGAAACTGGTGCGCTACCAAACTGCGCTACGCCCCGAAAACCACCCTCATTATATACGACTTTTTAAGCTTTTCAAGCTTATTTAAGCTTCCAATTTGGTTGTCTTTTTTCTAAGAAGGCATTTATTCCCTCTTCTGCATCCTTTAAGGTGCAAATTTCTGCGAAGGCATAATTTGCCACCTCAATTTCCTTCTCAAGCGGTAAGTCTGACATTTTGTAAAACGCCTCTCTTGTTATCTGAAGAGCAAGTGGACTCTTTTTAGCCAACTCTTCAGCCAAATTCACTGTTTCCTCTTCCAACTTGCCTTTAGGGGCAACCCTGTTTATCAAACCCCACTCCAGGGCCTCCTCAGCCATAATGATCCTGCCGGTTAAAAGCAACTCAAGTGTTCTCTTTCTGCCTATAATCCTAGACAAAGCAACAGCAGGACCGATACAAGACAAACCCACATTTATAGCCGTTGCTCCAAATTTAGTACCCTCCTCTGCTACAGCTAAATCGCACAAAGCCACAAGGCCAAAACCGTTTGCAACGGCAAAACCCTTAACAGAGGCTATTGTTGGCGTTTTCATCGAGGTTAATGTAAGATTCATCTCCTCCATAAGGCGGGTGGTTTCTAAAAGTTCCATATGGGTTTTATCTTTCAGCTCTGATACATCTATACCTGCAGAAAAGCCCTTACCCTTAGCTTTAATAACAATCACCCTAACATCTATGTTTTTATCCAGATCCCTCAAAGCATCGTTAAGCTCCCTTGCCAGCTGGCTTGTAAACACATTCAGGTTTTCAGGTTTTGCAAGCGTTATAAAACCAATATGATTGTTAATCAAAACCTCTATACTCTCGTACATTTCAGAAACCTCCTTTAATTTTTGAAAATTATATTAACTTTTGATAAATTAATCAAAACAAAAAAGGAGAGAAGATGGAAAAGATAGGAATTTTTTGTGCTGGTGCTTTAGGACTTTGGTTTGGATTTAAACTTCAAGATAGATATGACGTAGTATGCGTATCTAAAAAAAGGATAGCCGATGCGATAAAAAGCAAAGGATTAACACTTTTAGTTGACAAAAAAAGAACAACAAAAAACATAAACATAACAGAAAACCCAGAAGCAATTTCAGACTGTAAAATTATTATGTTAGCCTCAAAAAGCTTTGATAGCAAAGAGAACCTTAAAACGATAAAAAAATATAATCCTAAAGCCAATATAGTTACAATTCAAAATGGCATATATACAGAAGAAGTAGCCAAAGAGCTTTTTGACAAAAACCAAATATTCCCTGCCTCTGTAATGATTGGTTCAAAATTTATAGACAACTCAACTATAGAGGAGTTTCTAAATGAGGGTATGATTTTAGGCAATCTCAATAATTCAAGTAAAGCAGAAGATATTACTGAAATATTTAAAAGTGTTGGCATAAAAATCAAGATTTCAGATAACATAGAAAGGGACAAATGGAAAAAATTTATGTTCTACTGCTCATCAGCCACGCTTAACAGCTTAACGGCAACGTTAAGCCTATACGAAAAAGACGAAAGCTGGATAGTAAAAAGGGCTTTGAATGAGATAGCAAGCGTAGGAAGAAATTTAAAATTGAGTTTTGATATAGAGAAACTCAAAGAAGATGTTTTTAAGTATGCAATGAACTTTAGACCCAGGCAGTGGAACGCAAGCGTGGGAGAAGACCTAAAAAGGGGTAAAAAGACAGAGATAGATTACCTAAATGGATATGTGGTCGAGTTGGCTAATCGATTCGATATAGATGTCCCTGTAAATGAAACGCTTTATAGACTTGTAAAAATACTGCAAAAAACAGAAAGATTAAAAATTTAATAATCCTCATACGCACGAAAATATGGTAAGAATGATATTTGACTTGCTGAGAATTTAAGTGGTGCCGAGGGTGGGAATCGAACCCACACGGAGCATAGCTCCAAGGGATTTTAAGACAATGATAATGGATTATCTTATATCTTTGTTTGCTCAATATTTTTTTTAAAATAGCCTATAACAATAGCGATTATAGGCTATTTATTCTCTTTAGGAAACTGTTTATTTTTTTATCATTTTGTGCTATTTTATCGGAGAGTTTGTCCGAAATGTGCCCTTATGGCACAAGCAGGATGATAGGGAGAGGCTTAAGATGGCAATATACATTGTCTGTCCTAACTGCAGGATGGAGTACTCTGCCAAGAAAAAATCATGCCCTAAATGCGGGTATGTTGTCAAGCAAAATAAAACTTTCAGGATTTCTGTCTCCTTCCACGGCAAGAGAGTAAGGCAAACAGTTTCAGGCACAAACCTGCAGGGTGCTAAAGAGATAGAAGCGAAAATTAAGTCAGAACTTGTATCAGGTGAATATTACGACCGAAGGCAAGCAAAAATAGCGTTTGAGCAGTTTGTAAAAGAGAAATACCTTCCTTACGCAAAAGAAAAAAAATCATACAATAGAGAGGAAAGCCTTCTAAGACTCTGGATATTCCCTATTATAGACAAAAAAACGCTCAACAACATATCCCCTCTTGACATAGAAAAAGTCAAAAAAGAAATGATAAAAAACGAAAAAGCACCAAGAACAATAGAATATGCCATTGCTGTCATGCGCCAGGTGTTCAATAAGGCAATTGAGTGGGGTTTTTATTTTGGTGCTAATCCAGCTGCAAAAGTCAAAAAGCCCAAAAAGGACAACAGGAGAATGAGATTCCTTACTAAAGAGGAAGCTGAAAAATTGCTCAGTGAACTTAAAAAACATTCAATTCAAGTTTATGAGATGGCCTATCTATCTCTTTACACCGGTATGCGTTTTGGCGAAATAGCAAATCTCACCTGGCAAGATATAGACTTTCAAAACGGCATAATCACAATAAAAGACCCTAAGAACAGTGAAAGCAGGGTTGCATATATGACAGACAGCCTAAGAGATTTGCTTTATGCTAAATACAAGAGAGAAAAACCAAAAAATTCCAGCGGGTTTGTATTTCACAGAAATGGAAAACCCTATAAACAAATCCCTGGAACATTTAAAACCGTTGTAAGAAAACTCGGCCTAAATGACGGCATAACGGATCCAAGAGACAAGGTAGTCTTCCACACCTTACGCCACACATTTGCTTCCTGGCTTGCCATACAGGGAACACCTATCTATACGATTAAAGAACTTATGGGGCATAAAACACTGGCAATGACAGAGAGGTATAGCCATCTTATACCGGATGCAAAAAGGGAGGCGGTGGAGAAACTCTTCGGTAATACTTGAGATTATAAAATTTTACTTTATGTTTTACTGATGCTGTTTTAAGTATTGACTATGTATTTACTTAGGAGTAATATTAAACATGAACATTGTTTTTGATGAGTTAAAAAACAGAAAACTTAAAAAGGAAAGAAACGTAACATTCGAAATGGTGATTGAGAAGATGGCAAAAGGTGAAATTTTACTTGATTTTGAGCATCCAAATAAAGAGAAGTATCCAAATCAGAGGATAATGGTTATAGAGTTGAACGGATATCCTTGCTGTGTGCCATATATACAGACCAATGATGAAATTGTTTTAAAGACTATTTTCCCCGATAGAAGGTTTAAAAAATTACTAAAGAAAGGAGATAAACCATGAAATACATAGATAAAGAAGAAAAGGAAATTATGGAGTCTTTGAAAGACTTAGATGTTGATATAATAAAAAACGACAAGGAGAATATAGAAAAGCTCAAAAAAGCAGCTCAAGACTATATAGACAAACAGGACAAAACCATAACCTTGAGAATATCATCAAAAGACCTTGAAAAAATCAAGCAGATAGCCGCCAGGAAAGGCTTAAGGTATCAGACCTTCATAAAAAGCGTTCTGCATGAGATTATAGAGGAAAATTCAGCTTAGTCTGTAAATTTCTTCTACATTCTCATCAAAGCTACTGAAAAACTTCTCGACCAAAGATGAAATCGATTCTCCTCTTTTTTGGGAGTATAGTTTAGCTTTTTTTATTGCATTTTCATCAAGCCTTAAGGTTAATTTTACTTTCATCTGAGTGGGGTTCACAGTGATTCAAGGTTTAAAAGAAAATCTTTTACTTCTCAGCTATAAACACTAATCCCGTGAACTGGTAAAATCAGCTTCAGCTCCTCAAGCCTGATTCTCATGGCTCGCTTTGACACCTGAAACAGATCGGCGAGCACCTGAATATCGTCCGAATATCCGTGAAAAGCACTAATAACCTTCTGTCTGGGCATGAGGAGTTCTGCGGCAAACACATCAGCCTCTCTTTCGTATATATTCGAGTTTTCCTCTGTGAATAGAAATATCTCGCCTTCCCTCTCCAACCTTGGGTGGTGCCTTAAAATGTGTCCTATTTCGTGGGCTATTGTAAACCTTTTTCTAACATCTGGCCTGTTGCGATTAACAACAATTAGCCCTCTTGTTTCTTTTACGGCCAGTGCAATACCGTCCACTTTTTCCGGTAAATGCGCATACTCTATGTCTATGTTTAATTTTTCCAGGAGATAATCGAGATCTATAGGGATTTTTAAATTGTAATCTTTAATGATTTTCCATGCAAGCTTCCTGGCATAAATAAAGCTCACGCTTTTCTTCCCTTTAGTCTTTTTTCTTTTTAGACAAATACCCCTCTAAAACAAGCGACAAAGACTCAACAACCTCGTCTATCTCTTTATCGTTTAAATCGCCCATTGACCTTAGCATAGTTACGACTTTGTCATTATTGAGAACTTTGCTGAAAATCTCAGGCATGTAATTGGCCAACTTAAGGTATTCCTCTGCGGGCTGCTTAAGAACGCGTGCTAGCTCGATAACCTCAACCCTCTCAAGCTTTTCCCTGCCTGACAGGACAGCGTCCAGTCTATCCTTAAATGAAAGGCTGTTAACGGATTCTGCGCTTGCCTTGCTTAAGTCTTCTTTTAGCCTTTCAAGAAATTCCTCAGGCATTCCGTTTTTTATGAACATGTCTCCCTCGCCAGTGAGAAGCCAGTTTGAATTTATGTCTTTTAATTCATACACAATTCTTGCTAATTTCTCATACGAAGCTTTTTGTTCGTCTTTTTCGTATCTTTGATATGCCCTAAGTGTAACATCCATAATTTCAGCCATTTCTTTTTGCGATAAACCTTTTGCTTGTCTTATAGCCTTTAATCTTTCACCTAAAGAACCACTCATAATACGACCTTTAGTTCATTTTTTTATTGACAATACGACTAATAAGTCATATAATTTACTCACGAAAACAAAAAACTTTGTCTGAGGTGGAGGAATGGACGAAGAAATGGACATTAAAATAAAAGCAACAAATCGTAAAAGCCTTATAAAAGCCCTCCTTACAGCTAAAGGCATAAAGATAACAGACATAGCAAAAGAGCTCGGGGTTGCGGTTACAACTGTTTCCCTTGTTATATCCGGTCGTGATACCTCTAAACGCATACAGACCACCATAGCCAAAAAACTCGGTGTCGATGTTAATGAGCTATGGCCAAAAGTCTCAGTCTCGAAATCAAAAGTCTCAAAGTCAAGGAGAAGGTAAATGTTTTTCATAAACCGTATTCTCTATTTTTCATTTGCCGCCATTAAAGTCAAGTGTCAACCAACTTTTTTCGCAATTATACCACAGGCGGGCGGCAAAACCAAAATATTTTGTTTATAGAGGAGGTTTGCTATGCCCAGAAAAACGCATTCCAAAAAGACAAAGGTATACCCAGAGAAAATTTCTTACAAAAACAGAACCTTAATACCTCTCCGAGCGAGTGAGCTTGAAAAGCACAACATTCCCTTTTCAGCAAACACATTCTACTTTTGGCACAGTCAGGGCAAGTATCGGGAAATCTTCGTAAAAGTTGCGGGGAAACTGTTTATCGATCTGGATAAATTCTGGGAGCTGGCTGAGGAGGGAGGATGAAAATAATAGAATACATAGACGAGATGCCATATTACAAAGAGATAGCAGATTGGTGCTATGGCTGTTATTCGTATTCAAACAGCCATAGCCCAGAAGAAATACTAATTCAAGAAGAGGAAGCTGGACTAAGGGAAAAAATCGAGGAAATAAGAGAAGAACTCCAAAAAAAAATGCGAGATATAATCCTATCAAAATACAGCGATATTTTAAGCGATAAAGAGTGGGAATACCTGCGTAAGCTTTTCGACGCTGATAAATGCTACACACCCGAAGAACAAAATCAACACACAGCGGCCTCTCGCATAGGGGTAACACGCGAATATTTTGGTCTAATAATCCACCGAGTTTACAAGAAATTGGTAAACGACAAGAAACTTAAACAGAGTTGTTTAAAGGAATTGCGCAGGTGGGAATCTATTCTATACAAACGATACGGCATAAAGGAGAATGCAGATGCAAGGTGATAAAAGAAAAAATATAAAGCTAATATCAAATAAAACGAGAAAACTGGGTATTCTCCCTTACGACAGGGAATCAGAAGCTGGAATACTATGCTGTATTATTCTAGACAATATTTTAGTGTCAACCTGCCTAAAACACGGACTTAAACCCGAGGATTTTTTTGAAAGCAACAATCAAATCATATACGAGAAAATGTTGGAACTCCGCAGGCAGAACATTAACATAGACTTCCTGACGCTTATGACGACTCTAAAGGATTACAACATACCCCCCGAATATATAACCAACATAGCAGAATACCTTCCCGCGCCAATGAATATCGAATATTTCATACAACGGGTTAAAAACCTAGCAAGGGTAAGAAAGTATATCAATATCGCAAGACAGATAGAAATCATCAGTTTTGAAACCAAAGATCCTGAAGAGATAGAAAAAGCCCTGCCATCCTTATTTTTAGACGCAGGCCAAGGCCAAACTCATTCCTGTAAACCCGTCTCTGCGCTTCTTAGTAAAAACACAGACGCCTATGAGACCTTTGCTCACGGTGCAAAAGTGCAGCAAAGAGCAATCTGGGGAATAGTAGGCGCAACAAGTGCAGGCAAAACAGAGTTTGCACTGGATCTGGCACTGTCTTACACCCTGCAGGGCATAAACAACACAATTCTTTTCTGTGAATATGAGGGAACAGAAGAAGATTTAGCAAGCAGAATTCAACGCAAAGCTCAGGCTGAAAGCAGATGGAATACGGAATTTATAAGCACCGCCATGAAGCCCAACTTCCTGCAAATTACCGATTTTGTGCAGAGAAATAAAAACAACAATATCCTCATAATCATAGACTACCTGCAGAGATTTGCCAGAAAACTGCAGGCAGACGATACAAGGCCAAGCGAGAATTTACGCCTTTATGTGAACAGCATATACAACTTTTTCGATAACCTCAGAGCAGATAACACAAATGTATCCGTGTGCTTCTTAATGAGTATGAGTAAGCAGGGTATAAACGAGGTATCAAGACAGAAAAGGGCCGATAAAATTGATCTCCTTAATGCAATCAAGGAATCCGGCGATGTGCAATACGATCTTGACTACTCCTACGCAATACTATTCTCAGAGGAATCCAATGACGACAATCTCTCGCTGAGCAGGTTTGGGAGCACGGGAAAGGCAAAGAGATACATGCACCTATACCCGGTAAAAGAGGCGAGGATAGGCGAACCGTTAAGGGAGAGTGTTTATGTGTTTTCTGCTGAGAGATATGCGTATGAGATGGTGGAGTCGTATAAAAACACAGAAACAGTTAAAACGGAATATACCTCAACAGAAGTAGACGAATATGAATTTGAAGATGATGTAAACCTATAAGCGAGGTGAAATATGGCAAAAGAAAAAGGTAATAACAACGATCAAGAGAAAAAACAAAGCAAGCATCCAGTTGAAATTTGTGAAGTGGTGAGAGGGGATTTGAAACTCTATTCCCCTCTCTACCGCCGGGTAACTACTATGCCCATAGAAACAAAAGCCTTAATAGAAAATAGCATAAGATTATGGGATGTTAAAGCAAAAACTTATCTAACACAACTGCACAGCCTGGTTTTTGACGCTTTTCTTACAAATATATTTGTCAATAAAACAATAATGACAGTTGAAACACCTATTTCAAGATTAATAGGGCAGCCAACACTTGTTGGTGTTGTTTATTATGGAGACTTAAGAAGATTACTACCAAGCAAACTCTCAAAAAGCGGGCAGATGGCGCTACTTGAAACTTTAAGCGAACTGCGAACAAAGATTACATTAGAAACTGTTGTTATAGATAAGCAGTCAAATAAAAAAATTGGACAGGCAAACAGCGGGTTGGTGGATAATTTTATCCTGGTGTCTATAGATCCAGAGCAAAGGGAAGAAATCATTAAAGACACATTTAAAAATAACCCTATCAAAATAAACAGAATTAAAGAAATATACGAAGAAAAGCAAAAATTATACGACGAGAGAAACTGGATAAAACCAAAAGACTCAGATCTTCTTGTTATGCAAATCCCGCCAGTTGTCCCCTTACTCTTTGCAGCATCAAAGCTGAGATTAAATTATTCCACAACATTCATTGATAAGTTGTCCCAAATTCAAGATGGGCCTATATTATCGATTGTAAAGTTTATTACATCCCAAAAAACACCGTTTTCTATTAGTGCGGTGAAGTTGTTTGCAAAAATTGAAAATATCCCTAAGGATAGAAAAAAATGGACAATAAAACAAAAAAATAAATACAAGAGATTTACGAGTAAAATTAAAATACATGCTTCAAGGCTTCAAGACCAATTTAACATAGTTTATGATAGCGAAAAAATGTTGTTTAATTATAATACACCTGCAATTGGGGTTGGTTTTTCAATACCGGAAGTTTCAAGCGATCCGTTAAAACTAACCATACTTGTAGATAAAAATTAATCTGAACCCCTGGCTAACTCTGTTCCCACAAACCCATCCGCTCTGACGAGCTGCCTCTTTTTTTTGTACTCTGTACATAGTGAATTACTTTGTACTGTGTACAGAGTGATTTCCCTTATTCATTGTTTTTCGCCGAACCCCGTGGGCTCCCAAAAGCCCGTAAGGGGTTCGGCTATAGGCTATTCTATATTCTATTCTATATAGAATAGCCTATTCTATATTACTATTCTGCAATTTTTGGAAAATCCGTCCACTTTAAGTACCCCATCCGTCCACTTTAAGTACCCCACTTTGTCAGATCCGTCCACTTTAAGTACCCCATCCGTCCACTTTAAGTACCCCACTTTGTTTACCGCTTTGTTTACTCATTCTAACATTGGGGCTTACTTTTAGTAAGGAGGAACAACAATTGGATAGAAAGGGTAATGGTGGCGTAAAACATCCGCCTTTCATCCCCTCCATTACGGAAGGGGACTTCTCGGCGGGGGGAGTTAACAATAGTCTGCAAAAGCTTAATGGCTGAGGCTCGCTGTTCCCTAAATTCCTGCTTTTCAGTGCATATTTCTCACACATGCACTGAATTAGTGCGTGTTTTTTACCCCCCACAAAAAAACTGTAACACCCCTGCCTATATATAGAGAGGGGTTGGGTTTGAGTTTGCCTGGTTTCTTTACATACCCAACGCCCAAAAAAACTTTGAATGCTGGGGGTGTGCCTTGCTTACCTTAAGAGAACTTAAAAACATGACCAGAAGAAACCAATTCAGCGATTATTTGCCTTATCTGGCTTACGATGAAAATCTTAAAATTTATTACAACCAGGACGACACAATAGGTTATATTTACGAAGTTACTCCCCGTTTTTTTATGGGGGAGACAACTATAAACATGCTCAAAAGCTTATTGTCTTTAGTTCCTGATGACTCTGTTGTTCAATTTATTCTCTTTGCTGATCCTTATGTTAAACCAATACTTGATATTTATAAAAATTTAAAAACCCGTCAGTATGACATAATTAACCTTGCTGTTGAAAGGTATGCTGATTTCTGGCTTGAGGGAGCAGAAAAAGGCATAAAGCAGGCATCTGATATTCCTTCAAGGTATTTTCGTTCTTTTATTGCCATTAAAATTCCTGTTAAAAAAGCCAAAGACCTTGACTTAGACGCTTTTAAATACAATGCAACAGAGATACTCTCAGGCGCAAGGCTTAATCCGAGAATTCTGCCTGTCAGTGAGTTGCTTAACACTCTAAGACGCCTGTTTAACGACAGGGTTATTGTGGGAAAAGGCTACGATGACCTAAAGCCGATAAACAAGCAGATCATTACCTCCGAAACGGTTATTCAAGCGGGGCTATCAGATATACGTGTCGGTAGTAAAATCTACAAATGCACCACACCCAAGCTTTTCCCGGGTGGCTCGGACGGTTTAAACACGTTTATAACCAACCAGCTCATCGGTGGTATCTGGGGTGTTGCATCCGATGCCGAGCAGATTATAACGCCATTTATATTTACACTTAACGTCTATAAAAACGACGCGCAAATCAAAAAAGAAATAGGGCTCAAGACCAACCTTGTTCTTCAGCAGCAGGGCTTTGGAACGCTTGCTCCGAGTCTTGCCAGAAAAAAAGAGGAATTTGTCTGGGCAATAGATCAGATAGATAATAACACAAGGTTTGTAAAAGTCTTGCCTATTATCTGGATGTATGCTTACGATGATGATACGGCTCTACAGTCTATAGCAAGGGTAAAGCGCATATGGGAAGAACACGGCTTCACAATGCAGGAAGATAAGGGTATATTACCAATCCTTTTTATATCCGCCCTACCCTTTGGGCTTTACACTGAAGGCGATAATATACGCAAGATAGACAGAGATTTTGTTTTGCAGGATGAGCTTGCAGCGACAATGGCGCCCCTGCAGGCAGATTTTAGAGGTGCAGGAGAACCTGTTCTTCTTTTTCACGGCAGAAAAGGTCAGCTGATATCCGTTGATGTGTTTGACGAGCATGCGGATAATTACAACGTATTCGTTGCCGCATCAACTGGCTCAGGAAAATGCAGGACAGACGGACAAATACTAACCGAAACAGGCTTCTGTGATTTAAGAGAAATTCATGAGGGCGATAGAGTCTTAAGCGACAATAACGGCTCTATCGACACAAAACCAGTATTAAAAACATTTAGCTTTAAAAATGAGAAAACAGTTAAAATAAAAACCAAATTCGGCAGGGTTATTCAGTGCACACCTGACCATAGGCTAAAAGTGGAAAATACTGCATGGACACACGCAAGAGATCTCAAAAAAGGCGACATTCTTCCCGTCGAGCTTTCCTGTATGAGATTTGGAAATTGGAGCAATGAAAATGTAGGGTATTTGTTTGGTTTGGTGTATGCCGACGCAATAGATGCCGCTAAACCAAATCAGAGTGGCAGTAAAATAAAAAAAATACTTATAAATTATTATCTAAAGGATGGTGATAATACGGAGACGTCTTTTTCCACAAAAAAAATTCCTCGTTTTATCACCATGAATGCATCAAAGCCTTTCTGGGTGGGCTTTATAGAGGGGTTGATCGATGTTGCAGCTCGTATTAACAGCCAGAAGAATCAAATAGAAATTCCACTGGCAACTAAAGAGCTTGCAGAACAGGTTAGAACCGTCCTTGAGCAGGGTTTTGGGGTTGTTTGCAATGTTCAGGTTAAAAATACCACTAACGGCGATAGTAAGAATGTGCTTATTATAAGCGGGTCAAGCGTAAGAAGATTTGCCAGAATATTCAGGTTAATAAAGGCGATAAAATCGGAGAGACAGGATAAGTTAAATGAGGTTTTAAAAACAGACTTTAATGATGATATTGACGTGTTGCCTGAAAAATATACGAAGATTTTTATTGAGGATTTAATTGCTCTATATAAAGACAGTGAATATTACTATGAGCATGAGCAGGAAATACTTCTGAAAAACGGTAATGAGTTTGCTTTTGAGGAATATAAAAACGGCATCAAAAGGTTATCAAGAAAGCATGCTCTTAATATAATCAAAAACTCATACTTGCAGAATGACACTTTAAAAGAATGGGAAGAATTCATCTCTACCCACTACTTCGATGAGGTAGTATCCGTTGAGCCTGCCGAGAATGCCGATGTTTACGATGTATCCGTTGAGGATACGCACAATTACTTTGCCGACGGCCAGATCAATCACAACTCATTCCTGATTAACTACATCGTGTTCAACTACTTCTCTGCTGGAGACAAAATAAGGATCATTGACATAGGCGGCAGCTATAAAAAACTCACTCATCTCTTTGACGGTAGGTTTTTAGAGTTTACAAAAGAATCAGATATAGTCATAAATCCTTTCACGAATGTTCGCGATATAGAAGATGAGCTTGCAGTCCTCGCCGCCATAATCAAGCAGATGATACTTTCCTCAACAGGACAAATAGACATAGAGCGCGCTGAAACGGCCGACACAATTATTAAAAACGCAATCAGGCTTGCATGGCAGTCTGAAGGCAACGACGCCGATATAAACACTATTTACCATTTTCTTAAAAACTACAAAGACTTTGTTGAAGACGATCCGAACAAGGAGTTCTACATAGACACTGCCTCAATACTTGCCTTTAACCTCTATGACTTTACCTCACAGGGCAACTACGGTAGATGGTTTAACGGCAGATCCACGTTTAATATATCCGATGATGATTTTGCGGTTCTGGAGCTTGAGCATTTAAAACCACAAAAGGAGCTGTTTAAGGTTGTAACCCTGCAGATAATCAACGCCGTAACGAGGGATTTATACCTGTCTGATAGGAGCTCAAAGCGTCTCATTATCTTTGATGAAGCGTGGCAGTTCCTTGAGAGCAGTGATATATTTGCCGACGTCATTGAAGAGGGCTACAGAAGGGCAAGAAAGTATAGGGGTTCGTTCAGCGTTGTTGTCCAGTCCCTGCTTGACTTGAAGAATTTTGGCAAGGTAGGCGACGTTATAAGGGCAAACAGCGCCTGGAAGTTCTTGCTTGCATCTCCCGATTTCGAAAAAGCCAAACACGATAAGATTATAGATTACGATGAGTTTGTGATGAAAATCCTTAAAACAGTTAAGAGTAATAAGCCAAAATATTCCGAGATATTTATCGACTCGCCGTTTGGGTTGGGCGTAGGGCGCCTAATAGTTGATAAATACACCTATTATCTGTTTACATCCGATCCAAAGGAAAACTCCGAGATAGAGAGAATGGTTAAAACCAAAGGAATAAGTTATGCGGAAGCGATTAGGATGATGGTGGAAAAGCATGGGTGAACGGGTAGATGGGTAAATGGGTGATGGAAACCTAAAACCCAACACCTACAACTCCTATATAAAGAGAGGCGGAAGAGTATAAAAAACAATAAAGGAGGATAAGGATGAGAAAGATTGCCGTGTTCTTGATGGCAGTGTTTTTCCTGCCGTTTTTAGCCTTAGCAAGCGACAACGCAGCTCAACAGTTCTCTTCCGCCCAATCAACAGGTGAGAGTGCCGGTAATTACGCTGTGCAGAGGCTTGGTAGTAAATCAGGGTTAAAAAGCAGAATTTTTACACCTGCAACAAGCGGTGGACAGGTGCAAATGCACTCACTGAATGGGCAAAACCCTTTCAACGGCAGTATAGCTTCGCCAGGCGGCAAAAAAATCCTGGAGATTTTAATTCATCCAACCCCAACGGGAGATTTATCCCCCGTCTATGTTTATGAGAATACTGGTGATGGAAATAATTACAATTATTCCTATGTAGTCCCTTTTGAGGTGTCTGGTATTTGCGCCAACGGACTTATACACTGCAACCCAGGCACATGGGATTATTGCAAGTATTATATGTGGACAACCGACTCTTCCGGGTTTTTAAAGCTCATAGAAAGACCTTCTACCGATTTTGGCGGATGTTACTGCATAAATAATTCTTGCGGTAGCAATCTTGCAAGCAATAACCTATCGATTATTTTAAAAGACATTGGTGGCGGTGCGGTTGCCGCTATGATGAAAAACGGCAACTACAGACTGAGAGTAACCGGCGTTGAGGTAAATTCTGTGGATATAATTTATTACGGACAGATAACAAAAGATACCAGCGCACCCCAACCATCCAATTATCCTGCTGATACCGCTCAATACGAATGGCAATCAGGTTCAACCAATCCGTCAACATACTACGATGCAACTAATGGTGGGTACCTGTATTCAGCAGCGGGTTCTGTGGAAAGCAGTGAGGAATCAAATCCAAATAGCATGTACAGCCTCATTGAAACCTCAGGCGCAGCTCAGAAAAACCCCATAGAGCAGCACACATGCTACATAAAAAGAATAGTGAATATTGATAAAAAACAGAGCGATCACTACTCCCCAGAGGGCGATGACACCTGTCCTGAGGTGTTTGATACCTCGATCTGTAACTCAATGTCTGATTGTTATTATGATGAAACCGGCGTGCATTGTAGATGTAATTTAAAAGCAACAGGGGGAGGAAATGGAGGCTGTGGGCAGAGTTTTGACTATCGTTTTTGCGGAAAGTTCACCACCGGCGCTTATATTTACGATGATTCTTGTGCTGTTTTGCAGATAGATGGGGTAACCGTATGGAAGCCTATGTGTTATTGGTCTGACGGAATAAACACCTTTAACGGCTCCACGACAAGAACCACAAACGGCGTGCAGCATATTTTTGCTCAATACACCAACTTTGGCGGTTGCAACGGTTATCCTCAATCGTATCTTTATATCTACATTTACCGCAAGAGATGGGATGAAGTGAGCAGTTACATTGACGACCAATGTCAGGCTTATGAAAACGACTCCAACTGCACACTAAAAGACGAATGGGTTGACAGCGTACAAACCTGGAGCAACTACGCTTCTACAGGATTAGTACCGGCTGGACAAGTCTGCAAGACATTCAACGGCTGGCAGCCTCACACTTTTTGCTATAACTGGTGGGAAAAGAAAAGAATTTATGTATGCAAAACACAAGGCTATAACTTCGATAAAGCAAAACAGAGGGCTAATACAATTGTAAATTCGACCAAAGATGTAGACGTTATGTCAGCTTCAACTCTCGGCAGCACAAGCTATCAAGATTACAGAGAGGACAACGGTTCCTGGGGCTACCACAGCGGATCCTTAACCGTGCCGTTTGCAGGCAGTCAAAACGGTTGCATGTTTGTATGCAAGGTTAAAGTTCCTGAAGAGGATACACAGGCCTATGCAAACACTAACACTTCCCAATACCGCTCCACAAACTCCTACGTCTTTGACTACCGTAAGTGCGCTGACAATAACGGATCATACTCCTGCCCTTACGATACCTCTAAAGGTGAAACAGTTGTAACTGACTGTCAATGCATTAATGAATTTGCAGAGGCGGCAACGATAATGAATACCCTTGAGAACGCGGGCAAGGATATAATTTGTTCGTCAGGGACAAAGCATTGATAGATAGGTTGCAGGCACCAGGTATTAGGTAGTAGTTAATGAATGATAACAAAGAGCTAATAAGCGATATTGCCAAAGAATACAAACTTCCGGTCGCTTACCTGAAGATATTGGTTAAGAAGAAAATTATCTCTCTACCGCCTGCATATCCCGATAAAATTATCCTCAACGCCTTGAGCAAAATCTACCGCAACGAGCAGTTGTTGAGAATATCTCTAAGCCGTATAAGCAAAAAGAGAAGAGAGAAACTTATTACCCACCCGGAGCTTGATAAGCTTGATAAGTATATATTTAATCGATTGTGCAACGGCTATAAAAATGGCAGTACCGTAAAATCTCAAACAATCCTCGCTGAATTGAATAAATTCTACAGCGTGGATATATCCAATTCTCGTACTCTCTTTTACTACAAAAAGCGTATAAAGCAGCTACGGATGAAGTGCAGAAGAGAGTTTGCAAAATCCTTCCTGTCTTAAAAAAGTCAAAACCAAAAAAAACGATCAACATCTTTTTCTCAGACCCCCCTGAGATGCTCATATTTGCCCTCTGTTGCACGATATGACACCCCCCTGTGGGTTTATACCTCTGAAGTCGAAATTGGGCGTTTTTCGTGCAACCTTGACAATACCACTATCAAGTTTTGATACGTCTGCCTTGCTCCTTAACTCGCTCCTCGCTCTATTGCCTCGCCCCGAGCCCTTTTCTCTCTGTTCTACATGCAACCCGTTAACTTTTTGCTCATTTAAATGTGCAGTTCCATTAGCCAGGTATATCAAAGGGCTCGGACGCTTCAAGAAAACCCCTCTATCGCTCACCGGTTGCTTTGGGCTTTTGCCAACACAGGTTGGCCTGCCAACATGCCAGTTGCCCAACGCCATACACAAGCTCGGCTACACGAGGGGTTTTCTTTCGCTTGCAGGCAATCACCGAGCCCGTCTTTTGCGTTCTTGTCTCTTTTTAATCTTGCAGCAGATAGAAGATCATACTCTTTCTTTGACGATGTTCCGTTTTCCTTTCTCTGTTAAGACGGGCTCGGAACGAGCGGATGCGCTCCTCGGGCTCGCTGTTCGCTTCGGGAACGATCCCCCCTATCGCTTCGCCTACTCGCTCGGTAGTGATATACCGACAAGCGGTATATCAACCTCGCTCGTGACTTCCAGTAAACCATAGCAAACACATTAGGGCTCCTAACGGCTCAGCTCCACGGGGGCATCGCCCTCGCTCTCCGCTCGCCCTCATTCATATATAGTCAACTGTTGCAAAGTGTACAGTTGTTACATTTGCAACTAATGCAACCAATGTAGCAAAGTGTGCAACTGTAACAACTGTATAAAATTTGCGGAAAGTACAACAAACGTAGTTTGTACCAGTGTCAAAATTTGAGCGCTTTTCTCTTGAAAAGTAGCAATCCGTGCAAAGTGTGCAATAGTTGCAGTTGTAACAACTGCAACAAATGTAGCAAAGTAAAAAACTGTAACACCCCTGCCTATATATAGAAGGGTATTACCTAGCCGAGCCCATCGTTGATGATCTCGGCTAGGTCTAAAACCTAATTTTTTGAGGAGGTTGCGTTATGCCAAGTCTGAATAAAGTTTTCCTGATGGGCAATTTAACCCGAGATCCTGAGTTAAGATATACACCAGCGGGTTTAGGCGTTGCCACATTTAACATGGCGGTCAATACGCCTGCAGGCAAGGACGAAAACGGGAATATAAAAACAGAGACCCTTTTTGTCGATGTTGTGGTTTTTGGCAGGTTGGCTGAGGCTGTGGGCGAATTTCTAACCAAAGGTTTTCCCGTCTTTGTTGAGGGGCGCTTGAGGTATAGAACATGGGAAGACTCAAATGGCATCAGGCGTTCAAAACACGAGGTGCTAGCTAATAAAATTCAGTTTTTGTCAGCTTTAAAAAACATGCCTGCTGAGGAAGAAGAGAGGCAGAGCAACTTTATGGTGGAGATTTCTGGCGATAACGATGTGCCGTTTTGATAGAGGTTGTGGAGGTTTTGGAAGTTGTAGAGGGTGTAAAGGTTCTAAAAGTTGTAGAGGTTTTAGAGGTTCTGAAATTAGTTGGAGGTGATGTTTATGGTAATCTTGTCGGTTGATACGGGTTATAGCTTTATTAAGTATGCTTACAAGGATAAGAATGGTAGCACTTCTTATGATAAGTTCATAACTGCTATTGCACCTGCAGGCGAGGTAGACGATTTAGGCATAGGAAAGAAAACCAGTTTTAACTATAACGGCGAGGAATACCTTGTCGGAGAAAAAGCTCTTTATAAGGGTAATGTTTTACCGACAAGGGCAAATGATTTTCTAACAACATACTCACCGTTATTTTTGTATAAGATCATCAAGGATAACGGCCTGCAGCCTGATTTAGTTACTCTATCCTTATCCATAAGCGAGTTTAAAGCAAAGTCTAAAATTTTAAAACAAGCCTGCGAGAACTTCATTGTCAATGACACGGTGTTTTCTTTCAGGGTAAAAGTTTTCCCTCAAGGACTTGGCATATGGAAGTATGCGGGATCCCCTGAGAATGCCGTAATTCTTGATATAGGGTTTAATACGATTGACGTGCTAACTGTCATAGAGGGCATGCCTATCCCTGAGTTGTCCGCTGGCTATAAAGACATGGGCGTTTGCGAGATGGCTTCAACGGTCTCTGAGCATATAAGTGCGAATATAGTCAAGAGCTACGTGCCTGAAGTCAGCGTTGTGCAGGTGCTCGCAGCCGGTAAGTTTAAGTACAAAAGGCATGAATACGACATAAGTGAACTAATTGAACAGAAAAAGGAAACCTATACCAAGCGAATTTTTGAAACTATAAGCAAATCCTCAAAACTGCAAACCGTTCTCGACAGGATAGACACATTCATAGTAGCCGGCGGAGGCGCGTATTTTATAGACGACAATCTTAAAGAGTCTTATGGCTTTGTAATACCTAACAAACCTGAATACGCAAATGTTCTCGGTTTTGTAAAGCTTGCCGAGCCTGGAAACTAAGCTCGGGGGAGGCAGCCATGCGGATTTTCTTTTCCTGCAGTGATAAGGTTTGTGAAAGCCTTGAAAAGCTGCTGAAGGCTCACGGATTAAAGGCATTATTCATGAAAAACCTTATTGAAGCTTTAAAAAACGAAAAAGGCGAAATACCGGAAGAGCATATTTTGGCAGTTTTAATGAACAAGTTTTCTGTTAGCTTCAACGAAGAAGTTAAAAGAGATAACGCTGGCAAAAGGAAAGAGCTAAGTGAATTAGATGAACTGACCGAGATAGCGAAGGGCTTTGAGTGAGTGATGGGCCGAGCCGATCGTTGATGGGCTCGGCTAGTACAAAAAACCCAATATCCAGAGAGGGATTCTGTTTCTTACGGGTATATCAATATCATCACTTATTGTAAAATCAGCGTTTTTGCTTTTTTTTCTTTTCCCACCAACTTCTATCTTTATTCCATCTACTATAAAGTCGCAATCTCTATCATCCTTACATGCAAAGACTTCATATTTTTCTTTTAGACACATTACAGCAAATGCTTCCCTTGCGCTTCCAGGATTGCCTTTGAAACAACCGTACATAGACGGATCGGAGAGAAAAATTTTTGCACCCTTTGTATACGTGAATTTTCCTGGTTTTTTGACAATATTTATTAATTCTGAGTGCTCCATAACGTATAACAAATTATAAAGTTTTTCTTTTCCTAAATCCCACTCATTGCACATACCTGAGATATTTATCGTTGGAATGGCCGAGGTTATTAAGTAGCCTATGATTGCATTCATTACTCTCAAATGTTTATCCTGTATTGAGGAAACGTAGAATGGAATATCATAATAGATTGATTTCTCCAAAAGTCCTTTTAATCGTGAGCAATATTCTCCTTCAGTAAAAATGGGCCTGATGCCGCCATTGATGTAATCGGAAAAAAGCTTTAGTATGTTTATATCCTTTAGTATTACAAATATATTTTTGTCTATATTAAAAGGATCTACTGGATCTACTAATATTCCTTGTGTAAGAAAGATGTATTCTCTGAAAGACATAAGAGGTATGCGGAACTGCACAAATCGTCTTGATAGATCCGATACGGATTTTCTCAATATCAAATTACTACTGTCGCTGATCCAGATAGTTTTGTCTGGGTAGTCATCATAAATAGCCTTAATATGCTCGCTCCATTTATTGGCGTGATGAATTTCGTCAATGACTACGCCTTCATATCCTTTTTTAAAAATTTCGCTTACAATCTCGTAAAGCGGCAAAGATGAAATCAACGGGTGGTCGGCACTGAAGTATAAGAAATTTCTTTTAGAGTTAGCGATTTTATTTATTAAGAATGTCGTTTTACCCACTCCTCTTAAACCATAAATAAGCGCACCCCTAACATCATCAATCTGGATACTTTTATAAAAGGGGCGTTTTCTCTCTGGGAGATATGTTTTTAATCGCTCTAATGTTACCTCGAACTGTTCGATGAGTTTATCCATTGTCTTCCACCTCAAGGAATAATTATAGTTCTATAATAGAACTATTTTTATAAAAAATCAAGAAAAAAGTTCTATATAAAAACTAAAAATAGGTAAACTAGTTCTGTAGTAAAACTAATATGTCGAATACGGGTAACATGCAACGCAAAAAAGTTGTAACACAACTAGCTATATATGAGGGGGTGTTAGGTACTGGGTAAATGGGTGCTGGAAACCTAACACCTAAAATTTAATAAGGAGGTTTGTTATGGCAAAAACAGTCGGAGCTCTTTGGTTAAGGGAGTATGAGAAGGATGGAAAGAGGCGCAAGATGATGGCCGGTGAGCTGGATCTTGGAGCATTGGGAACGGTGAAAATCGCCGTTTTCAAGAACGAGAAAAAGGAAAAAGAGAATCAGCCCGATTACAGAATCGTTCTGTCCGAACCCAACGACTCTACTGGCAATGCGTCTAACGGCAATGGCAATAACGACGAAGATATGCCGTTTTAAGGTAAATAGTATAGGAGGCGTCCATGCAGAAGAAAGCTTTTAGGTTACTTGGGGTTTTTATGGTGTTTGCCTTTTTGGCATCTTCTTTATCATCCTGTGTATCGACGGTTTCAACTATCGCAAGGGGTATAGAACATGCTCACCTTGAGGTGCAGGCAAAGATGTCCGATACCATCTTCTTAGAACCCGTAAAACCAGATCAGAAAACTATTTATGTGGAGTTTAGAAACACCTCTCAAGTCCCCATGCCCGATCTAAAGCAGATGGTTATCTCCAAATTGCAGGAGAAAGGTTATACGATTGTTGAAGATCCATACAAGGCTGAGTTCTGGCTTCAGGGCAATGTCCTTTACATGGGCAAGCAGAGTGAGCATATGACAATGGCTGGCTTGCTTGCCGGCGGTTATGGTGGTGCATTGACAGGATTGGCTTTTGGTAGGGGCTGGGGCAAAGTTGGAGCTGTTGGTGTAGGCTCTGCTGTAGGTGCTGCGGCTGGCGCTGTCGTGGGTGCTGCAATCCATGTTGACACCTATCTGGGAGCTGTTGATATTCAAATTAAACAGAAAGTCAACGGCGTAATTCAGAAGCAGGTTAACTCCAACCTGCAGAACGGCATGGGAACAACGGAAAGCACGACTTACAAAACAACGACACAATATCAGGCATACAGAACAAGGATAGTTGTGCAGGCAACTCAAACTAATCTCAATCTCAAAAAAGCAACGCCTGTAATCGAAGATAGGCTTGCAAAAGAGATAGCTGGAATATTCAACTAAGCCAACCTCCCACTGGCTGGGGAGTGTTCCCCGGCTGGTTGAAGGCTGGGAATGGAGGATGTAGAGGCTCTAAAGGTTGTAAAGCCGGAGCCCATTACGATGGGCTCGGTAAAGTTATAGAGGTGGTGATGTGTGATGTTAGTATTTAAAATTATTATCGCAACACTTATCTTTGCCTTGATTCAGCTATATATCTCCTCAAAAGCCAATCTCATCGCAGCTGTCGTGGCAAATATTCCCGTTTTTACTATGTTTGCCTTTGTGTCAGTAAGTAGCGGGCAGGACTTAAGGAAAATGGCACTATATCTATCTATTATGACGCTGGTTATCAGTTTGAGCTACCTAATAGTTTATTTGGCGAATATATCCGCTAAACAGGTGGCTGTAGTTGTTTTTGGCGTTGTCTGGGGAATTCTAACAGTAATTGCTTATCTACTCTTAAGGAGAGTGCTATGATACTGCAAAAAATACTGGCTGAAAGCGAGTCGCCGTCCGATGTTTTGCAGATTTTTGTTTATGATTTAACGGCAAGGACAGGATCAAGAGGAGGTTTTGTCTGTACTGAGACGACGGATTACATGGACGCTGTGATTGGTTCAATGAGACGAAGAAGAAGCTCTCTGGCAAAGGATGGGATAAGTGTGTCTAACATTAAGCCATTGGAGAAAGGCGAGAGTTTTGTATTTGATACTATTTTTATCTACAGAACCTCTTTAGGCTGGTATGTAGGTTTAGACGATCCCGAGATTGATGAGGATCACGTTGTGCGAACCGTAGAGAGGACAATGGATGTTGTTTACCCCGCATATTCGCTTTTGCTTAAACACGAGGATGAGAACAGAGACAAAGATGAGCTAACCGGTTGTTTTACGAGAAGAGAATTGTTCAGGCACTTGCGGTCTAACCTAAAAACTATGCTCACGAAAGATATACCGCTGTATGTGTTCTACATGGACTTTAACAACTTTAAGGTTGTTAACGACACTCTTGGCCATCACATGGGCGATGCGGTGCTGAGGTCAATTGCAAGCGAAATCAAGAGCATATTCCTTGGCTACGGCAATGTTTACCGTGTTGGAGGGGATGAGTTCATAGGTGTTGCTTTCGGCATAAACGAGGAGCTTGCAAACAGAATAGCAAAGCGTATAGAGGCAGTTACAAGGCAGGCGCCGTGCGGGCTGTTTGTGAGTGTGTCGGTGGCGTATAAGGTTTTTGATAGGAATACCTATTCATACACTGAAGAAAGCAATATGGACACTGTCTTAAACAGGTATTTGTCAGATATAGAAGTAGATATGTACGAGAACAAGAAAAAGATTCGCGATGCGCATGAGATACCGAAGATTATCTGTGGCCTTTGTCCGTACTGCAAATCTTAACCTAAGGTTTAATATTTTGAGCTTTACAAAAACGACATAGACTACAGCCCTGAACTGTGTAGTTCGCTATCTAAAGGCACTTTTTGATTTTGGTTTTAAATTTGTGTACAATTCGGCTAAATGAAAATCACCTAATCCGCCTTCGGGTGGAGAAAACGCCCTTTATGTTAGGGGTGGAGGTAGAGATGGAAAGAATTTATACAACAAAAAAAGGGGAATTATTTCTAGGTAATTTTACCGAAGTTTACAGCGAATACCTAAAAGAACATTATGAAAATAAAATTCAATTAATAATTACTTCACCACCATTTCCACTCAATAACAAAAAGCGGTACGGGAATTTAACCGGCGAAGAATATCTAAAATGGTTTGAGTCATTTGCCCCTATTTTTTCCAGTTTATTAAAAGAAAATGGTTCTTTAGTTATAGAGATTGGAAATGTCTGGGAAAAAAACAGGCCAGTTCAATCTTTACTACACTTAGAAGCTCTTATGAATCTGGTAAGGCATCCTTATGCAAATTTAAGACTCATTCAGGAATTTATAGTTTATAATCCTTCAAGACTACCATCACCGGCTCAATGGGTTACGGTTAATAGAATAAGAACCATTGATAGCTATACTCATGTTTGGTGGATTGCAAAAAGCGATTTTCCAAAAGCAGATAATAGGAAAGTTTTGCGACCTTACAGTTCAAGCATGAAAAACTTATTAAAAAGAAAAAAATATAACTCTGGGAAGAGACCTTCGGAACATTATATAGGAGAAAAAAGTTTCCTAAAAAATAATGGAGGAAGTATAGCTCATAATTTTTTTGAAATGAAACCATTAGATGAAAAAAGAGAGGTTAGACTTCCCTATAATGTTTTGAGTTTTTCCAATTCATCTTCTAATGATTATTTTTTGAAAAGATGTAGAGAACTTGGAATAAAACCGCATCCTGCAAGAATGCATCCGGGAGTAGCAGCTTTTTTTATTGAGTTTTTAACAGATGAAAATGATCTAGTTTTAGACCCTTTTGCCGGAAGTAATACAACAGGTTATGTTGCGGAAATGTTAAATAGAAGATGGATAGCGTGCGAGTTAAAAAAGGAATATGTAGAACAATCAAAAATTAGGTTTGAAGATCCTATTTTTGCTCAAAAAGAGGAGGTTTAACAAAATCACCAAAGAATTCTCCATCTAAATTAGAATAATTAGATGGAGATGAATTTGGATGAACGAAGTTCATTATTTTTCTGGTTTTTCTTGGGATTTTATATATTGTTTGATAACTTCAAGTGGTGCTCCACCTGTTGTAGCTATAAAATAAGCTCTTGTCCAAAAATAAGGTTTCCAATAAAATTTAGATAGATGCTCTTTGAATTCTTTTCTAATAAGTCTTGAAGATACAGTTTTTAGATTATTTGTAAATTTGGATAATTCCATTGACGGATGAGCTGATATAAGTAAATGAATATGGTCTTCTTCTCCACTAAATTCTAATAATTCTACATCCCATCTGTTGCAAATGTCCCTTATTATCTTTTCAAGTCTATTTAGCATATCTTTTGTAATACATTTTTTTCTATATTTTGTAACTAACACTAAATGATATTTCAAATCATATTTAGCGTGATGATGGGCTCTTTTCATATTGACACCTTTTTATTTTTGTTGTAAAATTATATAAAAAAAGGGAGTTTTTGCAAAAAACTATATTAAGAGCTTATAAATATAGAATTTATCCTAATAAAGAACAGGTTAAATTTTTAGAAAATCATTTTGGGGCTTGTAGATTTGTGTATAACTGTTTTTGGGGTAAATATAAAGATACCAAACTTCCAAATAAAACACTTCTTCAAAAAGAGCTTAAAGAGCTTAAAAAGAATGAAAATTATTCTTGGCTAAATCAAATAAACTCTCAATCTCTTCAAGTATCAATCCATAATCTTATCAAGGCATATAAAAGAGCTTTTAGTAAAGAAGTAGTAAAAGAGAGAAAAATTGCACTTGCAAGAGCAAATACTCCAAAACAAAAAGCAAAAGCATTAAAACTTGGATTTCCAAAATTCAAATCTAAAAAAAACAATTATCAATCATTCAATATTCCTCAAAATGTAAAAATAAAAGAAAATAAAGTTTATATTCCAAAGCTAAAAGAGGGAATAAAAGTAAAATTTCATAGACCATTATCACAGAATGGTAAAATCAAACAAGCCACTATATCAAGAAAAAATGGCAAATACTTCATATCTATTCTAATTGAAGAAGTTATAAAAATAGCTAAAAAGCCTTTCAAGGCAATTGGAATAGATATGGGGTTAGAGCATTTTATAATTCTCTCTAATGGAGAAAAAATATCTAATCCCAGATGGTTTAGAAAAACGGAACAGAGATTAAAAATTCTTCAAAAAAGATTGTCAAGAAAAGTTTTACATTCAAGAAACTGGTATAAGCTAAAAGCAAAAATCTCAAAATTTCACGAAAAAATCTTAAATCAAAGAAATGATTTTCTTCATAAAGTAAGTATTGCGATAGCCAAGCAATACTTACTAATAGCAATAGAAAATCTGTCAGTTAAGAATATGCAAAAAAATCACTATCTTGCAAAATCAATAAGTGATGTAAGCTGGTCTAAATTTGTAGAATTTCTAAAATACAAAAGTGAGTGGTATGGGGCAAAACTAATTCAAATAGATAAATTTTTTCCAAGTTCAAAAACTTGCAATATATGTGGTTATAAAATAGATAAACTTCCATTATCAAAAAGAAAATGGACTTGCCCTTATTGCAATACCACTCACGACAGAGATATAAATGCAAGTATAAATATACTAAAAACAGCATTATCAGGGATGGAACAGCCCGTAGAGCCTGTGGAGGTATGCCAAAAGGCAACCGTTGAAGCAGGAAGCCCTGACTATAATCTTTGATTTAGTCAGGGTAGTTCACTATGGATTTAGTGAACCTATCCCAGATAAACTGTAACACAACCCCCTATATAAAGAGAGGCGGAAAAAAATGTGAAGGAGGGCAATATGCTCAGAAAAATTGTCGTGGTTTTGATAATTGCTGCTTTAACAACCGCCTCGTATCAGGCAAGAGCCGACTGGGTGAGCGATTGGGTGCAACAGAAAACAAGCCTTGCGCCTAATTACTTTAAAGGACAAAAGAGGGGTTATTTTACGTTTGGTTCATTTTCGGCAAGGTGGCAACCCAGTCAAACCACCTACCTATTCGACATCCAAAAACCTTCTTTAAAGATTGGCTGCGGCGGCATTGATATCTTCGGCGGCGGCTTTAACTTCGTGAATCCTCAGTACCTTGTTCAACAGCTTCAAACCATGCTTCAGGCAGCTCCTGCAGTTGCATTTGACATTGCTTTGAAAACGCTCTGCGAGCAGTGCTCTCAGACGATTAAGTCAATTGAAGGAATGATTCAAAGGCTCAACGGCCTGCAGTTCAACGCGTGTAAGGCATCAAAAATTATGCTTACAAAAGTGGTGGATGCAATCTCTCCCGATTCTCAGTCCAGTGAAAGGGCATCAGCAGACCAGTCTCACAATGTGTTGACTGGTGCGGTTGATCTATTCAATGAGATTTTTGAGAGTGAACAAAGCATAACCCCCTCAAGTAAACCAAGCGTAAACCAGCCAGCGTCCGCTCAAACTGACTACGATAAAATGATTGCCGATTGTCCCCAGGATATAAAAGATATATTTGCTGCTTCTCAGGATAATCCCAATACAACAATTCTTGAAGGGATGGCAAAAAAACTCAATATTCCAGAGGATTATGTAGATTTAATCAGAGGATTTGTTGGGGATATTAGAATAGTTGTTGCCCAAAACTCTCAAGGCAAAAAAGAGTTAAAAATTGTTCTGATGGGGCCGTGTGCTAAGAACGATTCAACCAAAACAAACGAGTTCTACAACGGAACAGCTTATGCAGAAAACGATACAGGGGAATGTTACAGCGCAAACACAAAAAACTTAATTCAGTATGTTCAGGATAATATGTACAAAATTATACAGAAAATGAAAGATAGTGATGGCAGTAATCGTGCTTTATCGGATGAAGAACAAAGCATCATACAGACTTCACCTGTGTCAGTGTACCAGGCTTTGAAAGCTTCGGTGATTGTTGGTGATACGGACACGGTGGCATCCTTGCTTTCTGATATAACTGCAAAAGCTTATGCCTATGGTGCTTTGTCTGATCTTTACTCCAGGGCTGTACATTTGTTCTACAGGGCTGAGGAAGCTATAACAAAGGAAGGTAACTTTGGACCGAGCTGCCAGTTGAGCATAACGGCCGCGAACGTAAAAATACTGAGACAGTTCATAAATACCATTTACACTTTTCAGCAAACTATAAAGAATGACTACATAAAGTCTGCCAATGAAGTGAACGCTTTAGGCTTTATGACTAATAACTTTAGAAAAGCAAGACAGATTGTTATGCAGGAGATTTCTGATGCAGTTAACACAGCAGCAATACAACAACAATAATTTTAGAATTTTGGGTTTCAGGTGTGTCAACTCACCCTCCATTACGGAAGGGGACTTCTCGGCGGGGGGAGTTAAAGATCAAAAGAAAAGTGGTAAAGGTAGGAGGTAGGTTGTGGAAAATTATCTAAAAAGAAATATCTTAAGGTTAATAGCAAAAATAGAGAAAACAGACTCACCCCTGACACTGTGGTTTTATTACTTTGTATTAAGCGTGTTGAATAACATAGTTTTTCTCTTTTACCTGGACCAGAAAGCGCTCGGTAAGAAAGTGTGGCTGGAACTGTTTACTTTTTTAGGGCTGTCAGCCGTCGGCGTAGCTTTACACAATTACTGGCTGATAGTTCCTGCCTTTGCCGTTAGCGTATTTGCTTTTGTTCCTTATTTAAGAACCCCTCTTTATTTAGGCACTGCTGTAGGTGTTTATTTTACAGTTCTCAGTGATGTTGAAGCTTACAGGATTGGGTTCAACAGTGCAGCGCTTGTTATAATTACGGTATTTACTTTAGCAACAGGTTTTGGGCTTGTGGTTGCCTGTCAATCAATAGTGTCCTTTGTCAGAAAAATAATTAGCATGTTCAGTAAAATAAAAAGATCTTTTGGATTGATAGTTATTGTACTTATTTTTACCTCGATTAACGCTTTTGCTTTTGATCCAGGGCACGTTGAGTTTTACACTTACGGCGGTTTTGACGCTATCAGCAACGCGTTTCAGTTCATCTCTCTGATTTTCTCCGACAAGGCTTATCAGGGTTTGTTTTTCACTGTTATGGCTTTGTCTCTGTTCTTTGCTGGCTTCAGGAACTACATACGATCTCTTCAGGGTTTGCAGACAGGCAATATCCTCGCATGGAGTATGCCTGTTATAATTGCTTTTGTTCTCTATATGGCACTTATTGTTCCAAAGGGGCAGGTAACCGTTTACGACACCGTATTAAACAAATCTCAAACTATTGGTAATATCCCTATAGGCATCACAACTGTTGCGGGCATTGCGTCCGATGTTGAGAACGGTATTATCCGGATGATAGACACAACCGAAATTGATCCTGACCTGAATTACGAGAACTCGGCAGGTGGTATAGGAGTAATGGCTATCCTCAATATGGCCATTCACGGTGTAAGATCCGACGATGTATACCTCGACATGAGCATAGAAAAATATATCAAAGACTGTGTGTTCTACGATATAGGAAATTCGTATAGACCTGGCCACATAACGTTCGACGATTTAGTAAACACTTCTGAACCTTTCTCTGATATACTTGCCAAAGCTTCTGCTTATAAGAGCATATACACTGTTTATTACGATCATAATAATACCGCAGGTGAAGCTGTAACCTGTAATCAAGCATGGAATAATATAGCGAATATTCTCAATAATAATCAGTATTTTCGAAATACCCTCAAACATTTATGTGCAAGCGCCGGCATTGATACAACCGATACAATTGCTCTTAATCATTGTATAGCTGTAACCACAGCCTACATAAAGAACCTCTACAACAACAACTTCACAGATATCACAGCGGATGCTTTTAGCTTTATCAGGCAGGGATATATAGCTACAGAGATATACAATGCATCGGTTGCGGCTAATTCACCATTCCTGACGAACTACAAGATGACCAACACGGGCATAAATATAGGCATGGCATTTAACACATGGATACCGACCATCAGGGCGGTTTTGATAGCGTTAGGTCTTTCCCTGTTGCCTTTCCTGATCATATTTCTTCCTACACCTTTCTACGGAAAAGTGATTGGCGCAGTGGCAGGAGTGTTTGTTTTCATGGTCTCATGGGCGGCGATAGATGCGGTAATTCACCACTTTCTTGTTGATGAGGCACAGACACTCTTCCAGTCTGTGATTATCCACAACGTAGGCTACGGAGCATTCATGAATATGCAGCTTCCTCTTGAAAGGTCTTTAGCGGCTTGGGGCTATGTGAGAAGTCTGGGTATGGGTATGGCACTGATAACAGCAGGTATCTTCACGAAAGTTGGTGCTTACGGGCTACAGATGGCTGCAGGCAGGCTCGAAGGAGCAGTCACCTCTCAGGCATCAGGCATCGGCGAGCAGGTTACAAACCCTGCAGAGAAAGGAAACGTCGAGAAGAGCATTATCACCAGCGAGGCATTTGATACTGGAATCGCCCCTGCCTTCGATGCAGGAGATTTGATTAGAGGGACAGCAAACCTGGAGGCAAAGAGGATAGGAGCGGGGAATGCGTATAAGGGGGTGAAGGATGCCTATAAGACGGGATACAACGCAGAAAGCATAAGCACAGGGCAGACCAATGCTATTGCGGATGAGGCAAAAAAACACGGCATGACGCCAGATCAATATGGCGGTAAATTGGGAACTGAAAGCGCTGTTCACAACATAACTGCATGGAACAAGGCCGGTGGAGCAGCAAATCTGGGATACTTAACAGGAGAACAAAAGGCTGTTGGTGCTACATCCCCTTATCAGGCGTATAGAGAAAGTGTAAAAGAAGGCAAATTTAAAGGTAGTTTTCACGATTGGTTGATGTTCCAGGAAAAGACACACCAATTATCTGTTTTTGGCCAGAACCTGGCAACCAAAAAAGCTGCAGATAAATTGGGCGAAGGTATAATAGGAATGGTAGAAAAACAAAGAATTGGGTCTAATGAGAAAGCTTATGTAGAAGGTATGGGGTATGATGATGTAGTAGATCGAGTTCCTCTGAAAAATCTCATTGCCGCTACTGTTAATAAAGAGATGTATAACACAGGGAAAGACTTAAATATGGCATCCACACCTGGAGATGCTTACGATCTGGGTGCATTTGCAGGTAGGAAACAGAATGCCGATTATGCGTTTAATAGGGCGTTTTACAATACACCGGAAAACATGTCTCAGATAGAGGCTGCAAAAGCATTCGACCAGCAGGCCGTTGAGCCAGAGATTGCACAGGCTCTTGTTTCGAATGACAAATCTCTCATCAGCAGGGCCGATAAAGATGTAGAAAAGCTTATAACTGTAGGCGGAGAGAGAGGAAAGGCTTTTGCAACAAGTGCATTAGCCGGGGCGATGTTGAAGTATGTGGGCGGAGAAGTGCATACAGGAATGACTGATACGCACCAAGGAATTATATCGACTGAAGGAGAGGCTAATGTTGAAGGTTACAGTAAAGTTGGAATTAGTATTTTGGGTAATGGAGCTGGAGTAGAAGGTAGTCTCAGCGGGTCTGTAAAAGATAAAGTAGCTGATTATCTTGACAAAAAATACGGCCTCAACATCACCGGTAAGCAGGTGGATAAACTCATTTACTCCAAAGCCCAGAGTATAGTGGACAAATACGGTGCAACGGGTGAGGCTGTAACCAAAGCAAGAGACTTTGTAAAAGACTTAACCGGTGCAATTAAAAACAACGACATGCAAAAAGTAAGTAATTTGTTGGGGCTTTCCGGTGTAACCAACAACATTAAAGAAGCTCACGCTCAGGGATCAAATCCTGCAAGGCAGATTCAGGACATTTGGGACAATGGAGCAGGAGCTATGAAGTCCTACCTGCATGTTTTGGAGCACACAGGCAAGGAGTTGCTCCACGGGGTTAAGGATACTCTATCAGGCGGAAACCAAAATAGCGATCCCATGCTGAAAGGTATAGGAAAACCAGTTACTCACTTACATGTGGGTAGCAACAATGCCGACGACACTGATCGTATACTACATGCCGGCATTTTCGCTGCTGGTAGCTCAGCCTCAAAAGATACCCCATCAAACACTCAATCCAACTCCAGCAATAATATACAACCACCGAGCGATCTGGATGTGAGGTAATAAAATAGGCGGGGAAACCCGCCTAGTTTTTTATTTTGTATCAAAAGATCTATGAGACTCGAAGGCAGGGTTAGAAGCCACATCATCTATTAAAGTGTCGTCTTTGTTTTCTATCTCACTATCACTTATAAGTGTACTATTCTCTCTCACCCACGCTTTTCTGTTCTTTACATCTACAGCATACATAGGATCATTAGCCATTTTCCATCTTCTAATGCCGATTATAACCGCTACTATCGTGAAGATAACCGCAATAAACCACAGCATCTTTCCACCTCCTACCACTTTTATTGTAACACTTAACCCACATTTAAGGGTTTGTCAAGCTTTTTAGTCGGTTTTTTGTGATTCTGACGGGGAAAGGTTGACAATAGATGATTTAATGATATTATGAATTTAGTTTGTAAGGGGAAAGGCTATGTTTTCATTGAGGTTTACAATAAGGAATTTTGGCAATATAAAAGAGGCCCAGATAGAGCTTAAGCCTTTAACGGTCTTTATGGGCTTTAACAACACTGGAAAAACCTACCTTTCATATCTGCTTTACGACCTGCTGAAGTCGAGTCCCAACATATCTTTTAACTTTGATAGCGAACTTCAGGATAAAGTTATAGATGGGCTGGTAAGAAATAGAAGCTATAGCATAGATTTAGAGGAGTATTTAACCAAAAACAGAGCAAGAATAGAAAAACGGATAAACGGTGTATGCAAAGATTTCGGAAAAAGAGTATTGAATTCAAAGCAGTCATTTGGAGACGCAGAGTTTGAAATTGAAAACATTTTCAGCATGAGAGATGAGAATGAAAATAGCTCTGTATCCGCAGAGCTTTATGGAAGAAATATAGAAGCAGTTTTTGAGGGAAATACAATAACCATAAAAACAAATAAACCTATAACTAAGAGAAATTTAAGAAAGGGCTCAAAAGCATACAATACATTTAAAAGCAGATTAGAGGATTTCTTAAATTTCTGCGTAAAAAGCTCCTTATTCCCAGGAGAGGTATTCTTTTTACCGGCAGAGAGAGCAACACTTATACAGATGATGGGCTACCTGGAAAATCTTGTCTTTTCTTATGCTTTACTTGGAAGCCCAATAGGGCTTAAGCTTCCTTTTCCCGTTGTTGATTTTAAACATTACTTTGAGTTTTATTCTTCAGGCAAAAGCTTTTTTGGAGATGTATCGAGTTTTCTTGAGTCTGAAGTGCTGGGCGGAGAGGTGGATATAATTCAAAAAAATTCTACTCATATACTCATAACACTCATCCACAAAACTGTAACACCCTTCCCTATATATAGAGGGGAACCAAGCCCATCACGATGGGCTTGGCCTCAAATATGTTTTAAGGAGGTATTTTTTATGACCAAGTCTGAACTTGTTGAGGCTATTGCAAGGAAGATGGGAAGTTCTGTTAAGGGCGCTAATGCTTTTGTTAATGCTTTCGTCGATGTGGTTTCCGAGGCTCTAAAGAGCGGTAAGAGTGTATCTATAACGGGATTTGGCAAGTTCTATGTCAGCCAGAGAGGCGAAAGAACCGGACGCAACCCCCAGACGGGCGAAGTAATCAAAATCAAACCACACAAAATCCCTGCATTTAAGGCCGGACAGGTTTTAAAGCAGACTATCAACGATTAAGCAAGCGGCGGGTTTCCCGCCGTGTTTTCTTTTTTGGAGGGATAGGATGTTTCTTTTGCAAGGAAAAAAGAAAACATGCATCAACGAACTCAAGGCATTGGAGGACTCAAAACGCTTCACTCATGTGTTTATAGAAACAAAAGCAGGCAGAGAGGTTTATGATGTTCTTGAGACTGAGTTTAACGGTTATGGTTTTGCATTTATCCTCAACCTTGATAAGCGCAATTACAGCAAATTAAAAGATGCATTGGATTTAATTAAAGACAAGAACAAGAAAAATAAAATAAAGTATTCCGGCCTTTATTTTTTCACTGCTCACATTCCGCTTGCTATAGATACCTCAACAGGGGAGCAAAGAATAGAAATATCGTTAATAAAGGAAAGCTTTAACTACATTGTCGGATACAAAAACATCTATCAGTGCCAATTTTTCGGCAATTATCCTTACGATCAAAAAGTCTTCTGCGAAAATCTTTACGATTTGCCGTTGGTGTTTAGAAGGTTTATAGGAGAAAATCAGAATAAACCCGAGAATTTTATAAAGTTTTTTACAAAACCACAAAAATAGACAGGAGGTCAAAAATGCTCAAGCCAGATAAGTGGATACTGCAAATGGTGAAAAAGGAAGAGATAATTGCTCCGTTCGAAAGAAAAAACATCAGAGAAGTCAGTGGCCAGAGGATTTTCTCCTACGGGCTTCAGCCTTACGGATACGATCTCAGGCTGTCACCCGATATCTTAATCCCAAAGCGTGGCACTGTATTAGATAGCAAGCACAGAGAATTTGAAAAAATCTATGACGAGGCGCCCGTAATACCGCCGCACGACTACATTGTTGCGCTAACAATTGAAACCGTCAAAATGCCAAGAGGCATTACGGGACTCATTTACGGTAAGTCTTCTCTTGCAGAAGCGGGGATTCTCATCAATGCAACCCCTGTTGATGCTGGATTTAACGGAAGGTTGAGGCTTTGCATAGCCAATCTCAACTCAGTGGCCATCAAACTCTATGCCTATGAGGGAATTGCTCAACTGCTTTTCATAGAGGGGGATGGTTTACCGCTAAAGGATTATAGGGAGAAAGGGGGTAATCATGGCAAGGTATAGCGTTGTCAGAAACAGAGGAAGCGATCCTTATAGCAGATGGGTTTATTCCGTGAAGCGAAAACTGGGGTATTTTGCAAATATCCTGAAATCAGCTCACATCAAGCCGACCGTCGATATGGTTATTGAGGCTATTTACGGCGTTGACTCTTTAGCTATCAGGGAAAACGGAGAACCTGTCTTTTTTAGTCAATACCTGCCAAGCAAAAAGCCTTTTGTGTCTTTTGACTATGCGTCGGTTGTAGAGAACGGGCTAAAACAAAGCCCTAATTCCTTTAATAGACGGGTTTTCTCAAGAAAGGAGTGGATGGTTATAGTGAGGACAATCAGAAAAATCAAAACAGAGGTGGCAAGATGAGAAAGCTTCAGAAGTTATCTCTTAAGGTATAGCCGAGCCACGCGGGCTTGGCAAAAAAAAGAGTTGGGAGGTGTTTTGTGGACAACAGGAAAAAGGTGGCTATTGCCGAGTTGGTTTTGGGTGTTATGGTATTGCTTGGGGCTTTCTTGCCGATAGTCACATATCGTGGGTATTTTGAGAGTGTGGTGCATATCGGCAGTTTTGCTTACCTGCTGTATGTTATCCCTTTTTTCATCATAGGTCCCGCTATAGCGACGCTCTATAACAAACTAACAAGAGAAGAAGTATGGTATATAGTTGCAGGCTCACTGGGCTTTCTTATCTCTTTTGCGGCTTACCTGATTGGCTCGAGTCTGCTTAAGAAGTTTTTGTATATGTCTGCCGGAGTGCATATACGGAATGTGGCAATAGGAAGCGGCGGATTTGTCATTTTAATTGGATACACGATAATCGTGTTCTTTGGGCTGATGCTTGTAAGCAAAAACAGAAAAACACAAAATACAGAACAGAAAGAAGAAGAAAGCAAAAGTGAAGCTTAAAAGCCATTTTTTTGTTGGCTTGCTCCTTGCGCCCGGGGTTGCCGGCATTGACCCCGGGCGTATAACTTCCGTGACTGACTTGCAGGTTCTGTTAATAGGGGTGTTTCTAATTGGTAATATCATCCCTGATATTGATTTAGCTTTAACCGGCTTTAAATATGAAAGGTTTAAAGAGCGCACGCTTTTGTCTCACAGAGGTATAACACACCACATCTTCCTGCCTATAATAGCGGCATTAGCCGGTTTTTTGTTAAACGAGCCGCCAAGATCGATTGTTCTTGCTTTTGCTTTTGGCCTTGCTTTGCATGTTGCATTGGATGCCTTGAGTCCTCTTGGTGTGCCGTATGGTCTCAAATACCAAAAACGCTTAAGCATACCGCTTTACACCACAGGCAAGTGGTCAGAAGGGTTTTTTCTGGCTATTCTCACCCTGTCAATCATTCTGCTTACATACTGAAAAACTGTAACACATCTCCCTATATATGAGTAGATGGGTAGATGAGTAGATGAGTGGATGAGCTCGGGGGTGGATGGGTATGAGAGCTGCTGTTAAGTCGAAGCCTTTATTTCAGACGCAGGAAAGCATTGAGCACGACCTGCCGGTTTTGAGGAGTGATGCCGACGGATACCTTTTTGTCGGCACAATACCCGATCAGGGTGTGTATATCACAAACAATTCTATAGTAATACTTATCAGAGACTCTTTCATAGAGGAAAGCATATTTGGAGCAGCTAAGATTTCAGGCAGAAAAAGAATCACTTACAAAAACAGAGGGTTTTATCTAAAAGACGATAGAATTGAACTCAATCGAACGGAGCTCTCTCAGGATGCCAGGATGGCCATAGAAAACTACTTGACAATGGATTTGATTACGCCACTTGAGTCGAAAGGTATTAATGGAATAGTTGAGGAATTTGAGAAAAAAGGTTTTGCTCTTTGCTGGGAGAACTTTAACTTGCTTAAACAATACTGCCCTAACGGAAAAACGGAATTTTCTTATGCGTTTACTTTGGCTGCGGGGGCAAACTGCTATGCCCTAATAGGTAAAAGCAGCGATTATGTAGTTATAAGCAATTTTTGTTCTATACCTGAAGGCTATTTGTCTGATTCTTCTTTTCTTAAGGCTTTAGTCATTCTTGGCAACAAATCCTACAGAGCAGGATATGACAGTCATGGCAGGTTGGTTTTGTTTTCCTCTGATACGGCGGTAACATTCCCTGATATACAAAACAGGGAGATGGCAGGCCTCTGCACTGAAGAGCCTCTTGATAATTACATATACTGCGGCTTAACGGTTTCAAAAGACGGTAAAACTATAGGAGATCCGTGTATCGGCAAGTGGCTTGAATTTAATGATAAAATCGAAAATCTATTAAGCAAATCAGCCACATCAACCCCTCTTGTAAGTGAGCTATGCTCAGACAAAGCCACCTGGAAAGAGGTTAAGCAGGGTGATGTGAACACAATTAACGGTATTAACTTCAGGCTGACTGCCAAAAGCGAAAAACTAGCTAAATATGTAAGCATTGATGGCGAAATAGAACTTAAGCTTAATGCGAAAAAAAATGACAGAAAAAAACATAGATAGGGGGTGTTATACTACCATTGAATGTGGTGGTCGCCGATCTGGGGCTGAGGAAGTGGGACTACGAGGCAAAATCTAAATACTTTAAGGAAAGGGCAAAGAATGGCTAAAAACAGAATAGATCTTGCCTTTCTCATAGGCAAAGCGTTCACGTTCGCCTATACAGCCAAAGAAAAAGGATACAAATACGACTCTCTCAATTCTGCAAGTTCCTTGTTTGATAAGGTTTTCTTTAGCTGGAAATAGTTTTTTATCTCCATCTCCTTAAAATACCAGTCTCTATACCTGCCGATATACCCCTGCGGCACCCTACCCTGCCTTATGTAGCTTGCAAAGTAGGTTATTACGCTGTCAGAGCTCTGTCTGTAGATTTTCGTGAGTTTTACCTTTGGTATCCAGTCTTTGTGAAGTAAGTCGTTGAAAACATTGCCGGCACCGATAGGCGGAAGCTGAGCATCGTCTCCCACCATAATGAAGACGGCATCTCTCTTGACTGCTCTCAATAGGTGGTAGAATATATCCAAGTTCACCATACTTGCTTCATCAAGCAAGATGACGTCATAAGGTAGAGGGTTGTTTTGGTTGTACTCGAAACTATCTCCCTTGTATTTAAGCAAGGAGTGTATAGTCGAAGATTTATAACCTGTTACCTCTCTAATTCTCTTTGAAGCCATACCCGTAAAGGCACAGCAGGTTATTTTCTCCTTTGGTATAAATTGACTGTAAAAGTCAAGAATTACTTTTGATATTGTAGACTTACCCGTTCCAGCGTAACCGCATAAGATAAAGGTGTTTGTGCCCGTTGTGGTAATTGTCTTAATTGCCTTTTTCTGTTCATCAGAAAACCTAAAGCCTAACCTCTGCTCCTGCTTTCTAATAAACTCCTCAGCCTCCTGTTCTGATAGAACCGCAAAGAACCTGCGGGATAGCCTTTTTCTCATCTCGGTCTCAATGTAGTCTTCCTTTACCCTATGCCCTTTAAAGGCTACCTTTTTAGTGTCGTAATAATACTTTTCTTCATTGGAGCGGATAACTGTATCTATTATGGGCTTGATGTCCTCAATGCCCTTATTGTCGTCTTCTTTGTATATGTATTCGCTGGCTTTCTCGTAGATCTGGTTGTAGGTTAAGAACGTGTGTCCATTGTCGCTGGACTCGGAAGCCAATATATAGTCAAGCAAGGCGCTAACTCTCTCCGGGCTGTCCTCGGCAACACCCATCTGGAGAGCTATCTTATCGGCAGTCTTAAAGCCTATGCCTCTGACTTCGGTAAGGATGTAGGGGTTGCGGGAGAGCTCAAGCATTAAGTCAAAATCTGTTCTATCTTTAAAGGTGTTATATATGCGTAGGATAAGATTGCCTGTTGCATTGACGCCGTAGCGGGTAAAGAACTCGCTCAACTGCTTTAACTGCCTATATTTGTTCCAAGACTCAAGTATCTTGGCTAGCTTTTTCTCTTTTATGCCTTTGAACTCGGTGAGTGTGTCGGGCTCGTTGTCAAGGATGTAGGTTAGCTGCTGCTCGCCGTAGTGGTTGATAAGCTCCCTTGCCAACTTCTCGCCTATGCCCTTTACTATCTTTGTCAGGAAGAAGAACAAGCCGTCGCTGTTGAGGATTCTGCCGTTAGAGAAGACAAACTCATAGCCCCATCTGAGATCTTTTTTCCAGGAACCTACAAGCTCGCACTCAAGCTCTTTAGCCTTCTCCTTGCCGATGGATTTGAGGTCTGGGAATACGCCCTTGGCTTTTATCTTGCCCTGCTTGGTCTCAACGGAGAGGATGGAGAAGGCGTTGTCGTCGTTTAAATATATGACGCTGGCTATAGTGCCTTTAATGGACTTAGTTTGCATTTTCCTTACGCAGTTTTTCTTTGCTTTAGAATAGCGTTGAGGATTGATTCCCATTCCTCTAATGTATATGAACCGTATAGCCCTATTTCTTTCCTCTGCTCTAAACTTGCAATGTTCCAGTGTACACCATCTAATGATTTTAGCGTTATGCCTGAAATAGTCTTTGTATTGCAATCTTTCCTTTTTGCCACTCACTTCCCTCCTAATAAACACTTTTTGTTACACATTAATTCCCGAATTAACGTCGAGCATACCCGCAACTCATAGTGGGTAAGCTCAGGAGGGCTGTCCGAGGCGGGACAGTGAGATGCGACATCCTTAGGTGCTCACAGAGGCCAAAGTTATGAGGGGCAGTCCACCTGAACCTACTCATATCATTACTCTTAAAATAATAATATATACAAATTAGAAAAAGTCAAGTAAAAAGTACACTTTTTGGGGTGATTTTTTATGATTTTTCTACCTCAACTATATCAAAATTTATATTTTGTTATATCTAAACAGAGAGGAAAATTTGACGGGGTTAAGATTTTGTGTTATAGTTAGCTAAAGATTAGCCTCTCCTCTCCAGTGGGATCAACAGCAATCCCACAAGAAAAGAGAGGGCAAGAAGCCCTCAAATTTATCCATTATAAGCAATATCCACAACCCAGTTTAAAATATCTCTCTAACCCTTTCATACTCTGAAGCAGTCAAAAAAACACAAAACAGATCCTCAACTTTCCCGGGGGATACTCTATACCCCCACACCTCATCATCTTCTCCGTGGAAGATTAACCTTACTTTAACATCCTCATTATCACTATCTGCAAAAAACACTTCCAATTCCTTTTTCTTCTCCATATCCACTTTTGTGGGATCTATAAACTCCCATCTAAAACTACTATAGTATCCCATTTTTTACATCCTCCTTTAAAATATCATCAGAGTGAAAATTACAAATAACCCCAATACAAAAGCCCCTATAATTTCTGCTAAAATGTCTTTAAAAATCATTTCCTCATTTTTCTTCTCTAGCCTCGCATTCACATCTCCGTAATCCATTATCTTCATCATTCCTACCTCCTTAGTTCACCACTCTAATTCATATACAGCTTCGCTATCGTTCAAATTCGCTTCTTCAAGCCACTGAAAAGCACTTTTAAGATCATCAAATTCCTCAACATATTTCCCTGTCATAGTCCAAAATACCACTACAATTTTATTATCAAACCTAGTCACTCTCTCTAAATAACCTGCTATTGCCATCCTTATTACCTCCATCTCTCTTTTTTTCTTTAAACTAAAAAAGGGGATAACCCCCGAAGGAATTATCCCCTACTAAAAATCTAATATCTAAAGACTAACGACTAATCCACTCTAAAATAGACCATCTCTCGTTCAGTTAGGAATCTCTCATAGATTTCAGGCAACTCCTTCTGGAGTGCCTTACTATCTAGAGATTTTCTGACTGTGTTTTTCACAGTTACCTTATTACCGTTAAACTTTAGCTCTCCTTCCCCAATAACTTTAATGAGATCTTGCTTAACGGCTTCTTTTTCTTTTTTTAGTTCCTTTTCATCTTCTGCAAGGCTTTTATAGTATTCAACCAATCTTCTAATATCGTCTGATACTTTCTGCTCATCTCCACTCCACTCAGGACATGTGGCCTTGAATGGGCAGGATCCACAGAGGAAAGACACTTCGGTTTTCAAATTCTGCTTGTCATTGTTTCTAACTTTTTCATAAATTCTTTTGGCTTTCTCCACCAGAACAGCAAATATATTACTGTTCGGTGTGAAGCCGTTAAACTCTTTTATCTCTCCACTACTTAGATCAAGAACTAAGATAGCACCTTTAACTTCGTCTTGAGGAAATCTCAGTTTAACAAGATTCATCTGCATTTGTAACTGTAAAACCCAAGACATGTAAGGCTCGTCGGGTATCCCAGTAGTGGTCTTCACCTCAAGGACACCTTTAGTGCCATTTTTTGCTTGGAAAAGAAAATCGATATGTGCTCTAATAAAACTGTACTGTGGATGAATCACTTCGTACTGTCTTTTAAAATAAAGCCCTGCTTTTTCCAGGATGTCGCCAACTACATTTTCCGACAGATGCCCACGCAACATCACGGTTTTTTGCTCTGCGGAAGTATCGACATTTTCCACCTTAGATAGAACAACTTTCCTCTCACACTGCCCAATATCACTTGCACCAACATAATCTTTTCTATTCCCCAATAAATTAGAATAATCAGCCAGTACTTTATCAATATTCTCACTAATAACTTTCTCCAACATAACGAACCTCCTATAATTAAATATGAAAATATAGAGAATGAGCTAAATACTAACGACTAACGACTAAATTAGAAGGGGATATCATCTTGAATTTGATTTTGATTTTGCTGAGGTAAAACCCACATCTTCTCTTCTGGCTTCCAAACAAAGCCTAAGGCTTTTAACTCCTTACTTTTTCCGTAAGTTCTACCAACTACCTTACCGTTTTCCAGTTTTAACCCGAGAGCTTTTAAAGCATTCTCGAGTTTTTTCACCGTCTCATTTGCAGCCGTTTCTGTCTTCTTTACCTCTCCTGTATACCTTGCCTCTTTGTCCATCTCACCCATAAAAATATCTGCATCAAAACCCAAGTAGCTAAGAGCTTTCGTTAAAGCGTCGGTATAGAGCTTTTTCATAAACTCATCATCTCTAACGGCTATAGAGTTTAACACCACATACTCGCCTTCAGGGTAGAAAAACCTAAATTTGGCAACGCAGTAGGTTTCCTGCTTGTCGGCTTTTTGAATCGTGATAAACTGATAATCAACATCTTTAAATCCCCACGTCTTACCGTATTCACCCCATATTTCGGTGGCACGCCTAATTTGATAATAGGGATTAATGCTTGTAAATGTCCTCTGACCGCAACTTACTTTCTTTGTGTAAGACATATCTGTTTTTTCTACAGCTTTCCATAAATTAAGATTTGCCTTTACATCTGCCATGATACCCTCCTCTTAATTTTCTTTTTCTTCTATTTCTGTCTTCATAAGTTCTACATCCAACTTTACAATCTCCATATCCTCTACCAACTTTCTAAACTCTTCCAACAACCATAAGCTTTCCTCTCTAATTCTTCTAATTTCCTCAACTGCCGACATAACACACCTCTCTTTTTTTCTAAAAATTAAAAGAATAATGGTCTTAGAATAGACTTATCCAAAAATAAAACAAACAACACAATCATCCCAAAAATCACAAACTCCATAACTACCTCCATCTCTCTAAATATGATTAATATGATGATTAAAAAGATATAACTATAAGGATATGACTATAAAAAAGAATATAATTGTAAGAATTTAAAATATAATGTGAGAACTAACTATAACCTAAAATCTGCTACCTAATACCTACAACTAACTAACAACAATACAAAACTATAACTACCGGTCGCCAACCGTTGGTTAGACACTGGGGCATCTCCAGTGCCTTTTGTCCAGTCTCCTACGACAGTCCACGGCCTCCCGCCACTCGGCGGGCAAGGTCGTAGTGACTGGTTTACCCGTGGGTAAAATTGCTACTAATAGAATAATCTGTTACTGTTTTTAGTCAAGAGGGAAAAGTAGAGAAAAAATTAACGATAAAACGCCTTGCTCTTGAGCTTATCCAAAAACTCTTTTAGCCTGATATACCTGCTGTTTTCGTATAAGACTTTAATTGCATATTCGAGGCTTACATCTCCATAAAGCTTGTAAGCGGAGTCGTTGTCGTTTATGTTGGTTTTAGTGATTTTTTGAAAATTGGGATCAAATACAAAGGCAGGGACTCTTTCTATATGGTATTTTCTAAATGGCAAGGGGTTTACATCTATAGATACATTGTAAAACTTGCAGTTTGTTAATCCTTCACAGTTGGGATCTATTTTGGCTGCTTTATAAAAAAACCTAATAGTTGGCTTTAAATACTTAACACCATCCACAAAGCCTCTTATGACAATTTGTACATCTGGCTCATTAATTAATGCAACCTGCTGAACATACCGTCTTATCTCGCTCATAGGCATGGAAGAGGATATAAAGATAAAGAGCTTGTCATGAGCGCCTATGCGGGAAAAACTAATCCTTTTCTTCCCCTTTTGAAACCACCCAGGCGCGTATTTCTTAAAAGCAGCTTTAAACTGTTTTGTAGAAAGAATATTATTCTCGTAAGTATTGAGCATTGTCTGCATTTTTTTGTTGTTTGTGTAAGTTTGATAGGCTTGTTTACCCACTTCTTGCATTTGTTTTGAGTATTTATTTTGGGTATTGATGTGTTTATATTTCTTTAAAGCTTGTTTTTGTATTTCTGGAATTTGAGATACTTTAAAGGAACTATTGTCGCTTGCGTAACCAACACCTGCAAAGAACAACAAGGTTAAGATTAAAATAGTTATTCTCCTCATCCTCTCACCCATTCACTCATTAACTCATTCACCTGTGCAGTGTCTGTTCGGCATGCACCACCATATCCCATAACCCATAACTACAGCCCTATCCCCATACAACACAGCCTCTCTTTAAACAAAATCCACAGGAAGTTATCCTCGGCCCCATGCCCACCGCTTATTGGAGGATTAGCGCCTGCGCCCCATATAAGATCGCTTCTGCCTAAAGGTAAAACCCATGGACTCCTTAAAGGTCTTGCTTCTTGTAGCCTATAATGGCTTTTCATCCAGATGGGCGTTGGAAACTTATAGCAGTAACTAACCGCACCATCCCAGAGCAGCCCTTCTCTTGAAAGCTTATAAATCATCCTCGCGGCTATTGCTGCATTGGCGGTTGTTTTGTCGCGTCCGCTCCAGTGTCCTGTTAGAGGATACGCACTTCCCCAGCTGCCCATGCACCAGAATAAAGGATCTACCGTAATACCCATATTTGATGAAACGGAATCCGCTGAACAGACCAATTGAGCTATAGGATTGCCGAAAAGCAGCGCCTCTGGGTTAAGAAGAAAAGCTGTTATATCGCTGTTCCAAGTCGGATCAACTTCTGTAATGTAGGCTATATCGAAATCCAGAGGGCTAAAGCAGGAATAATCTATAAACAACCCTACTAAAGCAAAAATATCCATCCATATGTAATGGGACTGAGCAAAAACCTCATTGGAGTTTCTGTCTTTAGCGCTTGCTGAACCATTAAGAAAACCACCACTAGATACGCTCATCCCAAGGGTTGGAAAACACCAAGCATCTTTTACCGTTTCAACTAATCTAGCAGGATCCCAAAAACTCACCTTAATACCAAATTTTATATTTGGAGGTTTACCGCAAATACAGATAGGTGAACCACCCGGTACAGAAGGTGCATCTATCTTAGTCTTAAATATAGTAATACCGCCTATCTTAACGGGAAATATACCCCACCAGTCTATATCTGTGATAGGATTAAAAAACTTACCCTTACATACAGCATAGCTTTTAGTTGGTAGGCTTGCCGATATGATTGCCAGTGCTATTATCAGGTAAAGGTATTTCCTCCACATAAAACTTATCCTCCTTTTGGTAAGCTATAGAAGGAACGACTTTTAAGTTAAATTTCTTGATAATCCTCTTATCTGCATAGAAGACAGGCATTTTTATCTTCTTTTCGAGCGTGATAACGTCCCCTTTGCAGATAAGAAGCATTGATTTTACTTTATTATAGTATTTTGAGTGCATAAACCAGCTCACCTGTTTTTTGTCGTTGCCGTTTATAATTACATAAACAAACGGCACTTTTATGTAATCTAATGGGTTGAACTTATAACCTCTGGGATAAATAATCCTGCCCTTAGCATCTCTTATATCAAAAGGTAGGGTGTATGTCATATCCACCGTGTAGATTTTATGTTTTTTTGATCTTGGTAGGTCTGTCGATAACCTCTCCTCGTATCGGTGAAAAGCACTGGTGAAAACCTGCTTGTTTAATATTTTACGATAGTTGTAGTGCTTTAATCCGCTTAAAATCTGTTTTAAGGCATCCTGCTCCTTAATAGGCCAGGTTGCCCCGTAAGTACCGAGGTTTACACATGCTTGACTGCTATTAACCGCTATAACCAGGACAAACAAAGCCGCGGTAAGGGACATAGCCCTAACCGCAGCCCTGCCTAAATTGAACGCCATTTTACGCCTCAGCATCGTCCTCCTCAGACATGCCCAGCTGCTCTCTAACCCACGCAGGCACCCTGTAAGGCACTCCGGCATACTTACACATCTCATCAACAGTCTTGTGCATATCCAATACCGCTTTCTTGTATGCTTCTACATGTCTGGCCACTTCCTCAAACGGAAATCTCAACCCTGCATTCCTTCTTAACAGGTTTAAAGCCCTGTCTGCAGACTGAACAATAGCTAAAGCGGCTTCAGTGTCCCTTGTCCTTGCAAACACGACCCTTGTTTCTCTTTGCTTTGCAAGGTTTTCCTTTCTTTCCTGCAATGTCTGAAAGAACTTTTCCCTTTCCTCTCTTGTCATCTCTGCCATAACTTCTACCTCCTTTTTACTGTTCTTCTACCTTTATTTTGAATTTCATATCGGGAGCTACAGGATACTTGTCCACGTCAAATCCACTGTTTTTCTGGAATTGGTATATGCTCCAGTTTTTGGGATTCAACTTGCCTTCAAAATACATAATTCCCCTATAGATATTTCTTTTTATATTGTTTAATGCGATTACGCCCGCAGCTACAGGTATCCACTGGGGGCTACCTTTATGTATTAGTATTATTTCCGGAACGGTTTTTACGTTAAACCTTGCCGCAACGTCATAACGCTGGTTAATATTGATAGGCATAATCTCCCATCCGTCCTCATCCTGTAAATACCGAAGTATTTGGGATTGAATCTCGCAGTACTGACAACCGGGTTTATAAAAGAAAAGTAAGGCGTATTCATCTCTATTGCTCTTCAGAGTCTTATCTACATCGTAGTTCATTAAACCAGTCCTCATCCTGATGCCCGGCGAGTTCTCGGGATAATCCTTATATAAACTCAAGTTGGGGTTTGTTTGCGTAACATAGCCAACAACATTTGAAAAAGCGTAGGCCTTCCGCCTAGCTATATCCTGCAGTATTAGATATTGCTTTACGTTCTGTGGAGTAGGATTTTGCACAGCCTGCCTGAGAGCATATTTCAATAGCTTTTGAAACTTATCAGGATACATATTCCACAACTGCTTATACGTATAAGTTTTCATGGTGAATTTTTCTTCTTTATTTTTATCTTTATTTTTTTCTTTTTTGGGCGGATTCTTATACCAAAACCATCCCTGATAAGGGTTATAGTTATTCACATCCGCCCTAGCAGATATAACTGTTAAAAACAATACAGCTAAAATCAGAACTACTTTCCTCATGACACCCCTCTATATATAGGAGGTTGTGCTACAGTATCGGATAAGCAACCGCCATAACCTCTTTAATAGGAACAAAACCAAAATACCTGCTGTCATAGGAATTTACATCCTTACCAAGAACAAAAACGTATCCGTTAGGAACTACACCATTAAACTTAAAATGATTAATTTTTTCGCCGTCTAAAGCTCTGATTTTTGCAGTGCAGAGATACTGGCCGTTGCAGTAAAACTTCCTGCCTTTAACTGTCAGCCTATCGCCCGGAACACAGGCAACCTGCTTTACAAGGATTATCGTTTTAAACTTTTTCAGCTCATTTTGAATTTCTTTGATATTAGTTTCGTGTATAGGAAACAGCACGTAGTCATGCTTTTTTATTTTTTTAAAATTCTTTGATATGTAAAACAGATGGTAACCTACGCTGTCTGTAGCGGAAAAGGATAAATGAGTTAAAATAAAATGTAGAAAAACTAAAGATACAACAAGAACTGCAGCAGTTATTATCCCTTTTTTACTTTTCCACATAGATTTCCACCCTTCTGCTTTCTTTAGCCGTTTTCAGTGTGTGATATTTTCCAAAAGAAGGCAGAACTACCGCATTAAATCCGTGCCTGTTCAGGAATTGCGCTACGTTTTCAGCTCTCTTGCGCGCTAAAACATTGTTGTATTCTCTACTTCCGGCGCAGTCTGTATACCCCTCAACGTAAAGTTTTTTACTTTTATAGGACTTTAATTTGGAAATTAGTAATACTTTTTGCCGAGGTGTTAAAGTGTAAATATCTAAAGGGTAATACAGTGTTAAAATTAATGTTTTTTTTGCAGTTGTAACATTTGCAACATTTGTGCGATTATTGCTTTTTTTTATTTTAGCAGATCTTGATACTCTTTTTAAAATTACTAATTTAATCATATCATTTAAAGAATAGGTTTTTTGATTAAGCCTATGAACAGCCGTGGGGAGAGACGGAAAAGACCCACGGCTGTCGATAAGCCTAACGCTAGAATGAACTTTCCTGTCTTTTTCTCCCCCTAGAGATCTTGCGCCCTTTACTGCTTTCCATTTCCCCATGAGAAACTGGTTATTCTGAGCATAGTTGACAATGGGCGTTGAAGGATAAGTGTAAGGCTCGCTGTATACTGTAAAAACTCCTTTTGCATTTGCATTCACAACAAAAGAGAGTAAAAATACAAAAACTGTTAAACTTTTCTTAATCAATTTCAGTCTCCTTTCTCACTTTATTTCGTATGCTCGTTACAGCCAGCGTTATTGTCGGCAAAATTACCATCAGCAGCGAGGTCAAAGCGATAAAAACAATGCTTTCAGGTAAAACATTTTTAAACTCCAGTATCCATTTGTAGACGGGGACAAGGTTGGCTTTAGGGAATATCTTATGCACCTGCACGAGGGTGTTATAAACCCTTTCAGGTGTTAATTTAACGAATATCCAATTGTATATAAGGAATACAAGAGACACCTTCAATAAAATGCCAGCAGATAAACCGCCGAAAAGATTGTTTATCATTCCTTTTGACACTGTGCCCACGTAGCATTTATGCAAGCTGCTTAAGAAAATGGCAAAACCCAGAGAAAACCCCATAGCCAGCAAAAAGGCGTATATTTTATCGAAAAATGTAGGTTGAGCATCGCCGAACAGAGGAATTATCTTATCAAGGACTCCTAAAGCTAACGGTGTAAGTAAAGCGGTTACAAAACCGTTGAGCAAGCCGTTTCTAAAACCTATAGCAAAAAAATCAAGCCTTTGTTTTATGGAAAGGAAGTTTTTATCAAGCGGTTCTTCCATGTCTTTTTCCATTGCAGACATGTGCTGAATTTCCTCAATAGCCTGTAAAAGGTTTAAGGGCTTCTGCAGATCGCCCATTCCAGCTACTAATACGGTATCGTTTCCACCACCGCCTTTATCAGCACCCTTCGCCATTACACCGCTCCTTTAATCCAAAATTTAACATTCAAAATTCAACATTTTTTAGAACACACTTCCCAGCAACCCGCCAGAATAAGCAAAAAACAGCGATATAAGTAAAAACGACACAAACGCCTGCACGTTTTCCCTGCGGAATAACATCCAGAAAGCTAAAGCGAAAAACGCCACGCTTAAAATCTTTGCTCCAACGCCCCTAAATATCGTTGCAAAAAGCATGGTTATGAACGAGGAATACTTTTCTGGCGACATGTGAGATAAAGGATTTAAAAAATCAAGAAAACTACAAACCATCACTTCGCGCCTCCCTGTTTCTGGTGGTTTTTCAGGCTAATGTTAATTACTTTCCCTCTTAATACGCATCTGCCGGCCAATACTACGGCATTTTTAGGTTGTTTTTTAACCACCAGCAGTCCTCTTTTGAGGTTATCTTTAAGCTGTTGCTGATTTATCTTGCCTACGATAAAAAGTTTTTCCTGCTGATTAAGGAAGTCATTGAAGTTTATCGCCACAATTTTAGGTGCGAAGTGCCTGTGATAGTAATAAAGAGAACCGACACTCACTATGAGCGATACAATCAACGACACTATAATGTTTTTTAACATTTTAACGCCCCAAATCTTTCAATATCACCTTTGGCTGATAACCAAGTATGTAGTCGCCATTGTCTGTGATTATTGTTGGTGTACCCTGCACTCCCAAAGAACGCCCTATATCAATTGACTTGTCTATGTAGTTTTTAGCCTTATCACAATTAGTATCACCCTCGTAATTGTCGTTTAAATAGTCTTTAAATGTCTTATGAGAGCAGATAAACCCCTTTATATCATCTACGGCAGGCTTGCCGTGGACAGGAAAGAAAACAAGCTTTATGCCAAAGTTGTGTTTTTGAGCCAGTTTAGTAAGCTCAGACTTTGCTTTCTCGCAGTATGGACATAAGGGATCTACAAAAAAATACACGTATTTTTTAGCCTTAGGGTTGAACTCTGCCACTACAAGATTTTCCAGGTCTTTTTTGTATGTTTTAAATTTATTCTTTAAAAGATTACTTCGAACCTTCCAGATTTGCCTCTCGGTTATCTGCTTGCGGTGGCTGAACATGTCTCCTGCAACAATAAAGTCCTTAGTGGCATAAACAGGCACCAGTTCGCCTTTTATATCTAAAATCATTTCGCACAGCCCGTGAACATCCCTTACGGACATGATTCTATAAGGCGGCATGGGCACATGCTCGTTGAGGTTTATGCCTTTACATACCGACGGGATTTTATTTTGTGCAAAAGCATTGGGAGAACCGTACACTGCAGTAGCAGCTACTACAATGGCTGTTGCCAAAGCCGCATTTCTAACTGCTTTTCTCATGCTTTACTTCTCCTTTCAATTACTTAAAATCTACTGACTGAATACCCATTTTGGCTTACCGGTGAAAAAGTAAACATACCTTTCCATCTCAAGTTCGTTTTGACTGTTTACATAAGGTAAAATCAACACTCTCATAACTGTTGGTGGAACAACTATGGGTGTTTTAGGCTGTTTTACAAGTTTTCTTATTTTGGCTAATAACTGCTGTTTATATATATTCACTGATTTTGTGCTGTTCTGAACAGATTGGGTATTTATAGACATCCTCTTTAACTCCTTTTGTGCTTTTGTGGGTTGCCCGTCGGTATTGTGTATGCTCTCGTTGTAGGCCTCAGGTAAGGATACACATTTACCTTTGTAGTATTTAGGGCAAGAAAAGTTGGATGAGTAAGGATTCATTACAGAGGTACAAGAACTCAATACAAAAGCTATAGCTGGTAGTAATAAAGCTGTTTTTATTAATCCTGATCTTTGCATTTTTTGCCTCCAACACACACGTTTTTAATATTCAGCATAACGCCTTTGGATATAACCACAGTAACTCGCCTCGTTGCGCCTACCTCAATAACAGGTAGAGTTTGACCGGCAAGCTTCATATAGAAATCCGCAAGTTTTTTAGTGGCTTGAGATATTCCACCTCCTAAGGCAGATCTTGCTACATCGCTGGATTTTACCGTCGATGAAGTGCCAAGCGTCGAAGTGTAAGTGCTTGCAGCCGAAGTCTGAACGGCATTGCCAAAACCGGTCAAAAAACCAGCCAGAGCTGCCCTTGCAAGAACAGATCCCATTTTAGAAACAACCCTGCCCCGCAGGCCAATCTTACCGTCCGAGCCCACAACAAAACCCTTCACGGGCTGGTCAATTACTGCCTGCCCACTTTTTGCTATACAGGACAGGCTAACAAGGCGGAGCATAACTCTTTCAGAAGCCAGGTTGCCAAAACCTTCGGCAATGATAAAGCAGCCTTTTAAGTTTGCGCGCACGCGGTTAGGCAGAATAGCTGGCGCGCGCACGCGCAGCAAGACAGGAACGGGGTTGCTTTTTGCTCCATTCATAGTCGGAGCATCAAGGCCACTCAAGAGGCTTGCCTCCATAAAAGAGGGAGGTAAATAAACTCCCTCGGTTGGTTTCTTTTTTTTTAATGATTTATCTATAGATGATTTGGCAGCGTTTTGGTTTTCGGCTATGCCGATGCCGCCGATAATTTGCGGCTCAGGTTGCATATTGCGTTTGTTGATATTACCGTTCTGGGAGGCAAGCCCGCCGGCAAAGTTGCGAGCGAGCTGGGGAGACTTAAAAGGAGGTGTGTTTGTTGGTTTGTTGGGAGAGTTTCCTTGTTTGTTGAGGGAAAGTTTATTGGTTTGTTGTTTGTTGGTTTGTTGCCTTTTGGCGACTTGCTGCTGAAGTTTTTGTAGCCTTTTCTCAAATTCAGTAAGTTTATGATTAACATTGTTGTTTATGTTTTTCTCAAGAATACCGGGTTGAAGGGTGATTTTTACAGGCTTTTCGATAGATTCTACCTGCCGTTGCTGTTCGTTATTACTATTATGGGACAGGTAGTAGCCTGTTATAGCAAGTATGATTATGATTAGAGCCGAGAGCATTATGCTTAGCTGGTGCTTTGTTTTGGGATCGAGTTTATCCCAAATGGATTTTATCAGGTTGGTGGTTTTCTCTTTTTTGTTCTCAGGCGTTTTCTTTGCGTTGTTTTTATCACTCATTATCACCCTCCCCTGCAACGATCAACAGGTAAACAGGCTCGTCTTTTGACACCTTAAAGCCCGTTAGGGATATAGCTTTTGGATGTCTGGCAAGCTTTGTGTTTAAAAAGTCTGTTTCTGATATGCTGATCGGTGTAGAGCCTGTTATTTCATATTCTTTAAGGTTAAAGCCTGTGCCTTCTATTTTTACTGTTGTTATTAATTTTGCTGTTAAGCCGTTAGGTAAAATTATCGGCTTTGGATTTTGAGGGTGAGATACATCCCACGTATCTGGAATGTCATTTTTATATACGGATTTAATTATCTTGATTATTTTCTTTTCGTAAGGGAGCTGTGAAAACATGTTTTCGTTCGCCTGTATCTTTTTGAGCGTGCCGCCAGAGAGCCTTATTGTTCTACCAGCCACCTGGCTGGGCTTAAGAATAAGCGTATAAACGGCATCCTGAGTTACAATATAGACCTCTGAAGGCTCTTGAATGTAATCATACGTACCGTCGGGGTTTGCTTTTATAACAAACTTTATAAAAGCGTTTTTACCAACGTAGTTAACCATTAACCCCTTTTCTTTTGAATAAACAATGTCTTTGATGGGTTCCGGGCTAACTATTCTGTTGACGTCAACATTACTGACTTCAACTTTTGTAATAACGTCGGGATTGATAAAAGTGTCGGGCAGCACTTTTAGGACCTTTTTCTTTAGATGAGTATATCTTGGTGGAGGTGGAACTCTATACATTGAAGAGTAAACTTTATAAGCTGGCTCGCTGGGGTTATAGGGGTTATAGATGTTAGATTTTGGGTGTTGGTCAAACTTAGGTTGGCTTGCTGGGTTAGTTGAGGAAAACCCCTTTTTTGGTTTAGGCATGCAAACATGACCGCTGTTTTTATGAGCTGAACAGGACTTTGGATGGAGAGCGGTGATGTATGGTTTTGTGGCGTTATCTTTTTTATTACTATGTTTTGTATTATTATCGACCAGCTTAACGGCGGGCTTTGATATCGTTTTTAGTTCTTTCTGTTGAGCTTTTAATTTCTTTAAAAACTCCTGCTCCTGTCTCAGCTGCAGGTCAGCGGGGTTAACCTGAGATTGAGGCGGGTCAGTGAATACAACTTTAAGCGTGTTGTTGTCGTCGGTTAGCTTTGGTTTAAATTTTTTAGAGTCAATATGCACCGTCACTCTTAGAAAAGGAACATGGTAAAGTTTTTCAGTGTCAAAGTAATGCCATGCAGTAACTACCTTTTTGATAACTGAATTTTTAGGTTTATACACGTGTGATTTTGTGTCAAATACATGATCAGGGGCGACTATGTCCACGACATAAATGTCTGAATGTTTCAAGTCCCCGGGTGTTAATATTTTATATTCTATATTGCCTGTATGTTCTATCGTAACTGTGTTGTTATCCACCGACACACTGTTAACTGTCCCGGCATAAGAGGGTAATGAAAATGCAAGTAATGCAAATAACGCCAGTCTTTTTTTCACTTTCCTGCCTCCTTTTGGACTCTACCGAATGAAGTTATAAAGAACCTGCCGTTCTGTACCTTGTAGCCTATTTGATACTCTCTTGTTTCTTGAGAAAGAAGCGAGTTGGCAGAATATGTATAATTCATGCCTATAACAACTATTTTTCCTTTTTTGGGGTAGAGTTTTATTTCGTTTATGTAAAATACGTTTGATATGTTGCCTGCCGCCTCAAGTCTATCCGCAAGGTTGTAAAACACCTGCTGGTATTCCTTAAAAGAAGAGGGGGCAAAGAGGGTTAGGAGTTCCGCAAACTGCCCCCTTGCCGTGGCGGAGGTGTAATCAAGCGCAAGGGAAACCACATACCTCGTCATTTCGTCAAAGTAAGATTTGCTTGGCCTGTCGCCTATAAAAACCATTTTTGAATGAACCTCAGGTGGAAGAAGAACAATCTTCTCTCTTGTTACAATCCTGTCAATATAATAAAAGCTAAACACAATAGCGACAGCCATAACTACTATAACGAATTTTAAAAGTCTGTTATTGTGTTTTGCATTGGCAAGCTCGTTCATATAAATTTTAAATCTCATTCTCGGAACTCCCTCTCAAAGTATGTAGGATAACGATTAAAGTTTATGAGCCCTATAAACCACAAAAGATGAAAAATAAAGCCCCTTGGATATCTCTTTTTAAACTTAGAATAACCGTAGGGAACAGCAATCATTAAGATCCAGAAGATATATCCGTAGATCATTGCAAGGGTAAAGAATATCATCATTATAGAGAACTCGTCAGCTTCCCACCATAGAACTTGAATCGGCCTGTATAAATATCGTGGACAGTAGTTCTTCATTGTCCGCCTCTCTTTTTTGTTTTTTTGTGTTAGACGATAGCTCCCAGAGAAGACACAATAGTATCAGCTTTTAGCATTGCAGCGCCGCCAAGTATTGCAGGGACAGCAGTTAAAACTCTTCCCTGAACTGCAGCTATTGCCCCAAACACAACAGCGCCAACCCCACCAACAAAGCCAATGGGGCCTTTCAAGATGCTGTTTACCCCTACGTCGTATACATCATAAGCGAAACTACCAGAAGCTGGTGCTGTTATGGCGTGTGCTGCTGGAATGTTTAACAAAACCCCCATGCCAATAAAAATTCCCAATACCACAAAGTCAAGAAGTCCGAACTTCTTCATACTCATACCCCCTTAACGAGTTTTTTGGGCTCTTTTACACCTCTCTATATATAGAGAGGTGTGTTACAGTTTTGCTGAGCCTGCAGTGAGTGAATACGATTCGCATAATCGCCTATGCAGATAGCATCTGCAACATCGCTGTCTTTGACTTTCTCCTTTGCAATCTCCGAAGCCGCCAGGCGAGATGCATTTTTTCTTTGTTCTCTTTTTGATTTTATGTGCACGCCGAGCATTGTTCTTTGCCACTTCTGGGGCGGAACGACGATGCAGTTTGATGCGTTGTATATACGTGCAAGGGTTAAAACGGTAGCTCGAATTTCAACCAGAGCCTTGAGCGTTCTGACGTTGAGGTTGAGATATTGATCCTCAATCACAAAAATATAGTTTTTTATATTCAGCGCTGAGAAAAAACCTTTGAGCTTGTCAAAAGTGGATTTGACTTTGTATGTTGCAATCAATTTTCCGTCTTTATATAAAGCAAAAGCGCAATGTTTTGTGCCGGGATCACACGCCAAAATCAAAGAAAACCTCCTTTTCTATATGTTTTATTGGTATGCCCATTTTTTGGGCGATTTCTATTTCTTCTCTCATGCCTTCTGATATCTCGTCGCCAAAAACCCAGAGCTCGTCAACTATACCGCTCTCAAGGAGCTTTCTGTCGTTTTCCAGGCCTTTTCTGCGCTCTTCCTCAATGCCATCACACAAAGCTAAACAATCAGCAAAATAGTTAACAAGCGGGACTACCTCAGGCATGGTAAGGTTTATTGTGCGAACGATTTTTAGTATATTTTTCAGGTTTTTGATCTTATCATCTGCGCTATTACCTCTAATCGGATGACAAATATAAACAAACATACCTTCTACCTCCTAAAAACCTAACATCCAAAGCCTATTAAAGGCTTTATACTTGCGAATCGCCTAATTCTCTCTTTTGCTATCTGACAGTATTCTGGTTGAATTTCTATCGCTACCCATCTTCTTCCAAGTCTCTCAGCTGCGGCGGCAGTTGTGCCTGAGCCTGCAAAAGGATCGAAGACTATGTCATTTTCGTTTGTGGACACATAGATTAGGTACTCAATTAGTTTTAGAGGCTTTTGGTGAATGTGATAGCGTTTATCGAGTGTGTAGTTTGATTGGGGTTGAGGGAATTCGAGCACGTCAGAAAGGTGGTCTTTTTTGAGTAAGTGAGGTTTGCCTTTGTGGAAATTGAGGATTTGCTCATAAGTTGAGGTAAAGTCGTAAGTTCTCTTTTTTGTTCCACCGGCAAGATTTTTCTTATACCATATCAGGGTTTGATGCAGGTAAAAGCCGTTGTTTTCAAACCATTTGGCAACGTCTATGAATGTTTTTTGAGCAGTGAAAACATAGGCCCTTGAGTTGTCTTTTAAACTACCGTAAAGAAAACTTGATACTTCATCAACGTTGTAGAATTCGTCTTTGTAGTTAATGCCGTTTCTCTCGTTCGAACCAACGCCATAGGGCGGGTCGGTGAGTATAAGATCTATGCTTTCTTGAGGTATGCAAGGCAGCAACTCCAGGCAATCGGCGTTATAAAGAATGCCGTTTGCCGTCTCATAGCAACGATACTCTTTCGGAAAACTTTCTTTCCAATCCATAACACCCCTCCTCCTATATATAGGGAGGGGTGTTACAGTTTTTTTACCTGGTGTTATTGTAAAAGTTTTGTATGTTATCCTGAGCTTTTTGCTGTATTTCTCCTTGTTTTCCGGCTACTTTCTTGGCAACATCCCCAAAATACTCACTCAAATCTATTTTATTAAAATCAAGCATTTGAAACTCCTCAGGTGTAAACCCACGACAGTTAGGGCTTTCGGGGTCTCCCCAATCACCGGAATATCCAAAACTGGCTAACTGCGGTCTTCCTTGTTCCTGAATTATTCTACCAAGCTTAGAATGAAAACAGCAGTAAACTTTTTTGTGCTGTAGGCAGCCCAATAGTTTTACATGCCATGAGCAGTATTTTCCTACATAATGGCAAACACCAGATTGAACAAATTGATCTGTTTTTGCGTCCTCTTTGTTGCACTGCGGCAGTATCATTAAAACTTTACCCTGCTTTTTATAAGCCTCGGAACAGCAGTTGGTAAACATCGTTTGCAGGCCTGCCGTTCTGCACTCGTAGGGTTTGCCGTTGAAGATGTAAACGGTTCCTAGGCAGTTGCCATTGTCGTCGCGCTGTCCATCATTAGTGTAAGATGATAAGTCAGCCTGAGTAGTCTCAGAGTTGCCTGGATCACCTAAATCCACGCAGGAATGAGGAGAACAATAATTAGCGCCGTTGTAAGGAAGGCAGGAGTAATCACCGCTGGGACAGGTGTTGTCTCCCTCATAGCATTGATTGTTATCAGAGTCAAATGTTCCATTGTCGCATTGAGGAGAGGCTTCGCAGAGGTTGTCAGTGGAGTTGTAAGTATAACCTGAGGGGCATATATAGTTAGCCTCACATTTATCAGTTGAACCATCTAAACTGCCTCCAGAAGGACAGGAAGCTGCTTGATAGCAAGTTGAGCCTGAAAGAGTCCAGCCGGATGGGCAGGTGTAACCTAAAATCGGAACCCATTGACCATAGCTCCAACCAGAATCATAGCTATGCAACCTAGCTCTTATACCCCCATTAGATATATCTAAACAAATAATATACGAAGTAGAATTACCACCACATGTAGAACCATCACTGTAGATAGGTTGCCAATTACTGGTAAATGAACGGGTAGAACCAATAGAAGAATCCCAAGAAGTAAACCTAACTCTTATGTTATCATTAGATGTATCTACGCAATAGTAATCGCCGTTCAAACTTACGCATGAAGATCCACTACCACCAGATATATCTACCCAACTGCCATAATGATAATTATAATCACCAAATGATGTATCTCTTACATTAACTCTTATCTTTCCATTAGATAGTTCTATGCAAAAATTAAAATAAAATGTTTTCCCAAAAAAATTATTATACCATGCTCTTGTAGTGCACGAAGTTCCCCCACCACCACCAGACTCACTCGCCGCCATCTCACACCTATCTGTGCTTGGATTGTATGTGCTTCCACCTGGGCAGGTAGGATTGGCGACACATTTATCTCCGCTCGCCGTATAACCACTAGGGCATGCAGGCCCTGTTTGAGAAACACACTTATGCAGGGTTGGGTCAACCGTTCCACCGCTTGGGCAGGTGGGATCACCGTAAGTTGCAAGACAACGCTCCATATCAATAGGGCATAAGTGATCCCCGCCGTCAATATCATAACATTGCTTTGCGTCTGAAGGGTCATTACTGTCATTGGAACACCACCATCCAGAAATTGCCGTTCCGTTATCCGGCTGGCCACCATCAATGACTGTAGGCTGCGTCACACATTGACCATTCTGCAAAGTGGAATTATCAGGGCAATTAGCCTGAATATAGCACACACTATTTTCTCTGTCATAATTCCATCCAGGTGAACACGGCGTATCACCAGATGAGGGCTGCTCTTCGCATCTGTTTGTAGCTGAATTATAACTGCTTCCAGTGGGGCATTGAGGCTGAGTGTAACACGTCGAGTTATCGCTTGAAAGGGTAAATCCATAAGGGCATGTGTACTCAGATGAATAAGACACCAACGGTATTACCAAAAACAACAATACAACCAAAAATGGTATCGCTTTTCGTATCATCTTCTCACCCCGCTGTACTGAGTATTGTTATTTTGGTGACAGATTTTTTTAATACTTCCCGTGCCACATCAGAAGAATAACCGTGTAAATCCAGATAACCTCCGTAAAGCTGTAGCGCTATTTCAATAGCATCATTATCCGACATTGTCTTTCTGTATGGTCTATCGCTTACACACGAGTCAAATATGTCGCTAATTGAAATGATCGCGGACTCAACCGGTATGTCTTTCACTCCGTAATATCCTGACCCGTCGGGCTTTTCATGATGCAGGTAAATCAAATCCAGTATGCTTGGCGAACCCTCAAGAAGTAAATCCTTTCTCTCAGGCATCATTTTCAAAACTATTTCAACGCTCTCTTTGGGATGTTTTTTAATCTCTTCCCAGTCTTCTTCACTTAACTCTGGTTTTGTAAACAAATCATAGTCCCACTTATACTTCCCGTAGTCGTGAAAGTAAGCGGCAAACACGACTTTTCTAGGGCTAATACCAAAGGCCCTGCAAAGGGTATTGGCGTAATAAGCGACGAGATTCCCGTGCAGCCTCACGTATGTGTGCATAAAATCAAAACCACCAACACTAACCATGACCATTCTCCTTTTTACGTGTTCTCGCCTCTCTTTTTTACCGCCTCTCTATATTAAGAACTTGTGTTACAGAATTTTTTGAGAAGATATGAAATATATTTTAACCGTTGCGAGGGGGTTTGGTAGTTCAGGAGGTCAACGCATGGGGGTTTGATTGCCCGAAATGTGTCCGAAGAAAAAAAGCAATAAAAAAAGCCAACCTCAGATTTAACTGAGATTGGCTTAATTAAAGGCTTTAAGTGGTGCCGAGGGTGGGAATCGAACCCACACGGGACATAGTCCCAAGGGATTTTAAGTCCCTTGCGTCTACCAATTCCGCCACCCCGGCAAGATGAAATTGGAGGCGGCACCCGGATTCGAACCGGGGATCAGGGTTTTGCAGACCCGTGCCTTAGCCACTTGGCTATGCCGCCTTGATTGTTTTCTGCGTAAATAAAAATGGAGCGGGAAACGGGACTCGAACCCGCGACCCCGACCTTGGCAAGGTCGTGCTCTACCAACTGAGCTATTCCCGCTCTTGCTGAAGCCTAATATAGTAATTTTTTTGCGTTTGTCAATAAAAAAATTAGACGTGCCAAAATAGCTGTTTCAAAGTAAAAAACACAATAGCTGTTCTTGACTTTTACGAGTTTTTCTGTACTATATGGGGGAGGTAAATTTTAAGCATGCGGAGGTAAGCTCATGCTATTTAAGCTATTTAGCTTTACAACCATCACATTTATACTTTATGTTATTTTCGGTATAATTTCTTATGTATTTTTCAAAGATGCGCTCACAAATCATTTCCTGTTGTTTTTTATAGGCGCTTCTGTCCTTTTTGCAGCAGCAAATTTTGCCTACTACTATTATCAGTTGATATCAAATGTGGAAAAAATAAACAGGCAATTTAAGGATATTATATCAGATGAAAGGATAGACCTATTAAAAGAGATAAAAACGCCCTCTGTGCCATTTGTTGAAACATTTATGAAGAAATTCAAAGAGCTTATAAATACAACAATAGGTAACCTTATCACGGCTGCAGGAAAAGCCAGTGTATTTAATGCTAAATTTAATTTCGAACTCAAGAAAACAATTACCGCAATAAATGAGAATATGGAACAGTTTGATGCCATAAACTCAACAATGAAAGATGCATCTTATGCTATTACGGATATATCAAAGAATGTTGAGGATTTTAGCAATTTCATGAGTGAAATTGAACAGGCAGCAAAAGAAGTCCTATTAATCGCTGAAAATGTAGAAACAGCCATGGAATCCAATGTAGAAATGATGGAGGACGGAAAACACTTAATTAATGAGCTTGGGGATAATCTAAAGAACATATCAAACATAGTAAACGTTATAAATGATATAGCAGACCAAACAAATCTTTTGGCTTTAAATGCCGCTATTGAGGCTGCCCGTGCTGGTGAGGCTGGACGCGGCTTTGCCGTTGTTGCTGATGAGGTGAGAAAGTTAGCAGAAAAAACGCAATCAAACGCACATGAAATATACGAAATGATAAACACAGTAAGTGTTAATGCAGAAAAGCTAATAGACCAAAACTTGTAGATTGCCTCAAAGATAAAACAAAGCGGAGAGGAGACCGCAAAGATAAAGAATACATTTGAGAATGTAGTAGGAGAGATAGAAAAGGCATCCCAAATGCTTTCAAATATAACAGCTGCTGTTGAGGAACAGTCGGCATCGATTGAAGAGGTAACCCAAACTGTTACAACAGTAACGCACTCTACACGTGAGGTGGTAAGCAGCTTGAATGAGGTTGCAAATCAGAGCGTTGATTTAACCGAGGTATCAAATCAGGCATTTAAGATGCTTCAGAAACTAAAGTTAGACCATCCAATGGAGGATATATATAAACTCTTAAGGCAAGCAAAAGAGGAGATAGAAGATACAATCAATAATGCAATCAAAAACGGCGTAATATCATCATCCGATATATGGGATAGAGATTACAGGCCTATTCCAAACACAAATCCACAGAAGTATGAAACAAGATTCACAGACTTTATTAAAAAATATATTCAGCCTATTGAGGACAAGTATCTGGCCAAAAATAACAAATTTAAGTACTTCTTGTTAGTGGACAACAATGGCTATGCAGCAGCCCATAACTCAATTTACGATAAGCCTCTAACAGGTGATTATGAAAAAGACTTGATAAATAATAGGTCTAAGAGAAAATTTGATGACCCGGTAGGTCTTGCCTGCGCAAGAAATACAGAACCACTCTTGGTTCAGACATATTTGAGGGACACAGGGAATGCAATGTATGATATGTCTGTTCCTATTTATGTTGAAGGCAAACATTGGGGAGGCTTAAGGACTGGAGTCGAAGTTTAAAAAGATCAAAACCCGGGCTAAAAACCCGGGTTTTTTATGCAAAAATCCGCTCAAACATCCTCTTTTCTGTCTCTTCCACCTCAAGCATCATCTCTCTTATCGTTCCTGTAAACATCTTTGACATTAACCCTATATTTATTTTTGCTATATAGACTTTTCCATCTGTTTTTTCATTTACCGCCCATGAGCATGGCATAATACCCATCATAGCTGGATTTACATTTATAACTTGGGCAGCAAGTTTTGCGTTGCATAAAAAATAAACCATAATTTTGTTTATGTCTTTTACCTCAATATTTCTACTTTCAAACACCTTATAGAAATCCCACTTGCCGAAAGGAAAGCCCCACCCTTCATCTGCAAATTCAGGCACAACCTTTTCTATGGCACTGCAAGTCTCCTCGAAACTCTTAGGGCTTACAATCTCTTTAACCATCTTGGTCTGAAACAGCTTAAGAAAAGTAAAACCAACTGAAGTTGAGCCAAGCAGTGTACCACCCAGAAAACTTTTAAAATCAAACATAGCAACCCCCCTAAAACTTAATTAAATTTTAATTAATGATAATTAAATAAGAACATAATTTCAACATAAATTTATCTATTGCTTAAAATCCATTTTTTTAATATACTCAAAAGCATGAGAAAAGCAGTTTTCCTTACTTCTCTTTTCTTGTTATTGTTTATACAAATAACCGCATTTGCAAGCGACAGCGTAGTGCATATTAAGGCAAATCATGTCTCTTATAACAAGCAACTCAACACATACTACGCTTACGGAAGCTGCCTAATATATGATGAAAATTATACTCTTAAGGCCGATAAGGTAAGCTATAATACAAAAACATCTATAGCTACGGCAAAGGGCAATGTTATATTGACTGATAAGAAGAATAACTGGATAAAAGGCAAAGAAGCTGCACTAAATTATTCAACCTACAAAGGGTACATAAAAAATGCGGTTTTATTTTCAAAAAATAACGGCGTAGGCATGTATATAAGGGCTAAAAAGATAATAGTATATTCGAAAAATAGGTATTTTATAAAAGACGGCATAATAACAACCTGCAAATGCCAAGATTTTATAAACTTTAAAGACGACAGCTCTCCAAAATGGTCTATAAAAGCCCATAAAACCTATGTAGTAAAAGGGGATTATTTGTTTGCATACCCGGTCATTTTCAAGGCTAAAAAGATGCCAATATTTTTTTCGCCATTTTTTTATAGAAATCTAGATAAAAGAAGAAAAACAGGGTTTTTGATGCCACAGATAGGCTCATCAAATATCAATGGATTTGAGTATATTCAACCGTTTTTTATAAATTTATCACCATCTCAAGACATAACCCTATATCCATTTACATATTCAAGGAAAGGCAATGGAGTTAAAGGGCAATATAGATTCTATTGGACAAAACACTCAAAGGGAGAATGGAACATAACGATATTTAAAGAGAAGGTGCCATACGAAAGTGAAAAGAATAAAAAAACAAGGATAAACATAAAGGCAAATCAATATGCCGATTTTGGAAACTATGGCATATTTAAATATGATATCAACCTGGTCAATCATAAAAACAACCTAAGGGTTATAAATGCAAACAATATAAAAATGACTTCAGATAGATACACAACATCAAAAGCCTCCTATTACATCTCTAAATCCAACTACTACTTATCGCTCTATAGTGAATACAATCAAGACTTGATATCTGAAAATAATAGAGAAACACTCCAGAAACTTCCCTCACTCAGAATAGGAATAATAAACAAAAAACTATACAAAAATCTAACACTGGACTTCTCAGAGTCGACTACAAATAACTTTAGAATAAAAGGCAATAGAGGCATTTCATCAGATACAACGGCATTTTTATCATATCCTGCAAAAATATCTTATTTTAATTTTACGCCAAAAGTAGGGATACACCAGCTTTATGCCCGTTGGGAAAACGCTCCAGATAATGAAAAGTTTACAAGAAGATCGTTTATACCAGACTACATACTATCAACAAGTACAACAATAGACGGCATATTTTTAAACAACAATACAGAAGGTTTTAAGGGCATAAAACACTCTATAAAACCTACATTGAAATATGAATACATCCCTGACCGAGACCAATCAAAATTTCCCGATTTCGTAAGCACCTATAGCAAAACAAACCAAATCACCTTCACATTTGAAAACAGTTTAACTGCAAAATATTTAAGCAATCAGTCACCTGTCTACAAAAATATGCTCTATAACAAGTTTGAGGTTAAATACGATTTTTCCCATAACTACCATACACCTTTTCCACCTGTTTATGAACAAACTATTATAAAACCATTTAATTTTTTAACTATAAACAGCCAAGCA